>NZ_CP151276.1:2080625-2435000 GCF_046736325.1 Paracoccus sp. ME4
GTCCCGGCGCTGCGCTGGACGGGCCTCTCGCGGCAGGACGGCACCATGTCGGCGCTGATGGGGCTGATGCGCGCGCGCGATCCGGCGCAGGCGGGGCGTGCCCTGCGCGGCGTGGTCGCCCCCGCGCTGGACGTCACGCTGGCCGAAGGCGGGCGCGTCACGCATATGGCCGCGGGGGCCGCGCCGCAGCGCCGGCCCGACCATCCGACCGGTGGCGCCCTGCCCGCGCCGGGCTGGCTGGAGACGACCGCCTGGCAGGGTGCGACCGCCCTGGCCGATGGCGGACAGCCCCCCGAGGACGGGCTGTCCTTCTCGACCGACGAACACGGGGCCGACGGGCTGCGCCGCAGCCGCCTGGCGCGGCTGCTGGGCGACCGCGAGGTCCATTCGCGCGACAGCTTCGTCGCCGCGCAGCTGGACGTGGTCAGCCCGGCCGCGCGCGCGCTGCTGCCGCTGGTGGGGGCCGATCTGTGGTTCACCGGCGATCCGGCCGCCCCCGGCACGCCGGAGCGTCAGCGTCAGGACGCGCTGACCCTCCTGGCCGAATGGGACGGCGCCATGAACGAGCATCTGCCCGAACCGCTGATCTATGCCGCCTGGATGGCCGCGCTGCAGGACCGGCTGATCCGGGACGAGCTGGGCCCGCTGGCCGACGACATCCGCCAGCTGCGCCCGCTGTTCATCGACGCGGTGTTCCGCAACCGCGACGGCGCCGCCGCCTGGTGCGACATCGTGCAAAGCGCCGCGACCGAGGATTGCGCCACCATCGCCCGGCAGGCGCTGGACCGCGCGATCCTGGATCTGAGCGCGCGCTTCGGTCCCGACGTGACCAGCTGGCGGTGGGGCGACGCGCATGAGGCCGAACACCGCCATCCCGGCCTGGGCGGCCTGCCCGCCCTGGGCTGGATCATGAACATCACGCAGTCGATCTCGGGCGGGGACTTCACCGTCGCGCGCAGCGGCCTGATGGGCAGCACGGACGAGCCGTTCCAGGCCGTGACCGGCGCGGGCTTCCGCAGCGTGATCGACCTGGCCGATCCGGACAGCTCGGTCTTCATCATCTCGACCGGGCAGTCGGGCCACCCCCTGTCGCGGCATTACGACGATCTGGCGGGGCTGTGGCGGCGGGGCGAATATGTCGGCATGTCGCTGGACCCCGGCCTCGCGCGCGCGGCGGCGACCGGCGTCACCCGCCTCACTCCAGCGAACTGACCCCCGGACATGCGAACGGGGGGCGCGATGCCCCCCGTCGGTCCGGCCCGTGGCCCCGATCAGAAGTGGATGGCGCGCCCGTAGGCGTCCAGGACCGCCTCGTGCATCATCTCCGACAGGGTCGGATGCGGGAAGACCGTCTCCATCAGGTCCTGCTCGGTCGTCTCCAGCTGGCGGCCGATGACATAGCCCTGGATCAGCTCGGTCACCTCGGCGCCGACCATGTGCGCGCCCAGTAGCTCGCCGGTCTTGGCGTCGAAGATCGTCTTGACCATGCCCTCGGGCTCGCCAAGCGCGATCGCCTTGCCGTTGCCGACGAAGGGGAAGCGGCCGACCTTGATGTCCAGCCCCTGCTCCTTGGCCTTGGCCTCGGTCAGGCCGACCGACGCCACCTGCGGATGGCAGTAGGTGCAGCCCGCGATGCTGCCCGGCTTGATCGGATGGGGGTGCTTGCCCGCGATCAGCTCGGCCACCATGACGCCCTCATGGCTGGCCTTGTGGGCCAGCCAGGGCGCGCCCGCCAGATCGCCGATGGCATAGACGCCCTCGACCCCGGTGCGGCAGTATTCGTCCGTGATGACATGGGTGCGGTCGACCTTGATCCCGGCCTCTTCCAGGCCCAGCCCTTCGGTGTTTCCGACGATGCCCACGGCCGAGATCACCGTGTCGAACTCCTGCGTCTCGATCTTGCCGCCGACCTCGATATGGGCGGTGACGGTCGCGCCCTTGCGGTCCAGCTTCTTGACCGCGGCCTTTTCCATGATCGTCATGCCCTGCTTGACGAACTGCTTCTTGGCGAAGGCGCTGATCTCGGCATCCTCGACGGGCAGGACGCGGTCCATGACCTCGACCACGGTGGTCTTGGCGCCAAGCGTGTTGAAGAAGCTGGCGAATTCGATGCCGATGGCGCCCGATCCGATGACCAGCAGCTTCTTGGGCATGTGCGGCGGGACCAGCGCGTGCTTGTAGTTCCAGACCAGCTTGCCGTCCGGTTCCAGCCCCGGCAACTCGCGCGCCCGCGCGCCGGTGGCCAGGATGATCGACTTGGCCGTGACCTCCTCGGAGCCCTTCTCGGTCTTGACGGTGACGCGACCCTTCCCGGCCAGCTTCGCCTCGCCCATGATCACGGTGACCTTGTTCTTCTTGAACAGGTGGCCAATGCCGCCCGACAGCTGCTTGGCCACCCCGCGCGAGCGTTTCACCACCGCGTCCAGGTCATAGCCGATGCCGTCCGCCTTCAGCCCGAAATCCTTGGCGCGGTGCATCAGGTGATAGACCTCGGCGGAACGCAGCATCGCCTTGGTCGGGATGCAGCCCCAGTTCAGGCAGATGCCGCCCAGATGCTCGCGCTCGATGCAGGCCACCTTGAGGCCCAGCTGCGCCGCGCGGATCGCGGCGACATAGCCGCCCGGTCCCGCACCGATCACCACCACGTCGAAATTCTGGGCCATCCGGTCCCCCGCTGATGAATTATAGTTCAGCGTTAAACCATTTGCCCCAAGGCGGCAAGCGGGCGGTCAGGCCGCGGGCTGGGGCTGCGGGTCGTCGGACTGCGCCTCCTCCAGCACCGCGTCCACGGCCAAGGGCGTCGCGTTCGGGGTGATGACGGCGAAGCTGCCCTGCTCGTCGGGCGTCAGCGCGCGGCGCTGCGTGGTGCGCCAGCCCGCATAGCCGGTCAGCAGCGCCAGCAGCACGCCCATGTAGATCCAGTAGCCGTCCGGCCCGATCACGCCCATCATCCAGCCGGTGATCAGCGGCCCGCCCATGCTGCCGATGCCATAGATGAACAGCAGCCCCGCGGAGGCCGAGGCCATGTCGGACTGGTCCAGATAATCGTTGGTATAGGCCAGGAGCAGCGCATAGACCGGGTTCGCGACCCCGCCCATGATCGCCCCCGCCACGACCAGCCCGAGGGTCCCCGGCTGCGCCGCGACCACGACGAGCCCGCAGAGGCCCCCGATGGCCGACATGCCCAGCACCAGCTTGCGCCGGTCATAGCGGTCCGAGATCCAGCCGATCGGGTATTGCAGCACCAGCCCGCCCGCATAGATCGCGGCCACGAACAGGCTGATCTGCGCCACCGACAGCCCGATCTGCGCGCCCCAGACCGACGACATGCCCGACAGGACCGAGAACACCCCCCCGATCAGGAAGATCCCCACGCAGCCCAAAGGCGAGGCGCGATAGAGCTTGGCGAAGGACATGCGCTGGATCGTCTGGAACTGCGGCGCGGGCTGCGCCGAGAGCAGGATCGGCGTGAAGGCCAGCGACACCAGCACAGAGGGGATGATGAACAGCATGTAGCCCGCCGGATCGCCCACGTTCAGCAGCGCCTGCGCCACCACGATGCCCAGAAGCTGCACGATCATGTACATCGACAGGGCCTGGCCGCGGTTCTCGTTGGTGGAGCCGGCGTTCAGCCAGCTTTCGGCGGTGACATAGACCCCGCAGAAGCAGAACCCGATCAGAAAGCGCAGCACGGTCCAGCTGATCCAGTGCGGCTCGACCGCAAACAGGATCAGCACCGCCGAGATCATCGATCCCAGGGCCGCGAAGACCCGCACATGGCCCACGTTCTTGATGAGGTCCGGCACGGTCAGGCTGCCCAGCAGGAACCCGCCGTAATAGCTGGCCATGACCACGGACATCTGGAAGGTAGGAATACCCTCGATGCCGCCACGGATGCCCAGCAGCGTCCCCTGCATGCCGTTGCCGACCATCAGCAGCAGGATGCCCAGCAGCAGGGGCCATGTGGTGCGCAACACCGAAATCATCGCGGCTCTCGTCTCGTTCAGGGGCGTGGGGACAGAACGCCCGACCTATGCCCGAAGCCCCCCCGATGCCAGCCGGAATCCGACCTCAGGGGATCAGCAGCGACGCGTCGCCGTAGCTGAAGAAACGATAGCCGTCGCGAACCGCATGTCCATAGATCTGCCGGATCTTTTCCGCCCCCATCAGCGCCGAGACCAGCATCAGCAGCGTCGATTTCGGCAGGTGGAAGTTGGTCATCAGCCCGTCGGTCACGCGGAAATGATGGCCCGGATAGATGAAGATGTCGGTCGTGCCGCGGAAGGGCGCGATGCGTCCCGGCTCGGGGGCTGCCGATTCGATCAGGCGCAGTGCGGTGGTGCCCACCGGGATCACCCGGCGGCCCTCGGCCTTGGCGCGGTTTATCGCATCGGCGGCCTCGGCCGAGACCTCGCCCCATTCGGCATGCATGCGGTGGGTGGTCACGTCCTCGACCTTGACCGGCAGGAAGGTGCCCGCGCCGACATGCAGGGTGACATGCACGAACTCGACCCCGCGCGCGGCCAGCGCCTCCAGCAGGGGCGCGTCGAAATGCAGGCTGGCCGTCGGGGCTGCCACGGCCCCCTGACGCGCGGCCCAGACCGTCTGGTAGTCGTCGCGGTCCTGGTCGTCGGGCGCGCGCAGCGCCGCGATGTAGGGCGGCAGGGGCATGGCACCGACCCGGTTCAGCGCCGCGTCGAAGGCCTCTCCGGTGGCGTCGAAGACCAGCCGCAGGCCGGTCTCGGACATCTCGGCGACCTCGGCCGACAGGCTGTCGCCGAAACGGATCACCTCGCCCACGCGCAGCTTGCGCAGCGGTTTGGCCAGCGCCTGCCAGCCCTCGGCGGCGGGCTCCAGGAGCGTGATCTCGACCCGCGCGGTGGCCGGTCCCTGCGGGGTCTGGCGGGTGCGCGTGCCGGTCAGGCGGGCGGGAATGACCTTGGTGTCGTTCAGCACCAGCAAGTCGCCCGGCCGCAGGATCTGGGGCAGGTCGCCCACATGGCGGTCGGCAATGGTGCCGCCTTCGGCCAGCAACAGCCGCGCGGCGCTGCGCGGACGCGCCGGGCGCGTGGCGATCAGCCCGTCGGGCAGGTCGAAATCGAAATCGGACAGCTTCATGGCGACGTTTTGCGGCGCGTCCGGCGCCGCGTCAAGCGTGCTGACGCCCAAGTGAAACAGTCGGGCTTTACATGCCTGACAGTTTTGCTAAGTCTGTGCCCGACAGGAGCCCGCCATGATCGTCTGCCACTGCACCCAGATCTCGGATCACGACATCCGCGCTGCCATCGACTGGATGCGCGCGGCCGATCCCGAGACGATCATCACGCCGGGCAAGATCTATCACGCTTTGGGGAAGCGCGCCGATTGCGGGGGCTGCATGCCGCTGTTTCTGGACACGATGCGCGCCTGCGATAAGCTGGGCGTCGCACCGCCGATCCTGCGGTCCGGATCACACAGCTGGAAGGAGCCATCCCATGAAGGGCGACGCGAAGGTCATCGAGTATCTCAACGCCGCGCTGCGGTCTGAGCTGACGGCGGTCAGCCAGTACTGGCTGCATTACCGCCTGCAGGAGGATTGGGGCTTCGGCAAGATCGCCGCGAAGTCGCGTGAGGAATCCATCGAGGAGATGCATCACGCCGACCGGCTGATCGAGCGGATCATCTTTCTGGAGGGCCATCCGAACCTGCAGCGGCTGGACCCGCTGCGAATCGGCCAGACCCTGAAGGAGACGCTGGAGAGCGACCTCGCGGCCGAACACGATGCCCGCACCCTCTACATCGAGGCGCGCGACTATTGCGACAAGGTCGGCGACTATGTCAGCAAGAACCTGTTCGAGCATCTGATCCAGGACGAGGAAGGCCATATCGACTTCCTGGAGACGCAGCTGGACCTCTATGGCACGATCGGCGAGCAGAATTACGGCATGCTGAACGCCAACCCCGCCGACAAGGCCGAAAAGGACCAGGCGCTCTAGGCGCCCAGCCAGTCGTCCGCCAACGCGGGCAGATCGTCGAAATGCTCCATCAGCCGGTCGGGCGCCAGCCGCCCGATCGCCCTGCCCTCGGGTCCGAAGGCCACCAGCGCCACGCGCACCCCGGCGGCGGCGGCCGTCTTGCGGTCGGTCTCGGTATCGCCCACCAGAAAGGACCGCGCGACCGTGCCCCCCGCGCCCTCGACCGCCGCCTGATAGGGCCGCGGATCGGGCTTGCGCACCGGCAGCGTGTCCGCGCCGATCATCGCGGCAAAGCGGTTGCGGATGCCCAGCTCGCGCAGCAGCGTCTCGGCCAGGGCCTCGGGCTTGTTGGTGCAGACCGCCAGTTGGTGCCCGGCCCCGGCCAGGCGGTCCAGCGCCGCCTCGACCCCGGGATAGAGCCGCGTATGCACCGCGATGGCCGCGCCGTAGTGCTTCAGCAGGCGGTCGAAATCCTCATCCTCCGCGCCCGGCGGCAGCAGCCGGTCCGCGGGCATCCGCGCATAGCCGGCGCGCAGCATCGCCCGCCCGCCATGGAACGCGATCAGCGCGTCGTCCTGCGGGTGCAGCAGGTCGCCCAGGCCCCGCGCGCGGAAGCAGGCATTGGCCGCCGCCACCAGATCGCCCGACGTATCCGCCAGCGTGCCGTCCAGATCGAAGACCACCGTCCCAGCCATGTACCATCCCCCATGGAAATGTTCGGAAAACAAAGGTGACCGCGCGGGGCCTTTCCAGCACGTCCCGCCCCGATTAGAACGCCGCAGAGAAAAAGCAAACAGGCGATGGGGATGGCGATGGCGGAAACGGGCGTGGCGGTCGTGGTGCTGGCGGCGGGACAGGGCAGCCGGATGCAGTCGGACCTGCCCAAGGTCCTGCACCGGCTTGGCGGGGTGCCGCTGGTCGGGCACGCGCTGCGCGCCGCGCGCGCGCTGGAGCCCGAACAGATCGTCGTCGTCACCGGTCATGGTGCCGATGCCGTCAGCCGTGCCGTGGCCCGGCTGGACCCGGAGGCCGCGACCGTCCTGCAGGCCGAGCAGCTGGGCACCGGGCACGCGGTCCGTCAGGCCATACCCAGCCTGGAGGGCTTCGAGGGGCGGGTGATCGTGCTTTATGGCGACACGCCCTTCATCGGGCAGGACACGCTGGAGGCGCTGGTCGCCCATCCCGCCGATCTGGTCGTGCTGGGCTTCGAGGCCGAGGAGCCGGGCCGCTATGGCCGGCTGGTCGTCACCGATCGCGGGCTGGAGCGCATCGTCGAGTTCAAGGATGCCGACGCCGCCACGCGCCAGATCGCGCTGTGCAATTCTGGCGTCATGGCGCTGCAGGCCGACCTGCTGCGCCGCCTGATCGTGGATCTGGGCAACGACAATGCCTCGGGCGAGTATTACCTGACCGACCTGGTGTCCTTGGCCCGCGCCGAGGGGCGCCGCGCCGACGTGGTCCTCTGCGACGAGGCCGAGACCCTCGGCATCAACACCCGCACCGAACTGGCCGCAGCCGAGGCCGCCTTCCAGGCCCGCGCCCGCGCCGCGCTGATGGAGGACGGGGTGACCCTGACCGATCCGGACAGCGTGTTCCTGGCGCTGGACACGGTGATCGGCCGCGATGCGGTGATCGGGCCGAACGTGGTCTTCGGCCCCGGCGTCACGGTGGAATCCGGCGCCGAGATCCTGCCCTTCTGCCATCTGGAGGGCTGCCATGTCAGTGCCGGCGCGACGGTCGGTCCCTTCGCGCGCCTGCGCCCCGGCGCCGAGCTGGGCGGCGACGTGCATGTCGGCAACTTCGTCGAGATCAAGAACGCCGTCCTGGACGAGGGCGTGAAGGTCGGCCACCTGACCTATCTGGGCGACGTCCATGTGGGCGAGCACACGAATATCGGCGCGGGCACCATCACCTGCAACTATGACGGCGTGATGAAGCATCGCACCGTGATCGGCGCGCGCGCCTTCATCGGCAGCGACACGATGCTGGTGGCCCCGGTCACGGTCGGCGACGACGCGATGACCGGATCGGGCAGCACCATCACCGAGAACGTGCCCGCCGGCGCCCTGGCCATCGGCCGGGCCCGTCAGGTCACCAAACCCGGCCTGGCCGTCCGCTTGATGGCGGCGCTGCGCCTGAAGAAGGAGGCACGCTGATGTGCGGCATCATCGGGATTTTGGGTCGTCACGAGGTTTCTCCTCAGCTTGTGGATGCGCTTCGGCGGCTGGAATACCGGGGCTATGACAGCGCGGGGGTGGCGACTGTGGACGGCTCGGGGCGGCTGGAGCGGCGGCGCGCGGTGGGCAAGCTGGTCAATCTCAGCGACCTGCTGGTCCACCAGCCGCTGACCGGGCATGCGGGCATCGGGCATACGCGGTGGGCGACCCATGGCGCGGCGACCGAGGTCAACGCCCATCCGCACCGCTCGGGGCCCGTCGCGGTGGTCCATAACGGCATCATCGAGAACTTCCGCGAGCTGCGCGCCGAGCTGGCAGGCTTGGGCATCACGCCCGAATCGCAGACCGACACCGAGACCGTCGCGCTGTTCACCGCCCACCACCTGGCCCAGGGCCTGACGCCGCTGGAGGCCGCGCGCGCGACCCTGGCCCGGCTGGAGGGGGCCTTCGCGCTGGCCTTCCTGTTTCAGGACCAGCCCGACCTGCTGATCGCCGCCCGCAAGGGCAGCCCACTGGCCATCGGCCATGGCGACGGAGAGATGTTCATCGGCTCGGACGCGGTGGCGCTGGCGCCCTTCACCGACCGCATCACCTATCTGGAGGATGGCGACCACGCCGTGCTGACCCGCGCGGGCGTGCGGATCTGGGACGCGGACGGGCACCAGGCCAGCCGCGCGACCGCGCGCATCGACGTGGGCGCGACCGTGATCGACCGCGCCGGCCACCGCCATTTCATGGCCAAGGAGATCGCCGAGCAGCCCGCCGTCATCGGCGACGTGCTGTCGCGCTATCTCAAGGACGACCGGATCGTGCTGCCCGACGGGCTGGACTTCGCGGACCTGGACCGGATCACGCTGGTCGGCTGCGGCACCGCGCATCTGGCGGGCCATGTCGCGAAATACTGGTTCGAGCAGCTGGCAGGCCTGCCCTGCGACATCGACGTGGCCTCCGAGTTCCGCTATCGCGAGCCGCCCTTGTCGGATCGCAGCCTGTTCGTGGCCGTCAGCCAGTCCGGAGAGACCGCCGACACGCTGGCCGCGCTGCATTACGCGCGGGGCCGCGTGGCGCGGACCGTGGGGCTGGTGAACGTGGGCACCTCGGCCATCGCGCGCGACGCCGACCTGGCCCTGCCGACGCTGGCCGGGATCGAGGTCAGCGTGGCCTCCTCCAAGGCCTTCACCTGTCAGCTGGCGGTGCTGGCGGTGCTGGCGCTGAAGGCGGCGCAGGACCGGGGCCGGATCGACGCGGCGGGGCTGGCCGCGCATCTGCGCGACCTGCGCGCGATCCCGGCGCTGCTGTCGCAGGCGCTGGCGCTGTCGGATGCCTGCCGCGAGCAGGCCGACTGGCTGGCCCAGGCCCGCGACGTGCTGTACCTGGGCCGCGGCGCATTGTACCCCGTCGCGCTGGAGGGGGCGCTGAAGCTCAAGGAGCTGAGCTACATCCACGCCGAGGGCTATGCCTCGGGAGAGCTGAAGCACGGCCCCATCGCGCTGATCGACGGCGACGTGCCGGTGGTGGTTCTGGCACCCCATGACGCGCTGTTCGACAAGACGATCTCGAACATGCAGGAGGTGATGGCGCGCCACGGCCAGGTGCTGCTGATCTCGGACGCGGCGGGCATCGCCGCGGCGGGCGAGGGCATCACCGCCAGCCTCGCGCTGCCCTCCGGCGGAGGCGCCTTCCAGCCCATCCTCTACGCCATCCCCATGCAGTACCTCGCCTACCACACAGCCGTCGCAAAAGGCACAGACGTCGATCAGCCCAGAAACCTAGCCAAGTCGGTGACGGTGGAGTGAGGCATCGGGGCCTCCGCCACGCGGGGCCCCGTTCACGGGCGGCATGAGGCGAGGCCCCGGGTTCGGGGAGACCGGCCCGGCGTGGGCCTCATGCGGTCATACGGATCGCGGTCACAGCCTGCGGAAGGTCACGTAATGCGGCGGACGCCCCTCGCGCAGGGCCTTCTGCTCATAGCGGGTGCTGATCCAGTCGTCCCAGGCCCGGTCCGTATCGTCCACCACCGCAAAGCCCGCGGGCGGGACCTCCTCGCGGGTCTGGCGGATATAGTCGGGGATGTCGCTGGCCACGCGGAAGATGCCGCCCGGCTGCATCACACGCGCCAAGGGCAGCAGATGCTCGGGCGTGACGAAGCGGCGGCGGTGATGGCGCGCCTTGGGCCAGGGGTCGGGATACATCAGGAAGGCGCGTTGGATGCTGGCATCGGGCAGCACGTCCATCAGGTCGCGCGCATCGCCGGGATGCACGCTGACATTGGTGACGCCCGCGGCCCGGATCTTGCCCAGAAGCATTGCGACGCCGTTGATGAAAGGCTCGCAGCCGATGATGTTGATGTCGGGATAGGTGGCGGCCATGTGGACCATGTGCTCACCCCCGCCGAAGCCGACCTCCAGCCAGATCGGGCGGTCATTGCCGAAGATCGCCTGCGGGTTGATGGGCTTGCGGTCGGGATTGTCCTGAAGCGTGATCCCGCGCGGACGCAGCTCGCCCAAATCCTCGGACAGATAGCCCTTCTGGCTCTGGCGCAGCGTCTTGCCATGACGGCGGCCATAGAAGTTGCGGCGGGGCGGGTTCGGGTCGAAACCGGATTCGGATGTATCGCTCATGATCCCGGCCATAGCCTCATGCGCGCCGTGGTGACAAGCCCCCGCGTCGCCTTGCGTCCCGCGATAGCCGGGGGGCTTCGCACCCCCCGGACCCCCTGCGGTCGGGCCGCGCGCGCCTCACGGTCCCGCGCGACACCGGGGGGTCCGGGGGGCTGGCCCCCCGGCCCGTCGCGGGACGCAAGACGGGCGCCGGTCAGTCGGCCATCAGGCGGCTGATGCTGACGGTGACCTCGGGCTTCTTGCCGATCTCCTCCATCGCGACCTGGCGGGTGATCTTGCGGATCGCCTCGTCCATCTTGCCGTCGTCGCGCACGGTGCGGGCATCGGCGCGCTCCAGGAACTCGGACAGCTCGGCCTCGATCTGGCGGACCAGATCGCCGCCCGAGCGGGTCCGCGTCGACAGGCCCATCAGTTCGACCCAGGCATCGGGCAGGACGTTGTCGTCCTCGTCCACGATCACGCTGACCATGGCATGGCCGTTCAGCGCCATGCGGATGCGGTCGCGCACCACCCCGTCCATCGCGCCGATGAGCTGGTTGCCGTCCAGATAGAGCCGACCCGTCTCGACATGATCGCAGACCTTGGGACGATCACCGGTCAGGTCCAGCATCGTGCCGTTGGTCACGATCTCGGCGGTCATGCCCTTGGCGCGGGCCAGCATCACATGCTCGCGCAGGTGCAGGTGCTCGCCATGCATGGGGATCACCACCTTGGGCTTCAGCAGGTCGTGCATCGCCTCGATGTCGGGCCGGTTCGCATGGCCCGAAACGTGATAGAGGCCGTCATCGGCGTCCCAGACCTCGACCCCGGCCTCGCTCAGCGCGTTCATGATGCGGCCGACCGACTTCTCGTTGCCCGGGATGGTCTTGGAGCTGAAGAGGAAGCTGTCCCCCTCCTTCAGCGACAGACCCAGATAGCGGCCGCGCGACAGCTGCGCGCTGGCGGCGCGACGCTCTCCCTGGCTGCCGGTCACCAGCAGCAGGACCTTGTTGCGGGGCAGCTTGGCGGCCTCCTCGGGCCCGATCGTCTCGGGGAAGTCCTTCAGGATACCGCTGTCGAAACCGACGCTGACCATGCGCCGCATCGCGCGGCCCAGCAGGCAGACCTTGCGCCCCGAGGCGCGGGCCGCATCGGCCAGCGTCTTCAGACGCGCGATGTTGCTGGCGAAGGTCGTGGCCACGACCAGGTTCGGCTGCGCCATGACCCATTCCAGGATCGGCGTCGCCAGAACCGCCTCGGACCGGCCGGGATGGGTCGAGAAGATGTTCGTGCTGTCGCAGGCCAGAACCTTGACGCCCTTGCCCTCGGCCGCGATCTGCGACAGGCCGACCGGGTCGAAGGCGTCGCCCACGACCGGGGTCACGTCCATCTTGAAGTCGCCCGTATGCACGACGCGCCCCGCGGGCGAGTCGATGATCAGTGCGCTGCTTTCGGGGATCGAGTGGCTGATCGGCACGAACTGCACGTCGAAGGGGCCGACCTTGGTCACGGCGGGACGCGCCTCGGTGATGTTGACCACCTCGGTGGGC
This sequence comes from Paracoccus sp. ME4, assembly GCF_046736325.1. Classification (GTDB taxonomy): domain Bacteria; phylum Pseudomonadota; class Alphaproteobacteria; order Rhodobacterales; family Rhodobacteraceae; genus Paracoccus. Next base: position 2,092,907 of record NZ_CP151276.1, read on the forward strand.
AGGCCGTGCTCCTCCATCTTCAGCCGCACCAGCGTGCCGGTGAAGCGGCGGGCATAGATCGGCACGTCCAGCCGCTTCCACAGATGCGCGATGGCACCGATATGGTCCTCGTGGCCATGGGTGACGAAGATTGCCTCCAGCCGGTGGCGGTTCTTCTCCAGCCAGGTCAGGTCGGGCATGATCAGGTCGATCCCCGGGCTGCCCTCCATGTCGCCGAAGGTGACGCCCAGGTCCACCAGGATCAGCCGCTCCTTGCCGGGCAGGCCGTATCCGTAGACATAGGCGTTCATGCCAATTTCGCCCGCTCCGCCGAGCGGCAGATAGATCAGGCGTTCAGCCATTTCCCATCTCCTTGTTAAAGTCGTGAATGAGCCGAAGCCCGTGCATCGTCAGATCGTCTTCAATTGCGTCGAACAGGTCGAACCCCTGGTCGAACAATGGCGCAAGCCCGCCAGTGGCTATCACTTTCATGGGTCGGTCGCGCTCGGCGCGGATCTTGTCCACGATACCGTCGACCAGCCCCACATATCCCCAGAACACGCCTGACTGGATACATGCAACCGTATTCGTGCCGATTACCGTCGCGGGCATGGTCACATCCACATGCGGCAGCGACGCCGCCCCCATGTGCAGCGCCTCCAGCGACAGGTTCACCCCCGGCGCGATGACGCCCCCGATATAGGCCCCGTCCACATCCACCACGTCGAAGGTCGTGGCCGTGCCGAAATCGACCACGATCAGGTCCGGCCCGTGCCGGTCATAGGCGCCGACCGTGTTCACCAGCCGGTCGGGTCCCACGGTCGTGCCCGGATCGACCCGCGGCGGCACCGGCAGCAGGCAGTCGGGCTTGCCCACCACCAGGGGGCGCGTGTCGAAATAGCGGTTGCACAGCACCCGCAGGTTGAAGACCACCCGCGGGGCCGTGGCGCTGATGATGCAGGCGTCGATCTGCAGTTCGAACTTCTGGACGGCGATCAGCGTGGACAGCCAGACGTAGTATTCGTCCGCCGTGCGGCGATGGTCGGTGCGGATGCGCCAATGCGCCAGGAACCGCGTTCCGTCCCAGATCGAGAAGACCGTGTTCGTATTGCCGGTGTCGATGCAGAGCAGCATGGATGCTATCCCCCGAAGAAGATGTCGGCGGCCGGGATGGCCTGACGGCCCCGCGGCCCGGTCAGGATCAGGGCGCCGGTCTCGTCGATGCCGTCGAAGCGGCCGATGGTCTCGGTGGTGCCGGTGCGGGCGGTGATCGTCTCGCCCAGCCTCGCGGCCCGCGCCAGCCAGGCCGCGCGGATCGGGGCGAAGCCATAGGCCGCCATCTGCCGGATGCCCTCGTCCATGCGGCGCGCCAGCGCGTCCAGCATGTCGTCCTGCCCGACGATCAGGCCCGTCTCACCGGCCAGGCTGACCGGGCGCAGCGCGCCGGTCTCCACCTGGGACGCGTCGGGCGCGGCCATGAGGTTGATGCCGATGCCGATGGCCAGGACCGCCACCTGCCCGCCCGCGCCGCTGCTTTCCAGCAGGATGCCGGACAGCTTGCCGCCGTTCAGCAGCACGTCATTGGGCCATTTCAGCGACAGGTTCAGCGTCGGCCCGCAGAGATCGTGCAGCGCCTGATGAACGGCCAGCGCCGCCACGAAGGACAGGCGCGCCGCATCGGAGGCCGCCCCCTGCGGGCGAAGCACCAGCGTGGCCGCGAAATTGCCCTGCGGATCGGTCCAGGCGCGCCCGCGCCTGCCGCGCCCGGCCTGCTGCTGGCGCGCCATGATCCAGGCTGGCCCCGTCAGCGACGGGGCCAGCCGGAAGGCTTCCAGATTGGTGCTGTCCACCCGGTCCAGGACGTGGCGCGCCACGCCCTGCGGCCATGAGACGGGCGCGTCAGTCACCCGCGACCGTGGCGTCGCCGACCAAGGACTGCGCGGCGACGGCAGCGGCATCGTCCATGCCCAGCAGGGTGATCGAGCCCAGCAGCAGCGCGAAGGCCGGCACCAGCAGCGAGGCATACTGCACCCCGCCCATGCGGCTTGTCACGCCCTCGGTCTCGGCGCCGAAATACATGTAGAACACGATGCGCAGATAGTAGAACGCGCCGATCACCGAGGCGATGACGCCAGCCACGGCCAGCCAGGCCATGCCCCCATCGACCGCAGCCGTCAGCACGCCGTATTTCGCCCAGAAACCGACCAGCGGCGGCACGCCCGCCAGGCTGAACATCAGCAGCAGGACTGCCATGGCCTTCAGCGGCTCGGTGCTGGCGAAGCGGTTCAGGCTCTCCAGGTCGGTGACCGGGCGGCCGTCGCGCTCCAGCGACATAATGAAGGCGAAGGTGCCGACGTTCATCACCGCATAGATCGCCATGTAGATCAGCATGGCCTGCACGCCGTATGCGGTGCCGGCCGCCAGGCCCACCAGGGCGAAGCCCATATGCGCGATGGAGGAATAGGCCATCAGGCGCTTGATGTTGCGCTGACCGATGCCCGCGATCGAGCCGAGGAACATCGACATGACCGCCAGCGCCGCGATGATCTGGCCCCAATCGGCGGGGACGTTGCCGAAGGCGTCGAACATCAGCCGCGCGATCAGCGCCATGGCCGCGACCTTGGGCGCGGTGGCGAGGAAGGCCGTCACCGGAGAGGGCGAGCCTTCGTAGACGTCGGGCGTCCACATGTGGAAGGGCACGGCCGACACCTTGAACGCCAGGCCGACCAGCAGGAACACCAGACCGAACAGCAGGCCCATGGGCAGGCTGCCCGCCTGGACCGCCTGCATCACGCCCGCGAAGCTGGTGGTGCCCGAGAAGCCGTAGACCAGCGAGGTGCCATAGAGCAGCAGGCCCGAGCTGAGCGCGCCCAGCACGAAATACTTCAGGCCGGCCTCCGACGACTTGACGCTCTCGCGGCGCATCGCGGCCACGACGTAGAGCGCCAGCGACTGCAGCTCCAGTCCCATGTAGAGGGTCAGCAGATCGCCCGAAGAGACCATCATCGACATGCCGACCGAGGCCAGCACGATCAGGATCGGGTATTCGAACCGCATCAGGTTGTGACGGTTCATGTATTCCGCGCTCATCGCGAGGACGGCGGCGGCGGAGAGCAGGATCGTCACCTTGGCGAAGCGGCCGAAGGCGTCGTCGGTGAACATGCCGAAGAAGGCGCTCTGCTGCGGGCGGTCCGACAGGCCCGTATAGGCCGCGACCGCCAGCAGCACGGCGACCGTCGTCCACAGGATCGGCACCGCGATGCGGTCCTTGCCCAGATAGGCCCCCGCCATCAGCGCGGCCAGCGCATAGATCGCCAGAAGCAGCTCGGGCAGAATCGTGGAGATATCCAAACCGGTCATCGTGCGTTCCTCAGTGGCTGACGGCGGGGCTGACGGCGGCCGCGGCCATGTCGTCCGCCGCTGCCTCGGCGGGCAGCGCGTCGTTGTAATTCACCAGAAGCGCCTCGACGGCGGGTCCGGTGATGTCGGTCACCAGGCGCGGATAGACGCCCAGGATCAGGGTCATGGCGATCAGCGGGACGAAGATCCAGCGCTCGCGCGCGGTCATGTCGGTGATCGTGCGCAGGCTCTCCTTGATCAGCGCGCCCATGGTCACGCGGCGATAGAGCCACAGTGCATAGGCCGCCGACAGGATCACGCCGGTCGCGGCCACGAAGGCCACCCAGGTGTTCGCGCGGAAGACGCCCAGCAGGGTCAGGAACTCGCCCACGAAGCCCGAGGTGCCGGGCAGGCCCACATTGGCCATGGTGAAGAACATGAAGACCAGCGCATAGACCGGCATCCGGTTCACCAGCCCGCCATAGGCGTCGATCTCGCGCGTGTGCATGCGGTCGTAGATGACGCCCACGCAGAGGAACAAAGCGCCTGAGATGAAGCCGTGCGACAGCATCTGGAAGATCGCCCCGTCCAGCCCCTGCTGGTTCGCGGCGAAGATGCCCATGGTCACATAGCCCATGTGGGCGACCGACGAATAGGCGATCAGCTTCTTCATGTCGGACTGCGCCAGCGCCACCAGCGAGGTGTAGACGATGGCGATGGCCGACATCCACAGGACCAGCGGCTGCAGCAGATCGGCTGCGACCGGGAACATCGGCAGACTGAAGCGGATGAAGCCGTAGCCGCCCATCTTCAGCAGCACTGCGGCCAGCACCACCGAGCCCGCGGTCGGGGCTTGGACGTGCGCGTCGGGCAGCCAGGTATGGACCGGCCACATCGGCATCTTGACCGCGAAGCTGGCGAAGAAGGCCAAGAACAGCAGCGTCTGCATGCCGCCGACGACGGTCAGGCCCATGAGGCCGAAGGTCTCGGACGGGAAGTCGAAGGCCAGGAGCTGCGCGATGTCGGTGGTGCCCGCCGTGCGCGCCATGGCGATCATCGCCACCAGCATCAGCACCGAGCCGATGAAGGTGTAGAGGAAGAACTTGAACGACGCATAGATGCGGTTCTTGCCCCCCCAGATGCCGATGATCAGGAACATCGGGATCAGGCCCGCCTCGAAGAACAGGTAGAAGAGGATCAGGTCCAGCGCCGCGAAGACGCCGATCATCAGCCCCTCCAGCACCAGGAAGGCGATCATGTATTCCTTGACCCGCACCGACACGTCCCAGCAGGACAGGATCGTCAGCGGCATCAGGAAGGTCGTCAGCAGGATGAACAGGATCGAGATCCCGTCCACGCCCATCTTGTAGCGCAGACCCATGATCCAGGCGTGATCCTCCACGAACTGGAAGCCCGTATTGGCGGGATCGAAGCCCGCCAGCAGGAACAGCGAGATCAGGAAGGTTGCGCCGGTCGCGATGAGCGCCAGCCATTTGGCGTTCTTCTGCGATGCCGCGTCGTCGCCGCGCAGGAACACCGCCAGGATCCCCGCCGCCACGATCGGCAGGAAGGTGATGATCGAAAGAAGGTTCGTCATGTCAGTGCGCGCCCCGCATCATCACCCAGATCAGCAAGCCCACGATGCCAAGGACCATCGCGAAGGCATAATGGAACAGATAGCCCGACTGAACGCGTCCGGCGAACCGGGTCAGCCGCGGGATGATTCCCAGGGCGACCCCGTTGATGGCGCCGTCGATAACCGCTCCGTCACCGCCCGTCCACAGTTTGGCGCCGATCCAGCGTGCCGGACGCACGAAGACCGCGTCATAGACCTGGTCGAAATACCACTTGTTCAGCAGGAACTGATAGAGGCCCCGCTGCTGCGCGGCCAGCTGGCCCGGCATCTCCGGACGGCGGATGTACATCAGCCAGGCCAGGGCAAAGCCGATCAGCATCGCCACGAAGGGCGAGACCTTGACCCATTTCGGAACGTAATGGGCCTCGTGCATGACGTGGTTGTCGGGGCGCATGTAGATGGCGCCCGGCGTGACGGTGAAGGAGGCGACATCCGCAGCCTCGGCATGGGCCTCGCCCTCGGCGGCGGCGGCGGGGGCCGCGGCGGCCTCCGGTTCGGCCGGGGCCTCGGTGGTCGCATGGGCGACCTCGGTGCCGTGGCCGGCCTCCTCGTGCTGGGCGGCCTCGATGCCGAAGAAGCGGGCGACGCCCTCCTCCTCGAAGAAGCTGTTGTACCAGATCATGCCCGCGAAGATCGAGCCGAAGGCCAGAACGACCAGAGGCGCGGTCATCACGCGCGGGCTCTCATGCGCGTGGTCATGCGCATGATGATCGCCGCGGGGCTTGCCATAGAAGGTCAGGAACATCAGCCGCCAGGAATAGAAGCTGGTCATCAGCGCCGCGATCACCAGCATCCAGAAGGCATAGGTGCTGCCGACATAGGCGCTCTCGATCACGGCGTCCTTGGACAGGAAGCCCGCGAAGCCGATATGGGTCAGCGGGATGCCGACGCCGGTGATGGCCAGCGTGCCGATCATCATGGCCGCGAAGGTCAGCGGGATCTTCTTGCGCAGCCCGCCATAGTTCCGCATGTCCTGCTCGTGGTGCATCGCGTGGATCACCGATCCCGCGCCCAGGAACAGCATCGCCTTGAAGAAGGCATGCGTGAACAGGTGGAACATGGCGACCGAATAGACGCCGACGCCCGCCGCCACGAACATGTAGCCCAGCTGCGAACAGGTCGAATAGGCGATGACGCGCTTGATGTCGTTCTGGACCAGACCGACGGTCGCGGCGAAGAAGGCCGTGGTCGCGCCGATATAGACGATCAGCATCTTCGCCTCGGGCGCGAACTCATAGAGCGGCGACATGCGGCAGACCAGGAACACGCCCGCGGTCACCATGGTCGCGGCGTGGATCAGGGCGGACACCGGGGTCGGGCCCTCCATCGCGTCGGGCAGCCAGGTGTGCAGGAACAGCTGCGCCGACTTGCCCATCGCGCCGATGAACAGCAGGATCGCCAGCACGTTGGCCGCGTTCCAGTCGCGCCACAGGAAGGTCATCTCGGTCTGGGCCAGCATCGGCACCTGGGCGAAGATCTGGTCGAACTGGATCGATCCGGTCATCCACCACAGGCCGAAGATGCCCAGCAGGAAGCCGAAATCGCCGACGCGGTTGACGATGAAGGCCTTCATCGCGGCAGCGCCCGCCGACTGCTTCTTGAAGTAGAAGCCGATCAGCAGATAGGAGGCGACGCCCACGCCCTCCCACCCGAAGAACATCTGCAGCAGGTTGTCGGAGGTCACCAGCATCAGCATGGAGAAGGTGAAGAACGACAGGTAGGCGAAGAAGCGCGCCCGGTAGGGCTCGTCGTCGCCGAAGTTCTCGTCATGCGCCATGTAGCCGAAGCTGTAGAGGTGCACGAGCGCCGAGACCGAGTTGATCACGATCAGCATGATCGCGGTCAGCCGGTCCAGCCGGATCGCCCATTCCGAGGTGAAGTCGCCCGACACGATCCAGTCGAGGACGGGCAGGCTCTGCGGCTCGCCCAAGGTCAGGAACACGACCCAGGACAGGGCGGCGGCGGCGAACAGGATGGCGGTGGTCAGGATCTGCGCGCCGCGCTCTCCGATCAGCCGCCAGCCGAAGCCCGCGATCAGCGCGCCCAGAAGGGGCGCGAACAGGATGAATTGCGCCATGACCGCTTACCCCTTCATCACGTTGACGTCGTCGACCGCGATCGTGCCGCGGTTGCGGAAGAACACGACCAGGATGGCCAGGCCGATGGCCGCCTCGGCGGCGGCGACGGTCAGGATGAACATCGTGAAGATCTGCCCGCCCAGATCGCCCAGATGCGCCGAGAAGGCCACGAAGTTGATGTTGACCGCCAGCAGCATCAGTTCGATCGACATCAGGATGACGATGACGTTCTTGCGGTTCACGAAGATGCCGAAGATTCCGGCGACGAACAGTATCGCCCCCACGACAAGGTAATGTGTCAATCCGATCATCGTTTCAGTCCCTCCGGGCACGCTCACCCGTTGATATTCCTTGGGCGGGCGGGGCTCAGAGCCCCTGCCCCGGCTTGACGTCGCGCAGCTGCATGGCCTTGGCCGGATCGCGGTGCATCTGGCGGATCACGTCCTGACGCTTGATGTCGCGGCGGTGACGCATGGTCAGGGTGATCGCCCCGATCATCGCGACCAGCAGGATCAGGCCCGACAGCTGGAACGGCAGGATGTAGCGGTCATAGAGCACCAGGCCGATGGCATTGGTGTTCTGCGCCTCCGCCGCCATGGGCACCGCGCGCAGCGTGGCCGACTGGTCGCTGCTCTCCCACGCGCCATAGGCGATGGCCAGCTGCGCCAGCAGCACGATGGCGATCAGCCCCGCCAGCGGCAGATAGCGGGCGAATTCGCCCTTCAGCTGGGCGAAGTCGACATCCAGCATCATCACCACGAACAGGAACAGCACCGCCACGGCGCCGACATAGACGATGATCAGCAGCATGGCCACGAATTCCGCGCCCAGCAGCACGAACAGGCCCGCCGCCGAGATGAAGGCCAGGATCAGCCACAGCACCGAATGCACCGGGTTGCGCGACAGCACCACCATGAAGCCCGCCGTGCAGACCGAGATGGCGAAGAGGTAAAAGGCGAAGGTCATCATGACTGGGGGCTCCCCTCGGATTCGGTGAATACGCCCTGGGCGATCTCCAGCGCCTTCTGCATCGCCGGAAGGCCGCCGAACATGCCCATCTGATAGATCACCTCGGCGATCTCGCGCGGGGTGGCCCCGGCCTCGATCGCGTGGCGGATGGTCAGGCGCAGCTGCGGCTCGGCCAGGGCGCCCTGGACGGTCATCGCGGCGATGGTGACCAGCAGGCGCGTGCGCGCATCCAGACCGTCGCGGTTGAAGGTCTTGCCGAACCACATCTCCAGCATGTCCGCAGGCATGGTCGGGAACATCTTCTCGAACGCCTTGACGTCGAAATGCTCCAGCGCGGGGTTGAAGGTCCGCGCCATCTCCTGTCCCTGGGCCAGCATCTGCTGGAACATCTTGGTGAAGGGATCGGTCATCGGTAGGGCGCGTCCATCGCCAGGTTGCGCGCGATCTGGGCCTCCCACCGGGCGCCGTTGTCCAGAAGCTTCTCCTTGTCGTAGAACAGCTCCTCGCGGGTCTCGGTGGCGTATTCGAAGTTCGGCCCCTCGACGATCGCGTCGACTGGGCAGGCCTCCTGGCAGAAGCCGCAATAGATGCACTTGGTCATGTCGATGTCATAGCGCGTCGTGCGGCGCGAGCCGTCGTCGCGGGGTTCGGCATCGATGGTGATCGCCTGCGCGGGGCAGACCGCCTCGCAGAGCTTGCAGGCGATGCAGCGTTCCTCGCCATTGGGATAGCGGCGCAGCGCATGCTCGCCCCGGAAGCGCGGCGAGAGCGGGCCCTTCTCATGGGGATAGTTGATGGTGGGCTTGGGCGCGAAGAAGTAGCGCATGCCCAGGCCGAAGCCTTTGATGAAATCCACCATCAGGAAGTACTTGGTGGCGCGGACGACGTCGAAAGCCATCTTTTACACTCCTGCCCAACGGGCCCAGAAGGTCCCGAAGACTTCGAATTTCGCAAGGAAAGCCACGATCACGACCCAACCCAGGGACAGCGGCAGGAACACCTTCCAGCCGATCCGCATCAGCTGGTCGTAGCGGTACCGCGGCACGATGGCCTTCACCATGGCGAACATGAAGAACCAGAAGACCATCTTCAGGAACATCCAGATCGCCCCGTCCGGCAGGCCCGGGATGGGCGACAGCCAGCCGCCGAAGAACAGCAGGCTGATCAGCGCGCACATCAGCCACATGGCGATGTATTCGCCGGCCATGAACAGCAGATAGGGGGTCGAGGAGTATTCGGTCATGAAGCCCGCGACCAGTTCGGATTCGGCCTCCGGCAGGTCGAAGGGCGGGCGGTTGGTCTCGGCCAGGGCCGAGACGAAGAACAGCACCACCATCGGCAGGTGCGGCAGCCAGAACCAGGACAGGAGCCCCGCGCCGCGCTGCGCCTCGACGATGGCGGTCAGGTTCATCGAGCCCGCCGAGATGATCACCCCGATGATGATCAGGCCCAGGCTGACCTCGTAGGAGATCATCTGTGCGGCCGACCGCAGCGAGCCCAGGAACGGGAACTTCGAGTTGGACGCCCAGCCCCCCATGATCACCCCGTAGACCTCCAGCGAGGAGACCGCGAAGATGAACAGGATGCCCACGTTGATGTCGGCCATGACCCAGCCCGGCGCGAAGGGAATCGCCACGAAGGCCAGAAGCGCCAGCATCATCGACAGGAAGGGCGCCAGGAAGAACACGAACTTGTCCGCGCCCGCCGGGACGACGATCTCCTTGACGACGAATTTCAGCGCGTCGGCGAAGGTCTGCAGGATGCCCCAGGGTCCGACCACGTTAGGACCGCGCCGCATCTGCACCGCCGCCCAGATCTTGCGGTCGCCATAGACCATGTAGACCAGCGACAGCATCACGAAGACGATCAGCGCCAGACCCTGCGCCAGCAGGATCAGCGCGATGCCCCAGGAGGATGCCCAAAAATCAGCCATGATGCCAGTCCCTCTGCCTTACGCCGCTGGAATGCCGCGTGCGCTGCATTCGCGCAAGGTCTCTTCCGTTTCCATCACCCGCAATCCCATCGGCTTGCTGTCCGACAGCAGGAAGGCCGATCCGATCAGCAGCTTGCCGTCGCGTTCGGCCTGAAGCGTCCGGATGTGCCGCCCGTAGGGGTTGCCATTGTCGCGTGCCCAACCGGCCAATGCGCAGGTGGCATACGAGAACGCGATATCGGCGTCCACCCCCCGTTGCAGATTGGCGGTCACCTCGACCAGATCGGCCCCTGCGCCGCGGTTCAGCGGCTGCACCTTGACGGCCAGGAACACCTGCGGGTCGATCTCGGCGCCTTCGGCCAACACCGGCAAGGCGGGCTGGGTCCGGGCCGCGAAGGCCTCCAGCGCCTCCTGCTGCGCGGTCTTGCGCGGCGGCAGGTCGGTCGCGACCAGACCCGCGAAATCCAGATCCAGGTTGGCGTTCAGTGCCGCTAGGTCGGCCTCGGTCACCGCGAAGGCGTCGCGGCCCCCGGCGCTGTCCAGGTCCATCGTGGTGACGCTGCCGTCCTCCTCGAGGATCAGGATCTCGCCCGATTGGGTCGAGATGCGCGCCCGGCTCAGCCCCTCGCGGCCGGCGACCAGCGTCGTGACCTCGGCCGGCTTGGCGCGGGGACGGGCATCGGCGCCGTCTCCGCCCTCGGTCCCGCAGGCCGAAAGAAGCAGCGCGGCGCCGACCAGGGCGGCCGCCGCGCGGGCGTTGTGCCGGGGGGCGCCCACGGCCCTACTCCGCCGCCAGCGCGGTCGCGCCGCGCGCCGCCGCCATGCGCGACAGCTCGCCCATCAGCGGAGAGCTGCGCGCGATCGGGTTCGTCAGGTAGAAGTCGCGCACCGGGTTCACGAAGCCCGCCTGCCCCAGATCGCGGCGCGGCAGGGGCTGCCAGTCGCTCTCGACGATCTCGTCGATCTGGCCCAGATGCGGCACCGCCTCGACCAGCGCGCGGCGCAGCTGCGCCAGGCTGTCCCAAGGCAGGGTCCGGCCCAGTTCGGCCGACAGGGCGCGCAGGATCGCCCAGTTCTCCTTGGCCTCGCCCGGCGCGAAATTGGCGCGCATCGCCAGCTGCGGACGCCCTTCGGTGTTCACGAAGAGGCCCATCTCCTCGGTATAGCAGGCGGCGGGCAGGATGATGTCGGCGCGATGCGCGCCGCGGTCGCCATGGCTGCCCTGATAGATCACGACCGGTCCGGCCGCGATCTCGACCTCGTCCGCGCCCAGGTTGAAGATCACCTGCGCGCCGTCGATGGCCACGCTCAGACCACCCTCGGTCACCGCGCCAACATCCATGGCGCCGACGCGTCCGGCCGCCGTGTGCAGTACCAGAAGACGCGCACCGGTCGCCTCGGCCAGGGCCTGCGCCGCGGCCAGCACGGCGGCGCCGTCGGCCTCGCGCAGCGCGCCCTGACCCACGATGATCAGGCCGGGGGCCTCCTGCGGCTCGGCCTTGTCCAGCAGCGCCGTCAGCGCCGCGCGGTCGGTGCCCGCGTGCTCATAGTCATAGGTCAGATCGACCGCCTGCCCCACCAGGGTGATCCGCGCACCGCGCGCCCAGGCCTTGCGGAGGCGCGCGTTCAGCACGGCCGCCTCGTCGCGGGGGTTGGTGCCGATCAGCAGGATCGACGCGGCATGGTCGATATCCTCGATCGCGGCATTGCCGACATAGCCGCTGCGGTTGCCGGCGGGCAGATGCGCGCCGTCGGTGCGGCATTCGACCGAACCGCCCAAGCCCTCGATCAGGGTCTTGAGGCTGAAGGCCGCCTCGACCGAGGCCAGATCGCCGACCAGACCCGCGACCTTGCCGCCCTGCATCGCGCGGGCGGCGGCGGTCAGCGCCTCGGGCCAGGTGGCGGGGCGCAGGCGGCCGTTCTCGCGCAGATAGGGCGTGTCCAGACGCTGGCGGCGCAGGCCGTCCCACACGAAGCGGGTCTTGTCGCTGATCCACTCCTCGTTCACCGCGTCATGGTTGCGCGGCAGGATGCGCATCACTTCGCGCCCCTTGGTGTCCACGCGGATCGCGCTGCCAAGCGCGTCCATCACGTCGATCGTCTCGGTCTTGGTCAGCTCCCACGGGCGGGCGGTGAAGGCATAGGGCTTGGACACCAGCGCCCCCACCGGGCAGAGGTCGATGATGTTGCCCTGCAGGTTCGAGGCCAGCGTCTCGTTCAGATAGGAGGTGATCTCGCTGTCCTCGCCGCGACCGGTCTGGCCCATCTGCGTGATGCCCGCGACCTCGGTCGTGAAGCGCACGCAGCGGGTGCAGCTGATGCAGCGCGTCATGTGCGTCTCGACCAGCGGCCCCAGGTTCAGCTCCTCGGAGGCGCGCTTCGGCTCGCGGTAGCGGCTGAAGTCCACGCCATAGGCCATCGCCTGGTCCTGCAGGTCGCATTCGCCGCCCTGATCGCAGATCGGGCAGTCCAGCGGATGGTTGATCAACAGGAACTCCATCACGCCCTCGCGGGCCTTCTTGACCATCGGGCTGTTGGTCCGGATCTCGGAGGGCGCACCTTCCGGGCCGGGACGCAGGTCCTTGACCTGCATCGCGCAGCTGGCGGCGGGCTTCGGGGGTCCGCCCACGACCTCGACCAGGCACATCCGGCAGTTCCCGGCGATGGAGAGGCGTTCGTGATAGCAGAAACGCGGGATCTCGATCCCGGCCTGTTCGCAGGCCTGGATCAGGGTCAGGTTGGGATCGACCTGGATGTCCTTGCCGTCGATCCTGATGGTGCGCAGTTCTGCCATGACTGACTTCCTTATCTGGCGTTCAGCAGCGATCCGGCGATCGTCTGCCGCGCGATTTCGTCCCGCCCGAGGCGGCAAAAGGTTTCCGGCTGCCCGTTCACGACGCCGTTTCCGACCATGTAGCGGTCGGCCTCGGCATAGATGCGCCGGCGTTCCTCGCGACTGTCGAGGAAGGCCTCGATCTCGGCCTCGCTGTAGCCCTGCTCCAGCGCGTAACGCTTCAGCGCGCGGGCCTCGGCGAAGGCGCGGATCAGGCGGGCGTCGATGCTGGGACAGCCGCGGCGCAGCAGGTCGGCCACGCGGGCCTGCACCAGCCGGTCGTTGATGTAGTCGTTCCGGTTCAGCGGCTCGCGCGCGAAAGCGGGGACCGAGAACAGGGCCAGCGCAAGCGCGGCCATAAGGGAGCGTTTCATGGCAGAATCCTTTCGGTGATCATGCGTTCCCACATCATCACCGTCGCAGGCCCCTGCCCGACACGAGCGCGTGCGCGCCGCGTGATATGCCGCCCCGATCCTCACTCGGCCGCCAGGGCGCCCATGCGCCCGGTCTTCTTGGCCTTCAGCCGGTCCTCGATCTCGCCGCGGAAGTTGCGGATCAGGCCTTGGATCGGCCAGGCGGCCGCGTCGCCCAGAGCGCAGATGGTGTGGCCTTCGACCTGCTTGGTCACGTCCAGCAGCATGTCGATCTCCTCGACCTCCGCCTCGCCCGAGACCAGGCGCGCCATGACGCGCATCATCCAGCCGGTGCCCTCGCGGCAGGGCGTGCACTGCCCGCAGCTCTCATGCTTGAAGAAGGCCGACAGACGCCAGATCGCCTTGATGATGTCGGTGGACTGATCCATCACGATCATGCAGCCCGTGCCGAAGGAGGACCGCAGCTCGCGCATGCCGTCGTAATCCATGATGGCGTTCTCACACTGCTCGGCCGTCAGGACCGGGCAGGAGGCGCCGCCGGGGATCACCGCCTTGAGGTTCTTCCAGCCGCCGCGCACGCCGCCGCCATGCTTCTCGATCAGCTCGCGCAGGGGGATCGACATCGCCTCCTCGACCACGCAGGGCGCGTTCAGGTGTCCGGTCAGGCCGAACAGCTTGACGCCCGCGTTATTGGGACGACCGAAGCCCGCGAACCACTCCGCGCCGCGGCGCAGGATCGTCGGCACGACGGCGATGGATTCGACGTTGTTCACCGTGGTGGGGCAACCGTAAAGGCCCGCGCCCGCCGGAAACGGCGGCTTCATGCGCGGCATGCCCTTCTTGCCCTCCAGGCTCTCCAGCAGGGCGGTTTCCTCGCCGCAGATATAGGCGCCCGCGCCGTGATGCAGATAGAGGTCGAAATCCCAGCCCGACCCGGCCGCATTCGCGCCCAGCAGCCCCGCGTCATAGCATTCGTCGATGGCGGCCTGCAGGGCCTCCTTCTCGCGGATGTATTCGCCGCGCAGGTAGATGTAGCAGACATGCGCGTTCATCGCGAAGCTGGCGATCAGCGCACCTTCGATCAGGGTGTGCGGATCATGGCGCATGATCTCGCGGTCCTTGCAGGTCGCAGGCTCGGATTCGTCGGCGTTGATCACCAGATAGCTGGGCCGCCCGTCCGATTCCTTGGGCATGAAGGACCATTTCAGGCCGGTCGGGAAGCCCGCGCCCCCGCGCCCGCGCAGCCCCGAGGCCTTGACCTGCTCGATGATCTTGTCGCGGCCGCGACCGATGATCTCGCCGGTGCCGTCCCAATGGCCGCGCTTCTTCGCGCCCGCCAGGCTCCGGTCGCCCATGCCGTAGAGGTTGGTGAAAATGCGATCCTGGTCTTTCAGCATCCGTAAGGTCCTCTCATCCCGGCGTCACGCATTCCTGCGCCGCCAGATACGCCAGGTCACGATCAGCGACCAGACAAAAGCGCCGATGGCGGCAAGGTCGGCCAGAAAGGCCCACTCCGCCGCCCAGTCATAATTGCCCCCGATCGCCTGGATGGCGAGCCAGCCCAGCATGGTCACCGCGATCACGATCGCGACCAGCCGCATCTGGCGGGCGTCCTGTGCAGGATCGGCCATCAGACCCCCTCCTGCCGGGCGGCGGTCAGGGCCTTGGCCTGACCGACCCAGTCATCGTTGCGGATGCGCGCCGCCCCCCGGCCGATCCGCGCGGCCATCGCGTCGATCTGCGCATCGTCCCAGGCCGCGATCTGCGCCAGCCGGGTCACCCCGGCCTCGTGCAACGCCTGCTCGACCTTCACGCCGATGCCCTTGATGCCGCGCAGGCTCTCGGGCGCCTCGGCCGGCTTGCGGCCATAGATCGTGCGCGCCGGGTCGGGCAGATCCCGGGCCACCACGGGCGGCACCGCATCGCCCGACGGGGCGATGGTCGGGGCGGCCCGCGGCGCGGGGACCGGCTCGCTGGCCGGTGCGGCGACCGGATCGAAGGGTGCGGCCTCAGCCACGGGCGCCCAATGCGCCCCGTCCATGGCCGCCGGGCCTCCGTCGATCATCCAGCTGACCATGCCTGCGAGGATCGCCCCCGCCAGCACCGCCAGAACCAGTGCCGCCAGCCAGCCGGTGCTGCCGAACAGGCCCTGGCCCAGAAAGACCAGCAGCGCCGCGACGGCTCCGGTGGTTTTGCTGGCGGGTGTCATGCGGGGCGTCCTTTCGTGGCGGTGGCGGGCGGTGGCGGCTTAGTCGCGGTCCTTGTCGTCGGCCCTGACATCGGCCGGTTCGCGCTTGGAGACGGGGCGGGCGGCGGAACTGGCTTGCGCCTCCTGCTCGGTCACGCCGGTGGCGTCGGCAGGCGCGCCATCCGAGGGGCGCGGCTCGCGCTCGGGCGCGCTGTCGATGCCGGTCTGGTCATCGGCCGCGGCCTCGGGGCGGCGGCGCCACTTTGTCAGGATCGGCACCTCGGTCCCGTCGATGCGCTTGAGCGTCTCGCCGATATCGGTGGCCAGCTGGACGCTCGCGTTGCGGCCCTCCTGCCCCTTCAGGTCCGCAAGGCTCGTCAGCCCGCTGGCAGGCTCCGAGGCAAAGCGCCCCGACTGCGAGCCCGGCACCGGAACCTCTCCGGCAGACATGCGGTCGATCAGCGCCTCGAGGCTCTCGGGCGTCAGGTCCTCATAGTAGTCCTTGCCGATCTGGGCCATCGGCGCGTTGGCGCAGGCGCCCAGGCACTCGACCTCCTCCCAGCTGAACTTGCCGTCGGCCGACAGGGTATGCGGGGTGGGCGCGATCTTGCGCTTGCAGACGGCGACCAGGTCCTCGGCCCCGCAGATCATGCAGGTCGTGGTGCCGCAGATCTGGATATTGGCCACGGTCCCAACGGGTTGCAGCTGGAACATGAAGTAGAACGTCGCCACTTCCAGCGCCCGGATATAGGGCATGCCCAGCAGCGCCGCGCAATATTCGATGGCGGGACGGCTCAGCCAGCCCTCCTGCTCCTGGGCGCGCCACAGGACCGGGATGATCGCCGATTGCTGGCGACCTTCCGGATATTTGGTGATCTGCGCCTGCGCCCATTCCAGGTTCGCAGGCGTGAATTCGAAACTGTCCGGCTGGACGGGGTGCAGACGGCGCAGCATCAGCGGTCAACCTCTCCGAAGACGATATCCTGGGTGGCGATCAGGGCCGGGACGTCGGCCAGCAGATGGCCCTTGGACATCCAGTCCATGGATTGAAGGTGCAGGAAGCCCGGCGCGCGCAGCTTGGCGCGATAGGGCTTGTTGGTGCCGTCGCTGACCAGATATACGCCGAACTCGCCCTTGGGCGCCTCGACGGCGGCATAGACCTCTCCGGCCGGGACGCGGAAACCCTCGGTGTAGAGCTTGAAGTGATGGATCAGGCTTTCCATGTCGCGCTTCATGTCGCCGCGCTTGGGCGGCGTCAGCTTGCCGCGCGCCAGCACGTCGCCCGGGCCCTCGGCCCGCAGCTTCTGCACCGCCTGGCGCATGATGGAGGTCGATTCGCGCATCTCCTGCATCCGGCACAGGAAGCGGTCATAGCAGTCGCCGTTGGTGCCGACCGGGATCTTGAAGTCGAACTCGTCATAGCACTCGTAGGGCTGCGCGCGGCGCAGGTCCCAGGCCAGGCCCGACCCGCGCACCATCACGCCCGAGAAGCCCCAGTCCAGCGCGTCCTGTTCGCTGACGATGCCGATATCGACCAGGCGCTGCTTGAAGATGCGGTTCTCGGTCAGCAGCGTGTCCAGATCGTCCAGCACCTGCGGGAACTGGTCGCACCAGGCCTCGATGTCGTCCAGCAGGTCGGGCGGCAGGTCCTGGTGGACGCCGCCGGGCCGGAAATAGGCCGCGTGCAGACGCGCGCCGCAGGCCCGCTCATAGAAGATCATCAGCTGCTCGCGCGCCTCGAAGCCCCAGAGCGGCGGCGTCAGCGCGCCCACGTCCAGCGCGCCCGTGGTCAGGCCCAGCAGGTGATTCAGGATGCGGCCGATCTCGCAATACAGGACCCGGATCAGGCTGGCGCGGCGCGGCACGACCGTGCCGGTCAGACGCTCGATCGCCAGGCACCAAGCATGCTCCTGGTTCATCGGGCTGACATAGTCCAGCCGGTCGAAATAGGGCAGGTTCTGCAGATAGGTGCGGCTCTCCATCAGCTTCTCGGTGCCGCGATGCAGCAGACCGATATGCGGGTCGGCGCGTTCCACGACCTCGCCGTCCAGCTCAAGCACCATGCGCAGAACGCCATGCGCCGCAGGGTGTTGCGGGCCGAAGTTGATGTTGAAGTTGCGGATGCGCTGCTCGCCGGTCAGGCGGTCCTCGCTGCCGTCGTCATACTGGTTGATGCGGATGTCGCCGTCCATCATTTCGCGGCCCCCTTCTCGTCGCCGGGCAGGGCGTATTGCACGCCTTCCCAGGGCGACAGGAAATCGAATTGGCGGTATTCCTGCACCAGGCTGACGGGTTCGTAGACGACGCGCTTCTCGGCATCGTCGTAGCGGACCTCGACATAGCCGGTGGTCGGAAAGTCCTTGCGCAGCGGATGCCCCGAGAAGCCGTAATCCGTCAGGATGCGGCGCATGTCCGGATGGCCCGTGAACAGGATGCCGAACATGTCGAAGATCTCGCGCTCGAACCAGTTCGCGGCGGGATAGATGCCGGTCAGCGTCGGCAGCATCTCGTCCTCGCGGATCGCGACCTTCACGCGGATGCGGTGGTTCTGGTACATCGACAGCAGGTGCCAGACCACGTCGAAGCGCTGCTGGCGCGACGGATAGTCGACTGCGGTGATGTCCACCAGCGTCGAGAAGCGGCAGCTGGTGTCGCTGCGCAGGAAGTCCAGCAGGTCCAGGATGCCGCTGGCCGTCGCGGTGACGGTCAGCTCGCCGAAGGCGATCTCGGTGCCCACGACCTCGTTGGCGCGGCGCAGGGTGATGTGCTCGGCCAGCTGGTGCAGGGCGTCGGTGTCGGTCTGGGTCGCCATGATCACCTCACCAGCGTGCCGGTGCGCCGGATGCGGCGCTGGAGTTGCAGGATGCCGTAGAGCAGCGCCTCGGCGGTCGGCGGGCAGCCGGGGACGTAGATGTCCACGGGCACGATCCGGTCGCAGCCGCGCACCACGGAATAGCTGTAGTGATAGTAGCCGCCGCCATTGGCGCAGCTGCCCATGCTGATGACGTAACGCGGTTCGGGCATCTGGTCATAGACCTTGCGCAGCGCCGGGGCCATCTTGTTGGTCAGCGTGCCCGCCACGATCATCAGGTCCGACTGGCGCGGGGAGGCGCGCGGCGCGGTGCCGAAGCGTTCCAGGTCATAGCGCGGCATGGAGGTCTGCATCATCTCGACCGCGCAGCAGGCCAGGCCGAAGGTCATCCAGTGCAGCGAGCCGTTGCGCGCCCAGTTGATGATGTCCTCGGTCGTGGTCAGCAGGAAGCCCTTGTCCTGCAGCTCCGCGTTCAGGGCCTTGGTCGCGTATTCGCGATCGGGTCCGGCGGTGTTCGCCCCTGCCATCACGCCCATTCCAGCGCTCCTTTCTTCCACTCGTAGGCAAAGCCCACGGTCAGCACGCCCAGGAACACCATCATCGACCAGAAGGCGGTCTCGCTGATCGCCTGGAAGCTGACGGCCCAGGGGAACAGGAACGCGACCTCGAGGTCGAAGATGATGAACAGGATCGACACCAGATAGAATCGCACGTCGAACTTCATGCGCGCGTCATCGAACGGGTTGAAGCCCGACTCGTAGGCGCTGACCTTTTCCGGGTCCGGATTGCGCACCGCGATGACGAATGCGGAAAGCAGCAAGATCAGCGCCAGCGCCGAGGCCATCGCCGCGAAGACGAGGATGGGCAGATAGTCCTGCGTAATGTTTTGCACGGGTGACGATCCCCTTGTCGGTCGCGGGGATCATGGCTTGCCCCGCGACGGGTTGGCTGGGTGCGGTTTAGACCCGCCGCCGTCCGGGGTCAATTGCCCGGCGCGCGCGAAAGCGCGGCGATTTGTTGCAACCGCCCGTCCGGCAGGCATCCTGCGGTCGGCTCAGTCGCGGATCTCGGTCGCGTCCACCCCCCAGATGGCGGTCTTGGGCACCCAGCCCCGCTGTCCGCCGCCCGACACCCGGCACCAGTCGGGTTCGCATTCGTTCAGCCGCAGGATCGCGCCGGCCTCGGCCCGCGCGACGATGTCGGCATCCGGATTGGGCCGGGTCCGCAGCTCCAGCATGTCCTGGGTCACCAGCGCCGTCCGCACGCCCGACAGCAGCGCGTAATGCACCCAGCCCCCGGCCCCGTCCTTGTCCTCGACCCGGCGCCAATGGCCGAACTCGGCCACCACCCTGAGCGGCATGCCCGCGTGGCGGAAGACCCAGTCGATGCGGTGCGACAGGCTGGGACCGCGCCGGGCGTTGCCCTCGTTGCCCTTCAGGCTGACATAGCGCGGCAGCGGCAGGTTGGTGACCGGCCCCCGCATCTCGGCCTGGCCCTGACCGGTGGCGGCCTCCGGGGCGGCTTGGGCCGAAACCGGCGCGGGCGCCTGTCCGACCATAATCGCGACCGCAAGGGCCAACCCTGCGCCTGTCCTGCCAAGCCATGCCGTCATGCGCCGTCCGTTCCTGTCCTGCCGCGGGACGCGCGGGCGCCCCTCTGGGGTCTTGTGCCTGCCCCTCAACGCGGGCAGTTTGCCAAAAGCATCCGCGGAAGAAAAGGGCGTGCCGACACGGCCGCACCGACAAGACCGTGACTGCGACAGGACCGTGACCGAGACACAGTGAGGTGACCATGCCCGCCAGCCCCGCGTCCCGCAGCAAGCTGCGCGTCGCCGTGACCCGTCGCCTTCCCGAGGCGGTCGAGACGCGGATGTCCGAACTGTTCGACGTGGCCCTGCGCGAGGACGACCGCCGCCTGAGCCAGGACGAGATCGTGGCGCTGATGCAGAACGCCGACGTCCTGGTGCCGACCGTCACCGACCAGATCACCGCCGCCATGCTGGCCCGCGCGGGCGAGCGGCTGAAGCTGATCGCCAATTTCGGCGCCGGCATCGACCATGTCGACGTGATGTCGGCCCGCCAGCGGGGCGTGCTGGTCAGCAACACCCCCGGCGTCGTGACCGAGGACACCGCCGACATGACGCTGGCGCTGATCCTGGCCGTGACCCGCCGCATCCCTGAAGGCCTGGCCGAGATGCAGGCCGGGCGCTGGCAGGGCTGGTCGCCCACGGCGCATCTGGGCGGGCGCGTGGGCGGGCGCAGACTTGGTATCCTGGGCATGGGCCGCATCGGCCAGGCGGTCGCGCGCCGCGCCAATGCCTTCGGCATGCAGGTCCATTACCACAACCGCCGCCGCCTGCGCCCCGAGATCGAGGAGGCCCTGGGCGCCACCTGGTGGGAGAGCCTTGACCAGATGCTGGCGCGCATGGACATCGTCAGCGTTAACGCCCCGCACACGCCGTCCACGTTCCATCTGCTGAACGCGCGTCGTCTGAAGCTGATGAAGCCGTCGGCGGTGGTCGTGAACACCTCGCGCGGCGAGGTCATCGACGAGAACGCCCTGACCCGCATGCTGCGCGCCGGAGAGATCGCGGGCGCGGGCCTCGACGTGTTCGAGCATGGCCACGAGATCAACCCCCGCCTGCGCGAGCTGCCCAATGTCGTCCTGCTGCCGCATATGGGCAGCGCGACCATCGAGGGCCGGGCCGAGATGGGCGAGAAGGTGATCATCAACATCAAGACCTTCGCGGACGGGCACAGACCCCCTGATCTGGTCGTGCCGGCGATGCTGTGATGGCGATGCGATGGGCTGTGTCGGCCCTGTTCTTCGTGAACGGCCTGCTGGTGGGCAGCTGGGCGCCGAAGATCCCGGTGCTGATGGAGCGTCTCGGCATCACCGAGGCCAGCGCCGGGGTGATCGTGCTGGGCCTGGGCCTGGGGTCGCTCTGCGTGATGCCGCTCTTCGGGGCGATGGTCGCGCGGGCCGGATCGGCGCGCGCGGTGCGGCTGGCCGCGTGGCTGGCGGCGCCGTCGATGATCTGGATCTCGCTGGCGCCGACCTACTGGACGGTCGCGGCGGCGGTGGTGCTGTTCGGGGGCATGGTCGGCGGCATGGACGTGGCGATGAACGCCAATGCCGTCGCCGTGGAGCGCGCGCGCGGCCGGGCGATCATGTCGTCCTGCCACGGGTTCTGGAGCCTCGGCGCCTTTGCCGGGGCCGCCGCCGGGGGCTGGCTGATCCAGCGCATGGGCGAGATGGCCCATGCCCTGACCATCACCGCGGCATTCGCGCTGGTGCTGTTCTGGGCGCTGCCCCGGCTGCTGCAGGACGCCCCCGAGGCCGGCGCGCCCAAGGCCCCGCTGCGCCTGCCGCGCAGCCCCCTGCCCTGGCTGATCGGCGTGATGGCCCTGGCCGCGATGATCCCCGAAGGCGCGATCCTGGATTGGGCCGCCGTCTATCTGCAGCGCGAGATGGGAGCGTCGCTGTCGGTCGCGGGCCTGGGCTTTGCGGCCTGCGCGGGCACGATGGCCGCGATGCGTTTCGCGGGCGACGGGCTGCGGCGGCGCTTCGGCGCGGTCGCGACGCTGCGCGCCAGTTCGGCCGTGGCCATGGCGGGGCTGGCGCTGGCGGGGCTGTCCTCCAGCCCCGCGCCGGCAATCGCGGGCTTCGCGCTGGCGGGGATCGGCATCGCGAACATGGTGCCCATCGCGTTTTCGGCGGCGGGGAACGTGCCGGGGCTGGCGGCGGGCATGGGCCTGTCGGTGGTCACGATGATGGGCTATTCCGGCATCCTGCTGGCGCCCGGCAGCATCGGGTTCCTGGCCGAACGGTTCAGCCTGGGCACGATCTATCTGGCGCTGGCCGGGCTCTTGCTGATCCCGCTGGCGCTGTCGCCGCTGGCCCGCACCGCCGATTTCGAACCGCGCGACTCCTGATCGCCCGCGCTCAGCGGTACAGTTCAGCCTCGGCCGGAAAGCTGCGGTCGCGGACGGCAGCGGCATAGGAGGCGATGGCCTGATCCGCCTGCCCGCCCAGCTCGCCGAAGCGGCGCACGAAGCGCGGCACGCGACCCGACAGGCCCAGCATGTCGTCAAGCACCAGTATCTGCCCATCACAGCGCGCGCTGGCCCCGATGCCGATGGTCGGCACGGCGACCGCATCGGTGATCTGGTCCGCCAGGGCCTCCATCACCCCCTCCACCACCACGCTGAAGGCACCCGCATCCGCCACGGCACGGGCGTCCTGGACGAAGGCGGGCCAGGTCGCGGGGTCGCGGCCCTGGGTCTTGAACCCGCCCATCGTGTTCGTGGCCTGCGGCGTCAGCCCGACATGCGCCATGACCGGGATGCCGCGGTCGACCAGAAAGCGGATCGTGGGGGCCATGCGGACCCCGCCCTCCAGCTTGACGGCCCCGGCGCCGGTCTCTGCCATCACGCGGGCGGCGTTGCGGAAAGCCTGTTCCGGCGATTCTTCATAACTTCCGAAGGGCATGTCGATCACGACCATCGCGCGGGCCGATCCGCGCATCACCGCCTGGCCGTGCAGGATCATCATCTCCAGCGTGACCCCTATGGTCGAGGGCAGGCCATGGACCACCATCCCCAGGCTGTCACCCACCAGGATCACGTCGGCATGGGCGTCGACCATCGCGGCCATGGGCGCGGTATAGGCGGTCAGCGCGACGATGGGCGTCTGCCCCTTGGCGGCGGCGATCTGCGGGACGGTGATGCGGCGGACGGCGGCGTGGACGGACATGGGAAACCCCTTACGGATGGGCGGTGCGCTGGTCGATCAGCAGCACCTCGCCAAAGCGGACGGCCAGCAGGATCGCGACCGGCCCGCCGACGACGGCGATGCGCGACAGGTCGCGGGCGTCGCGGATGTCGATGGAGCGGATCTCGGCCCGCGGTTCGGAGGAGAGGATCGTGCGGATCTGTCGGCGGATCAGGCTGACCGGCGTGCCCATGTGGACCGACGCCGCAGCATGGTCCAGCGCGCGGGCCAGGACCGGGGCCGCCGCGCGGTCCTCGGGCATCAGGCGCTGGTTGCGGGACGACATGGCCAGCCCGTCATCCTCGCGCACCGTCGGCACGGGCAGGATGGTCACGGGCATGTCCAGATCCTCCACCATGCGGGTGATCAGGGTCAGCTGCTGATAGTCCTTTTCGCCGAAGGCCGCGGCCTGGGGCTGGACGATGTTGAACAGCTTGGTCACCACCGTCGCCACGCCGCGGAAATGGCCGGGGCGCAGCCGGCCCATCAGGATGCCGCCCAGCTTGCTGACCTGCACATGGGTCTGCGCGCCGGGCCGCCAGATGTCCGACACCTGCGGCAGGAACACCGCGTCGCAGCCCGCATCACGCAGCAGGTCCAGGTCCTGCGCCTCCTGCCGGGGGTATTTGTCCAGATCCTCGGTCGGGCCGAATTGCGCGGGGTTCACGAAGATCGAGGTCACGACCCGGCCGCCCCCCTGCCCGTCCAGCCAGTCGCGTGCCCGCGCGACCAGGGTCAGGTGCCCCTGATGCAGCGCGCCCATGGTCGGCACCAACGCGACACGGCCCGCCTCGCGGCGCCAGGCGCGCATGGCCTCGATGCTGCGGCAGATCTCCATGCTGGCCCCCCTTCTAGCGTGGGCGGCACCCTAGTCGCGGGGACCGGTCGGGGCAAGGCCATGTCGTTTTTCGCCCGCAGAGGTCGGGGGCCTTGGACGCGGCGTTTCCGCGATGGGGCATGACTTGTCGAAACGGGACAACAGGAGAGCGCGATGACGTCGCATGTGAAGGTTCTGGTCGTGGGCGGGGGCGCGGTCGGATGCGGCATCGCGCTGCATCTGGCGCGCGCGGGCTGGGACACGCTGCTGGTCGAACGCGACGAGCTGACCGCCGGATCGACCTGGCACGCGGCGGGGCTGCTGCCTCTGTTCAACATGGGCTATGCGACCAGCCACATCCACGATTATTCGGTCAAGCTCTATGCGGGCCTCGAGGCCGAGACGGGGCTGAACGCGGGCTTCACCCGCTGCGGCAACCTGCGCATGGCGCAGACGGACGCGCGGATGGACGAATATATGCTGTATTCCGCCACCGCCGAAACCATCGGCATTGAGCATCAGTTCCTGACGCCCGCCCAGATCAAGGAGCGCTGGCCGCTGGTGCGCACCGAGGATCTGAAGGGCGCGCTGTTCCACCCGACCGACGGATACATCAACCCCGCCGACGTGACCCAGGCCATGGCCAAGGGCGCACGCATGGCGGGTGCCCGGATCGAGCGCAAGATCCAGGTGAACGCCTATCGCTGGACCGGCAGCGAATGGATTGTGACGGTGGAAAAGATGGTGGACCGGGGCGGCAACCTGATCCCGTCCGGAGAGGTCTATGACATCCACGCGGAACATGTGGTGACCGCGACGGGCAACCATGCGCAGCGCACGGCGGGCCTACTGGGGATCAAGATCCCCGCCATCCCGGTCGAACACCAGTTCATCGTGACCGAGCCCGACCCCGCCCTGATGCGCTGGCGTGCCGAGGGGAACCCCGAACACCCGGTCCTGCGCGATGCCGACGCCAAGTGGTATGTCCGCGAGGAGCGCGGCGGCTGGATCCTGGGGCCCTATGAGAAGGGTGCGCCCGCGCGGTTCGAATACGGTGTGCCGGACAGCTTCCGCGCCGACCTGTTCCCCCTGGATCTGGAGCGGATCGAGGAGGAGTACATGGCGATGATCCACCGGATTCCGACGTCGGAGACGGTGGGTCTGAAGGACGATTTCAACGGCCCGATCTGCTATACCCCCGACGGCAACCCGCTGGTCGGACCCGCGCCGGGCCTGCGCAACATGTGGCTGGCCGAGGGGTTCAGCTTCGGCATCACCGCAGCCGGGGGCGTGGGCCATTACCTGGCGCAGATGATGACCGAGGGCGAGGCCGAGATCGACATGGCCTCGCTGGACCCCCGCCGGTTCGGGTCCTGGATGACCACGGAATACGCCGCCCGCAAGAACGAGGAGGCCTATGACCACGTCTTCATCCTGCACCACCCGGATGAGGAGCGGCCCGCCTGCCGCCCGCTGCGCACCTCGCCCGCCTATGACCGGCAGGCGGCGCATGGGGCGCAGTTCGGGCAGGTGAACGGATGGGAGCGTCCGAACTACTACGGCCCCGAGGGCTTCGACGACCATGACAGCCGCAGCTTCCGGCGCGGCGGCTGGTGGCCCTATGCCAAGGCCGAGGCCGAGGCCGTTCGCCAGACGGCGGGTCTGGTCGATGCGACGGCCTTCGCCAAGCACACCGTCACCGGGCCGGGGGCGACGGCCTTCCTGGACTGGCTGACCACCAACAGGCTGCCCAAGGTGGGGCGGATCAACCTGACCTATGCCCTGACCGATGCAGGCACGGTGCGGACCGAATACACGATCGTGCGGCGTGGAGAGCAGGACTATTACCTGGTCAGCGCCGGGGCCTGGGCCGATTACGACCGCGACAACCTGCTGAAAACGGCCGAGGATTTCATGGCCTCGGGCGGCGCCCATGTCCATATAAAGGACGTGACCACGCAATGGGGCGTCTTTGCGCTGGCCGGTCCCGAAAGCCGCGCGATCCTGGCCCGCCTGATCCGCGATGCGGAGCCCGAGAGCGCCCTGTCGAACAAGCGCTTTCCGTGGCTGTCGATGCGCAACATCGAGCTGGGCATGGTGCCGGTCATGGCGATCCGCGTCGCCTATACCGGCGAGCTGGGATGGGAGCTGCACCACCCGATCGAGATGCAGAACCACCTGTTCGACCGGCTGATCGAGGCCGGGGAGCCGTCGGGCATGCGGCTGGTCGGCGCGCGCGCCCAGAACTGGCTGCGCCAGGAGAAGTCCTACCGCGCCTTCGGCACCGAGCTGGGCCGGGACGCGACGCCGCTGGAGGCGGGGCTGGACCGGTTCGTGGATCTGGGCAAGGAGTTCCGCGGCAAGGCGGCGATGCAGGCCAAGGGCCTCCGCTCGACCTGCGTCACGCTGCTGATCGACGGGCCGGCGGATGCCGATCCCTGGGGCCGCGAGGCGCTGTTCCTGGACGGGCAGAAGGTCGGGCGGCTGACCTCGGGCGGCTGGTCGGTGGCTTTCGGCAAGCAGATCGGCATGGGCTATGTCCGCCCCGACCTGGCCGCGCCGGGCACCCGTCTGAAGCTGCGGATGTTCCGCGAGCTGTATGATGCCGTGGTGACCGAGGACAGCCCCCACGACCCGCAGAACGCGCGCATCAGGCTGGACGGCTAAGCCCCGTCCGGGCGCACCAGCAGCCGCAGCAGCGACCGGTAGGAGGCATTGGTGGCCGGAAACCGGTCGTTCCACTGGGCCAGCCCCAGCATGGCATAGCCATGCGTCAGCGCCCAGATCGCCAGCAGCATGGCCTCGGCCCGCTCGGGGCCGGTCACGGCCGTGCAGGCGGCCAGATGGATGGCATGGGTGCGCCGCACCGCCTGCTCCAGGTCCGGATCGGGCGGCAGGGGCGCGCTGAACATCAGCCGGAACAGGTCCGGATGGCGCGCCGCGAAGCCCAGATAGACCTCCTCGATGCGCACCAGCCAGTCGAACGGGTCCGGATGGACGTCGCGGTCCACCGCCTCCAGATCGGCGTGGAACATGCGGAAGCCCTGCGCCGCGATGGCCGCCAGCAGCCCCGGCAGCCCTGCGAAGTGATGCGCGGGCGCCGCATGCGAGACCCCTGCCCGTGCCGCGATGCGCCGCAGCGTCAGCCCCGCCGCGCCCTTTTCCGCCAGGATCGACAGCCCGGCCTGAACCAGACGGGCCGCCACGCCGCCCTCGGCCGGGGCCGTTTCGACAGGGGTCATGTTTCACCTACCTTGACAGTGTCAAGCCAACTGCACCAGACAGGTCGGGACCCAGACGATCCCAAGGCGCGCGCGGCGCAACCTCGGGGGGCTTTCGACGCCTCGGCGCTCGGATCTGGGGGTCGGCCTGGCAGCCAGCGTCCCTGTGTTCCTTTTCCCGATTTTGCGCCAGTGCCGACCAACCCTCTCGGGGGTCCTTCCAACGCTCCAAAACAAAAGGCCGGACCCGAAGGTCCGGCCTTTTGTTTTGGAGCGGGCGATGAGATTCGAACTCACGACCCTAACCTTGGCAAGGTTATGCTCTACCCCTGAGCTACGCCCGCACTCCAGTTCCTCTTGCGATCCGTGTGACCGTCTCGCCTTCGGTGAGCGGTGATTTACGGTCTGCCGCCGGGGGGTGCAAGAGGAAAAAACACCGCCCGGCGATTTTTTTCCGCGATGCCCCCGATCACTCCGCCGCCCGGCTGCGGGCCGGGTTCAGCATCGGGCCCAGATAGCGGCCCGTATGGCTCTCGGGGACGCGCGCGACCTCCTCGGGCGTGCCCGCGGCGACGATGACGCCGCCCCCGTCCCCGCCCTCGGGACCGATGTCGATGATCCAGTCGGCGGTCTTGATGACGTCCAGGTTATGCTCGATCACGATGACCGAGTTGCCCTGATCGACCAGCTCGTGCAGCACCTCCAGGAGCTTGCGCACATCCTCGAAATGCAGGCCGGTCGTCGGCTCGTCCAGGATGTACAGCGTCCGGCCCGTGGACCGGCGCGACAACTCCTTGGAGAGCTTCACGCGCTGCGCCTCGCCGCCCGACAGGGTCGTGGCCTGCTGGCCCACCTTGATATAGCCCAGGCCCACCTGCATCAGCGCGTCCATCTTCTCGCGGATCGACGGGACGGCGCTGAAGAATTCCTGCGCGTCCTCCACGGTCATGTCCAGCACATCAGCGATGGACTTGCCCTTGAACTGCACCTCCAGCGTCTCGCGATTATAGCGCTTGCCCTTGCAGGTCTCACATTCGACATAGACGTCGGGCAGAAAGTGCATCTCGATCTTGATGACGCCGTCGCCCTGACAGGCCTCGCAGCGCCCGCCCTTGACGTTGAAGCTGAACCGCCCCGGCTTGTAGCCGCGCGCCTTGGCCTCGGGCAGGCCCGCGAACCAGTCGCGGATGGGGGTGAAGGCGCCCGTGTAGGTCGCGGGGTTACTGCGCGGCGTGCGCCCGATGGGGCGCTGGTCGATGTCGATGACCTTGTCCAGATGCTCCAGCCCCTTGATCGTCTCGCAGGGCGCGGGCGTCTGGCGCGCGCCGTTCAGGCGCAGGGAGGCGGTCTTGAACAGCGTCTCGATGGTCAGCGTGGACTTGCCCCCGCCCGACACGCCCGACACGCAGACGAAGCGGCCCAGAGGGAA
Organism: Paracoccus sp. ME4; assembly: GCF_046736325.1. GTDB lineage: Bacteria > Pseudomonadota > Alphaproteobacteria > Rhodobacterales > Rhodobacteraceae > Paracoccus. Next base: position 2,121,288 of record NZ_CP151276.1, read on the forward strand.
TTCCGCCGTCACGTTTTTCAGATTGTTGCCGGTCGCCTTGACCACGGTGATCTTCTTGCCGTTGCCCTTGCGCCGCTCCTCCGGAACCGCGATGGCGCGCTTGCCGGACAGATACTGGCCGGTCAGGCTGTCGGGATCGGCGGCGATCTCGGCGGGCGTGCCCTTGCTGACCACGGTGCCGCCATGCACCCCCGCCCCCGGCCCCATGTCGAAGACGTAATCCGCGTGGCGGATCGCATCCTCGTCATGCTCGACCACCAGGACCGAATTACCCTGATCGCGCAGGTTCATCAGCGTGGTCAGCAGCCGGTCGTTGTCGCGCTGATGCAGGCCGATCGACGGTTCGTCCAGCACATAGAGGACCCCGGTCAGGCCGCTGCCGATCTGGCTGGCCAGACGGATGCGCTGGCTCTCCCCGCCCGACAGCGTGCCTGCCGCGCGCGACAGGGTCAGATAGTTCAGGCCCACATTGACCAGGAATCCCAGCCGCTCGCGGATCTCCTTGAGGATTGCGGCGGCGATCTCGGCCTTCTGCTTGGACAGGTGGTTCGGCGCGTCGGTGATCCAGTCCAGCGCCTCCTGGATCGACAGCTGCACGACCTCGCCCACGTGGTTGCCGGCGATCTTGACCGCCAGCGCCTCGGGCTTGAGGCGATAGCCCCCGCAGGCGCCGCAGGGGCGGTTGTTCTGGTAACGCTCGAACTCCTCGCGCACCCAAGCGCTGTCGGTCTCGCGCAGGCGGCGCTCCATGTTGGGGATCACCCCCTCGAAGACGCGGGCGATCTGATAGACCCGGCCCGAATCGTCGAAGCGGAAGTTGATCTCCTCCTTGCCCGATCCGCGCAGGAACATCTGCCGGACGCTGTCGGGCAGGTCCTTCCACGGGGTCTTCTTGTCGAAGCCGTAATGCTTGGCCAGCGCGTTGATGGTCTGGGTCAGATAGGCCGATTTCGTCTTGGCCCAAGGCGCGATGGCCCCCTTGTCCACCGACAGGGCGGCGTCGGGCACGACCAGGCGTTCGTCGAAAAACAGCTCGACCCCCAGACCGTCACAGACCGGACAGGCGCCGAACGGCGCGTTGAACGAAAACAGCCGCGGCTCGATCTCGGGGATGGTGAAGCCGCTGACAGGGCAGGCGAACTTCTCGGAGAAGGTCAGGCGTTCCGGCTCGGCGTCGCCTTCGGTCGCCAGCTCCAGATGCGCGATGCCGTCGGCCAGGTTCAGCGCGGTGCGCAGGCTGTCGGCCAGACGGGTCTCCAGACCCTCGCGGACCACGATCCGGTCCACGACCACGTCGATGTTGTGGCGGAACTTCTTGTCCAGCGTCGGTGCCTCGTCCAGCTCGTGGAAGGTGCCGTTGATCTTGACGCGCTGAAAGCCCTGGCGGCGCAGCTCGGCCAGCTCCTTCTTGTACTCGCCCTTGCGGTCGCGGACGATGGGGGCCAGCAGATAGGCGCGCGTGCCTTCTGGCAGGGCCATGGTGCGGTCGACCATGTCCTGGACCTGCTGCGCCTCGATCGGCAGGCCGGTCGCGGGGGAATAGGGCGTGCCCGCGCGCGCGAACAGCAGGCGCAGATAGTCATAGATCTCGGTCACGGTCCCCACGGTGGAACGCGGGTTCTTGGAGGTCGTCTTCTGCTCGATGCTGATCGCGGGGCTGAGGCCGCTGATATGATCGACGTCCGGCTTGCCCATCATGTCCAGGAACTGGCGCGCATAGGCCGACAGGCTCTCGACATAGCGGCGCTGCCCTTCGGCATAGACGGTGTCGAAGGCCAGGGACGACTTGCCCGATCCCGACAGGCCGGTGATGACCACCAGCTGATCGCGGGGGATGTCCATGTCGACGTTTTTCAGGTTGTGCTCGCGCGCGCCGCGCACCTCGATGAACTTCTGTTCCATGCCTATCCCCGCGTGACCAGTCGCATGAGATAGGGACGCGCGGCCGGAAAGCAAGTTCCAATTGCGAACGAAGCCGGAACATGCCTGCGGCGCAACGGCCACCGCCGCATCGCCCCTCAGCCTTTGGTCGCAGAGCGCGCTGCCGACTCTTCTGGTTAACGCTAACACTTGCGCTGCATCGCAGCACGGATAGGATGCTCGGCAACGAGGAAGGGGGCTTGGCATGTTCAAGAAGATTCTGGTGGCGAACCGGGGCGAGATCGCCATCCGCGTGATGCGCGCGGCCAACGAGCTGGGCAAGAAGACGGTCGCCGTCTATGCCGAGGAGGACAAGCTGGGCCTGCACCGCTTCAAGGCGGACGAGGCCTACCGCATCGGCGAGGGGCTGGGCCCGGTCGCGGCCTATCTGTCCATCCCCGAGATCATCCGCGTGGCCAAGCTGTCGGGCGCCGACGCGATCCATCCGGGATACGGCCTGCTGTCCGAGAACCCCGATTTCGTCGATGCCTGCGTGGCGGCCGGGATCACCTTCATCGGTCCGCGCGCCGACACGATGCGCGCGCTTGGCGACAAGGCCAGCGCGCGGCGCGTGGCGATCGAGGCGGGCGTGCCGGTCATCCCCGCGACCGAGGTGCTGGGCGAGGATTTCGACGCCATCAAGCGTGAGGCGGCGGATGTCGGCTATCCGCTGATGCTGAAGGCATCCTGGGGTGGTGGCGGGCGCGGCATGCGCCCGATCAACAGCGAGGCCGAGCTGGTCGAGAAGGTCCGCGAGGGCCGCCGCGAGGCCGAGGCCGCCTTCGGCAATGGCGAGGGCTATCTGGAGAAGATGATCCTGCGCGCCCGCCATGTCGAGGTGCAGCTGTTGGGCGACACGCATGGCGGCCTCTATCACCTCTATGAACGCGATTGCACCGTGCAGCGCCGCAACCAGAAGGTCGTCGAACGCGCCCCCGCCCCCTACCTCACCGAGGCGCAGCGCGCCGAGGTCTGCGGTCTGGCGCTGAAGATCGGGCAGGCGGTCGGTTATCAGAATGCCGGCACGGTCGAGTTCCTGATGGATATGGACAGCCAGCAGTTCTACTTCATCGAGGTGAACCCGCGCGTCCAGGTCGAGCACACCGTGACCGAAGAGGTCACCGGCATCGACATCGTGCAGTCCCAGATCCGCATCGCCGAGGGCGAGAAGCTCGCCAGCGCCACGGGCCATGCCAGCCAAGGCGACATCACCCTGTCGGGCCATGCCCTGCAATGCCGGGTGACGACCGAGGACCCGCAGAACAACTTCATCCCCGATTACGGCCGCATCACCGCCTATCGGTCCGCCACCGGCATGGGCATCCGCCTGGACGGCGGCACGGCCTATTCGGGGGGCGTCATCACGCGCTATTACGATTCGCTGCTGGTCAAGGTCACGGCCTGGGCGCAGACCCCCGACCAGGCGATCCGCCGCATGGACCGCGCGCTGCGCGAGTTCCGGGTGCGTGGCGTCAGCACGAATATCGACTTCGTCATCAACCTGCTGAAGCACCCGACCTTCCTGGACGACACCTACACGACCAAGTTCATCGACACGACCGATGACCTCTTCGACTTCAAGAAGCGTCAGGACCGCGCGACGCGCATCCTGACCTATCTGGCCGATATCAGCGTGAACGGGCACCCCGAGACCGCAGGCCGTGCCCTGCCCCCGGCCCAGGCCCGCGCGCCTCAGCCCCCCGCGCCCATGGCCGCCCCCGCCCCCGGCACCCGCCAGCTGCTGGAGACCCAGGGCGCGCAGGCCGTGGCCGACTGGATGGCCGCGCAGAAGCATCTGCTGATCACCGACACCACCATGCGCGATGGGCATCAGTCGCTGCTGGCGACGCGGATGCGGTCGATCGACATGATCCGCGTGGCGCCCAGCTATGCCGCCAACCTGCCGCAGCTGTTCAGCGTGGAATGCTGGGGCGGCGCGACCTTCGACGTGGCCTATCGCTTTCTGCAGGAATGCCCGTGGCAGCGCCTGCGCGACATCCGCGCGGCCATGCCCAACCTGATGACGCAGATGCTGCTGCGCGCGTCGAACGGGGTGGGCTACACCAACTATCCCGACAACGTGGTTCAGTTCTTCGTGAAACAGGCGGCGGAGACCGGGGTCGACGTGTTCCGCGTCTTCGACAGCCTGAACTGGGTCGAGAACATGCGCGTCGCCATGGATGCCGTGATCGACAGCGGCAAGATCTGCGAAGGCACCGTCTGCTATACCGGCAACATGCTGGACCCGGACCGGTCGAAATACGACCTGAAATACTATGTCCGCACCGCGCAGGAGCTGAAGGCCGCGGGGGCGCATGTGCTGGGCCTGAAGGACATGGCGGGCCTCCTGAAGCCCGCCGCCGCGCGCATCCTGATCCGTGCGCTGAAGGAGGAGGTCGGCCTGCCGATCCACTTCCACACCCATGACACCAGCGGCATGGGCGGCGCCACGATCCTGGCCGCGGCTGATGCGGGCGTCGATGCCGTCGATTGCGCGATGGACGCGCTGTCGGGCAATACCAGCCAGCCGACCTTGGGGTCGGTGGTCGAGGCGCTGGCCGGGACCGACCGCGACACCGGCCTCGACATCGGCGCGATCCGCGCGATCAGCAACTACTGGGAGCGCGTGCGCGAAAGCTATGCGGCCTTCGAGAGCGGCCTGCAATCGCCCGCCTCCGAGGTCTATCTGCACGAGATGCCCGGCGGGCAGTTCACCAACCTCAAGGGCCAGGCCCGGTCGATGGGGCTGGAGGATCGCTGGCACGAGGTCGCCCAGGCCTATGCCGACGTGAACCGCATGTTCGGCGACATCGTCAAGGTCACACCTTCGTCGAAGGTCGTGGGCGACATGGCGCTGATGATGGTGGCGCAGAATCTGACGCCCGCCGACGTGCTGGACCCCGCCAAGGATGTCAGCTTCCCCGATTCGGTGGTGGACATGATGCGCGGCAATCTGGGCCAGCCCCCCGGCGGCTGGCCCCAGGCGATCCAGGCCAAGGTGCTCAAGGGCGAGGCCCCGATCACCGACCGCCCCGGCGCCCATCTGCCCCCCGTCGATCTGGAGGCCGAACGCGCCAAGCTGTCCGAGATCCTGGACGGCAAGACCATCGATGACGAGGACCTGGCCGGATATCTGATGTATCCCAAGGTCTTCACCGACTACATGCAGCGCCACGGGACCTATGGCCCGGTCCGCACCCTGCCCACGCGCAGCTTCTTCTACGGCATGGAGCCGGGCGAGGAGATCAGCGTCGAGATCGACCCCGGCAAGACGCTGGAAGTGCGCCTGCTGACCCTGGGAGAGACGGACGAGACCGGCCAGATCAAGGTCTTCTTCGAACTGAACGGCCAGCCGCGTCAGGTCCGCGTGCCGAACCGCAAGGCCACCGGCGCGCAGGCCGCGCGCCCCAAGGCCGATGCCGCGAACGCGGGCCATGTCGGCGCGCCCATGCCCGGCGTCGTGGCTTCGGTCGCGGTGACCGCGGGCCAGAAGGTCGCGCAGGGCGACATGCTGCTGACGATCGAGGCAATGAAGATGGAGACCGGCCTGCACGCCGATCGCGACGGCACGATCAAGGCGCTCCATGTCGCGCCGGGCCAGCAGATCGACGCCAAGGATCTCCTGGTCGAGATCGAATAAGCCACAGGGCCGGGGCCCACCGCCCCGGCCCCGCGCAACCGCGCCGCGTCAGCGGCGCGAACGGCCCGGGCGGCAGCACGCCGACCATCGGTCGGCACCCCCGCCCCCGGACCCGCACACCTTCAGCCCGGACAGCGCTGATAGAGCCGCGCGCCCCCCGTATCGGTCACACGCAGCGACGTGCCTTCCATCACGGCGGTCAGGGCGCGCGTGTCGGTCATGCCCTCGCTGGAACAGCTCAGGCTCAGCGATCCGTCCGCCCCCACCGCGCCGCGCGTGCAGCGCGCCTCGTAGAACCGCCAGCTCTCCCCCGCCAGCGTCAGCCGCGTCTCGGAGGCCGGATCGCCGCAGGCCTCTGCCCGCAGGTCATAGGTGCCGTCGACCAGCGCCGCGCCGCCCTGCGCGGGGGGCGGCACGGCAACGCCGGCGGTCTCGGTCTTGCAGGCCGCAAGGGCCAGCACCGCCAGCAGGGCGGCGGGCAGGATAGGGGTCATGGGTCTTCTCCTTCTTCCTGTCGCGCGGGCCTCAGTCCAGCCCGCGCCCTTTCAGCAGGGCATCGACGCCCGGCATGCGGCCCCGAAAGGCCATCCACAGCTGATCCGCGGGCGCCGATCCGCCCTTGGACAGGATCGTCTCCTCCAGCCGCCGCGCGGTCGCCGCATCGAAGATGTCGCCCGTCTCGGCAAACGCCGCGAAGGCATCGGCATCCATCACCTCGGACCACATGTAGCTGTAGTAACCCGCCGCATAGCTGTCGCCCGCGAAGACATGCGCGAAATGCGGCGTCGCATGGCGCATAGGGATCGCCGCCAGCGCCTCCAGCCCCGCCAGAACCTCGGCCTGCCGCGCCATCGGGTCCGCGGCAGGCGCGCCCTCGTGAAAGGCCAGGTCTACCAGCGCGCTCTCCAGATACTCCACGGTCGAGAACCCCGCCCCGGCCTTGCCCGCGGCCAGCATCCGGTCGCGCAGGTCGGCAGGCAGGGCATCGCCCGTCTCATGGTGGCGCGCATGGGCGTCCAGCACCGCGGGCTGCTCCAGCCAGTGCTCATAGAGCTGGCTGGGCAGTTCCACGAAGTCCTGAGCCACCGAGGTCCCCGAGATCGAGGGCCAGGTCACGTCCGACAGGATGTGATGGGTCGCATGGCCGAATTCGTGAAACAGCGTGCGCGCATCGTCCCAGGACAGGAAGGCCGGCCCACCCGGCCGGTCCGGCGGGGTGAAGTTGCAGACATTGACCACGATGGGCCGCTGACCCTCCCCGATCCTGTGCTGCACCTGAAGCGCCGAACACCAGGCCCCCGACCGCTTGGAGGGCCGCGCGAAGTAATCGCCCACGAAGATCGCCATCAGCGCCCCATCCCGCGTCACCCGCCAGGCCCGCACGTCGGGCGCCCAGAGGGGCGCCTCCACCGGCTGGAACTCCAGCCCGAACAGGCGCTGCGCCACGTCGAAGACCGCGCCCAGCATCGCGTCCAGCGTCAGATAGGGCGCGACCGCATCGGCGTCGAAATCATGGGTCCGCGCCCGGTGGCGTTCCGCGTAAAGACGCCAGTCCCAGGCCTCCAGCGGGCCGTTGACGCCATCGGCATGCAGCATCGCGGTCAGCGCCTCCTGATCGGACAGGGCGCGGGCGCGGGCGGCGGTCCAGACCTGGGACAGCAGGTCGCGCACCCGGTCGGGCGTCGCGGCCATCTGCGTCTCCAGCTTGTAGGAGGCGAAATCGGCATGGCCCAGCAGCTGCGCCCGCTCATGGCGCAGGGCCAGGATCTCGGAGACCAGCGGCAGGTTGTCGGTCGCCTGCCCGCCCGCGCCCGACCCCGATCCGCGCGCGGTCCAGGCCCGGAACGCCGTCTCGCGCAGCGCGCGGCCCTGCGCATGCTCCAGGAAGGGCACGATCAGCGAGCGGTTCAGCGTCACCACCTGCCCCTCGCGCCCCCGCTCGCGCGCGGCGGCGCGCATGGCGCGGATCAGCCAGTCGGGCAGCCCCGCCAGCGCGTCATCGGCCACGGGCAGGACATAGTCCCGCTCATCCGTCAGCACATTCTGGGTGAATTCGGTGGTCACAACCGCCAGCCGGGCGCGGATTTGCGCCATGCGCGCCCGGCCCTCCGCGTCCAGCCCCGCCCCCGCCCGCGTCAGGTCGCGCAGCGCCAGCTCGGTGATGCGCCGATCCTCCGGGGCCAGGGCATCGGCCCCGGAGGCCACCGCGCGGACGCGGGCGTAGAGGCGCGGGTCCATGCTGATCCGGCTGCCATATTCCGCCAGGCGCGGCGCGAAATCGCGCTGCAACGCCTGGCGCGCGTCGTTCGAATCGACCCCCGCCAGCGTGTAGAAGACCGACAGGACCCGGTTCAGCCCCTCATCGGCCAGCTCCATCGCGGCGATGGTGTTGGCGAAGTCGGGCGCCTCCGGGTTGGCGGCGATCGCCTCATGCGCGGCCTCGGCCTGGGCCAGCGTGGCATCGAAGGCCGGGGCGAAGTCGGTGTCGCGGATCAGGTCGAAGCGCGGCAGCCCCTCGGGGCCGGTCCAGCGGGTCAGTTGCGGGTTCATGGTGCCTCCTGTCGTCGGAGGGCAGCCTAGGGTTGCCCCGCCGCGGGTTCCAGCGCCGATTGCGTCCCGCAGACCGGGCAGGCAGGGTCCCGCGCGGTGGCGATCATGCGGCTGTCGCCGTACAGGGCGTCGAAAAGCATCATCCGCCCGCGCAGGCCCTGGCCCGCGCCGGTCAGATGCTTGATCGCCTCCAGCGCCATGATGCTGCCGACGATGCCGGGCAGTGCGCCCACGACGCCCGCCGTGGCGCAGGGGGCGTCGGTCTCCGGCGCGGCGGGGAACAGGCAGGCCAGGCACGGCCCGCCGCGCGCCGGGTCCAGCAGCGCGACCTGCCCGTCCCACTGCCCGATCGCGCCCCAGAGCAGCGGCACCCCCGCCGCCACGCAGGCGCGGTTGATCGCCGCGCGCCCCTCGAAGCTGTCGGTGCCGTCGATCACCAGGTCGTGCCGCGCGATCAGGTCCGCGTCGGCCTCGGTGATGCGCCGCGTCAGGGGCGTCACGTCCAGACGCGGGTTCAGCGCCAGCATGGCCTGGGCCGCGGCATAGGCCTTGGGCTCGCCGCGCAGGTCGTCGCGGAAAATGACCTGGCGCTGCAGGTTGGACAGCGCCACCGTGTCGTCATCGGCCAGCGTGATCCGCCCGACCCCCGCGGCGGCCAGATAGAGGCACAGCGGCGCCCCCAGCCCCCCCGCGCCCACGATCAGCACGCGCGCCGATTTCAGCCGCATCTGCCCCGCGCCGCCGATCTGCGGCAGCACCAGATGGCGGGCATAGCGGTCCAGTTCGGCCTCCGACAGCGACGGATCGAAGCTGGCGACCGGCGCGGGGGGCGTGGCCTGCACGCGCAGCCGGCGCAGCAGGCGGCGATACCCCGCGATCAGCGCCACAACCGCGCCCAGCACCAGCCAGCCCGCCGCATTGCCGCCCACGGCAGCCGCCGCCGAACTGCCCGGCGCCGCGACCTGCAGCGCCAGCATGCCCACCCACAGGACCGCCACGACCAAGAGCGTCACCTGCCGCGGCAGGTGCAGCACCCGCCCCAGGATCAGCGCCATGACGATCAGGAAGAGGCCGGTCACAGCCCCGCACCTCCGCCTGTCGAGCCGAAGCCCCCCTGCCCGCGCGCGGTCCCGTCCAGGCGGTCGACCAGATCGAACCGCGCCTGCGGGGCCGGGGCCACGACCAGCTGCGCGATGCGGTCGCCGTGGCGGATGGTGAAGGACGCGTCCCCCAAGTTCAGCACGATCACCCCCAGCGGCCCGCGATAGTCGCAGTCGATCGTGCCGGGGCTGTTGGGCAGGGTGATGCCGTGCTTCAGCGCCAGGCCCGAGCGCGGACGGATCTGCGCCTCCCAGCCGTCGGGGATGGCCAGCGCCAGGCCGGTCGGGATCAGCGCCCGGCCAAGGGGGGGCAGCGTGACGCCACCCTCGCGCAGATCGGGCGGAAGGTTGGCGCAGAGATCGGCCCCCGCCGCGCCCGCCGTCTGATAGGCGGGCAGCGGCAGGTCGGGATCGGCGTCGGGCAGGCGCATCAGGCGCAGGACGGGAGCATGGGTCATGCGCCCATCCATGCAACGCAAAAGGCCGCGCGGCAATGCCTGCGCGGCCTTTCGGGCGGGTTCGGATGTCGCGGCCTCAGCGGGGCGCGATCATCATCACCATCTGCCGGCCTTCCAGCTTGGGCATGGATTCGACCTTGCCGTTCTCGCCCACGTCGTCGCGGACGCGGTTCAGCAGTTCGAGGCCCAGATCCTGGTGGGCCATCTCGCGGCCGCGGAAGCGCAGGGTCACCTTGACCTTGTCGCCGCCTTCCAGGAACTTCAGGACGCTGCGCATCTTGACGTCGTAGTCGTGGGTATCGGTTCCGGGACGGAACTTGATCTCCTTGACCTCGATGACCTTCTGCTTCTTGCGGGCCTCGGCCTCGCGTTTCTGCATCTCGTACTTGTACTTGCCGAGGTCCATGACCTTGCAGACCGGAGGGGCTGCATTGGGCGAGATCTCGACCAGATCCAGACCCGCGTCCTGCGCCATCTGAAGGCCGACCGAGGGCGGCACGACGCCGATGTTTTCCCCTTCGGGGCCGATCAGGCGGATTTCGGACACGCGGATTCGTTCGTTGGTGCGGGGACCGGTGTCGCGTTGGGGCGGTGCGTTATGCGGACGGCGGGCTATGGCGATGCTCCTTATATGGCCAAGGCGAAGTGACAGGAAAATAAGGGCAACCGCGCCGATATTCAACCGGAATTGATGGGTTGCGGCCCCGAAGGCCCCGGTTTTCCGGCATTCGCCGCCCCCCGCGCGGCCCGCGACGCTTTTCCCACGGCGGGGCCTGTGCCATAGAGGCGCAAAGGGCCGCAGGACCAAGGGGACAGCCATGCCGAAACGGACGCCGATCATCGTGGTTCTGGTCGTGGGGCTGGGCGCCATGGGCCTGCTGTGGCAGCAGCGCCTGAGCGCGCCCGCCCCCGCCCAGGACCGCCCCGAGACCGTCGTGGCGCAGGCCCCCGCCCCGGCCGCGACCACGCCCCCCGCGGATGATGCCGCGCAGATGGCCGACGACGCCGCCGGCGCCGCGGCCGAGGCCGCCGAGGATGCGGACCGCGCCATCGCCGATCCGGGCACCGACACCGAGGCCGCCGCAGGTGCCGCGGCGGACGCGGCCGCCGATGCAGCAGCCATCGCCGCCGACGCCGCCGCCGAGGCCGCCCGCGCGTCCGAGGATGCGGGCGTGGCCCCCGCCAGCGAAGCCGCCGATGCGGCCGAGGCCGCAGCCGAGCCCGCGCTGGCCGCCGCAGACCGCGCCGCCGCCGCCGCCGCCGGCGCGACATCGGGCGTGGCGGGCCTGACCCAGGGCGCGGCCGAGACCGCCGCCGAGGCCACCCAGGACGCCGCGCAGGCCGCAGCCGAGACCGCCGACGCCGCCTCGGTCGCCGCCCGCATCGAGGCGCTGCTGACCCCCGAGGGCTTCGACCGCGCCGAGGTCGAGCGCATCATCGACGCCGCCGCCATCCCCGACGCGCAGAAGGCCACCCTGAAGCAGCTGGTCGCGCAGGCGGGTTCGGACCCTGCCCTGCTGGCCGCCGCGCTGGAGCAGGTCAAGGCGGTGATGCGCTGATGCCTGCCCTGCCGGTCCAGCCGCGCGACGCCTTCCTGGCCTCCCGGCCCGCGGTGCTGGCCAAGGGCCCGCTGGCCATCCTGCTGGTCGAGGACGGCAAGGCGGTCGAACGCACCGTCCAGCACCACCTGGACCTGGGCTTCCGGCACATCCTGCTGATGTCCGACCAGCCCCAGGACCTGCCCGAAACGATGGCAGGGCGCGTCACGCAGCTGTCGCATGACTGCCGCCGCCCCGCCGCGCATGTGAACGCGGTGAACGCGGTGATCCGCGCCGTGGCGCCGGGCACTTGGCTCTATTATGCGTTCAACGCCGAGTTCCTGTTCTTTCCCTTCTGCGAGACGCGCAGCGTGGGCGAGATGCTGGCCTTCCACACCGAGGAACGCCGGCCGGCGATGCTGACCTACGTGATCGACCTCTATGCGCCGGACCTGAAGGCCGCGCCCGATGCGGTCGACCCCGACAACGCGATGTTCGACCGGGCCGGATACTATGCCCTGGGCCGCCGGGGCGCGGACGGGCAGGTCCGGGAGCGGCAGCTGGACTTCCACGGCGGGCTGCGCTGGCGCTATGAGGAGTTCCTGCCGGCCGACCGCCGCCGCATCGACCGCATCGCGCTGTTCCAGGCGGCGCCGGGGCTGACCGTCACCGCCGATCACCGCTTCTCGGTGGAGGAATACAACACCTATTCCTGTCCCTGGCACCACAACCTGACGGCGGCCATCGCGTCCTTCCGCGTGGCCAAGGCGCTGGTGACCAATCCCGGCTCGCGCGAGCGGATCGGCGACATGACCTGGCGCCACTCGCATCGCTTCGACTGGAGCAGCCAGCAGCTGATGGATCTGGGCCTGATGGAGCCCGGCCAGTGGTTCTGAGCCGCCGGGCCGCGGACATCGCTTGCCCTTGCGCGGGTCTTGCCCCGGGTGATAGACCCTGCGGCAACCTGAAAACCGACCGGCCCGCACGGGCCTTGATGACAAAGGCACGACCCGCATGGCGATGACCCAGACCAGCTTCGACCGCGACGACCTGCTTGCCTGCGCGCGCGGAGAGCTGTTCGGCCCCGGCAACGCCCAGCTGCCCGAACCGCCGATGCTGATGATGGACCGCATCACCGACATCTCGGAGGATCGCGGCGCGCACGGCAAGGGCCATGTGGTGGCCGAATTCGACATCCAGCCCGACCTGTGGTTCTTCGGCTGCCATTTCCCCGGCAACCCGATCATGCCCGGCTGCCTGGGCCTGGACGGGCTGTGGCAGCTGACCGGTTTCAACCTGGGCTGGCGCGGCTGGCAGGGGCGCGGCTATGCCTTGGGCGTGGGCGAGGTCAAGCTGACCGGCATGGTCCGCCCCGACCGCAAGATGCTGCGCTATACCGTCGACTTCACCAAGGCCGTGCAGACCCGCCGCCTGACCATGGGCGTCGCCGACGGCCGGGTCGAGGCCGACGGAGAGCTGATCTATCAGGTCAAGGACATGAAAGTGGCCCTCTCGGCCAGCTGACCCCATCCAGAAGGAGGCCCCCATGCGCCGCGTCGTCATCACCGGGCTTGGTATCGTATCCCCCATCGGCAACAATGCCGACGAGGTCACCGAAAGCCTGCGCACGGGCCGTTCGGGCATCGTCGCAGCCCCGGAATATGCGGAGCACGGGTTCCGCAGCCAAGTCCACGGCATGCCCCAGATCGTGCTGGAGGACCATATCGACAAGCGCGACCTGCGCTTCATGGGTCCGGGCGCGGCCTACAACTTCATCGCCATGGAGCAGGCGATCAAGGACAGCGGCCTGGAGGAGAGCGACGTCTCGAACCCGCGCACCGGCCTGATCATGGGATCGGGCGGGCCGTCCACGTCGAACTTCTTCCTGGCCCATCAGACCGTGATCGAGAAGGGCGCGCCCAAGCGCATGGGCCCCTTCATGGTCACGCGCTGCATGTCCTCCACGAATTCGGCCTGCCTGGCCACGCCCTTCAAGATCAAGGGTGTGAACTACTCCATCACCTCGGCCTGCGCGACCAGCGCGCATTGCATCGGCAACGGGGTCGAGCAGATCCAGATGGGCAAGCAGGACATCGTCTTCGCCGGCGGCGGCGAGGAGCTGGACTGGACGCTGTCCTGCCTGTTCGACGCGATGGGCGCGATGTCGTCGAAATACAACGACACGCCCGCGACCGCATCGCGCCCCTATGACGCGACCCGCGACGGGTTCGTGATCGCGGGCGGCGGCGGCGTCGTCGTGCTGGAGGAGCTGTCCCACGCCCTGGCGCGCGGCGCGAAGATCTATGCCGAGGTCACGGGCTACGGCGCGACCAGCGACGGCTACGACATGGTCGCTCCTTCGGGCGAGGGCGGCGAGCGGGCGATGCGCCTGGCGCTGTCCACCCTGCCCGAGGGGCGTCAGGTCAACTACATCAACGCGCACGGCACCTCGACCCCGGTGGGCGATCTGGGCGAGATCAAGGCCATCCGCCGCATCTGGGGCGAGGGTTCGACCCCGCCCGTCAGCTCGACCAAGTCGCTGACCGGGCATTCCCTGGGCGCGACGGGCGTGCATGAGGCGATCTACAGCCTGCTGATGTTGCAGAATGACTTCATCGCGGCCTCGGCGAACGTCACGACGCTGGACCCCGAGATACAACCGGGCGAGATTGCCACCAGCCGCGTCGACAACGCGGGGTTGGATTCGGTCCTGTCGAACAGCTTCGGCTTTGGCGGCACCAACGCCACCCTGCTGATGTCGCGCTATCAGGACTGAGACGAGGGACACAGCATGGGCGATCTTCTGAAGGGCAAGCGCGGGCTTGTGATGGGGGTCGCCAACGACCGCTCCATCGCATGGGGGATCGCACGGGCGCTGGCCGCCGAGGGGGCCGAGCTGGCCTTCTCCTATCAGGGCGAGGCCTTCGGCAAGCGGGTCGAGCCGCTGGCCGCCTCGGTCGGGTCGGATTTCCTGGTCGATGTGGACGTGACGAATGACGCGTCGCTGGACGCGGCCTTCGGCACGCTGGCCGACCGGTGGGGACGGCTGGACTTCCTGGTCCATGCCGTGGCCTTCTCCAACAAGGACGAACTGACCGGCCGGTTCATGAACACCAGCCGCGCCAACTTCAAGCACAGCCTGGAGATCAGCTGCTATTCGCTGATCGAGGTCGCGCGCCGCGCCCATCCGCTGATGGCGGCGAAGGACGGCTCGGGCGGCGGGTCGATCATCACCCTGACCTATGGCGGGTCGAACCGGGTCACGCCCTTCTACAACGTCATGGGCGTCGCCAAGGCCGCGCTGGAGAGCAGCGTCCGCTATCTGGCCAACGACCTGGGCCCGGACGGCATCCGCGTCAACGCGATCAGCCCCGGCCCGATGAAGACCCTGGCCGGTGCGGCCATCGGCGGGGCGCGCAAGACCTTCCGCCATACCGAGGCGAACGCCCCCCTGCGCGCCAATGCGACGCTGGACGCGATCGGCGGCACGGCCGTCTGGCTGACCTCGGACTGGGGCGCCTGCACCACCGGAGAGATCGTGATGGTCGATGGCGGCTATCACGTGCTGGGCATGCCGCAGAGCGAGAACCTCTGAGCCGGGACATGCCGCAGAGGCCGGGGGCCGTCTGCCCCCGGACCCCCGAGGATATTTCGGTGAAAAAGAAGGGCGGGGCGATGGATCATTTCACGGCGGACGACGGGGCGCGGATCGCATTCAGCGACGAGGGTGCCGGGCTGCCGGTCCTGTGCCTGGCCGGGCTGACGCGCGCCATGTCCGATTTCGACTATGTCGCGCCGCATCTCTGCGGGGTGCGGATGATCCGCATGGATTACCGCGGGCGGGGTGCGTCGGACCGGACGGGGGCCGCGACCTATACCGTCCCGCGTGAGGCGCGCGACGCGGTGGAGCTGCTGGACCATCTGGGGATCGACCGGGCGGCGGTGCTGGGCACGTCGCGCGGCGGTCTGGTCGGGCTGTTCCTGGCGGCCACGGCGCATGACCGGCTTGCCGGGCTGTGCCTGAACGACGTGGGCCCCGAGATCGAGCGCGCCGGGCTGGAGCGGATATTCGACTATGTCGGTCGCAACCCGGCCGTCCGGAGCCATGCCGCCCTGGCCGCGCGGCTGCCCGAGGTGATGCCGGGCTTCGCCGATGTCCCGGAGGGCCGGTGGCTGGAGGATGTCCGGCGGCACTACCACGAGACGCCCGAGGGGCTGCGCATCGCCTATGACCCGGCGCTGCGCGAGGCGTTCCTGGCGGCCTTCGAGGGGGCGCCGGTCGATCTATGGCCGCTGTGGCAGGCCACGGCCGGGCTGCCGGTGGCGCTGATCCGGGGCGCGAATTCGGACCTGCTGTCGGTTGCGGTCGCGGACCGGATGCAGGCCATGCGCCCCGACCTGATCCGGGCCGAGGTGCCGGGCCGCGCGCATATCCCCTGGCTGGACGAGCCCGAGGCGCTGGCCGCGATCCGCGCCTGGCTGACGGCCTGCGGCGGGGCGGCCTGACCGCGCCGGGCGGGTCGCTGTGCAAAACGTGACTTGCCCCTCGGGAACCGAATTCCTAATGTCTGCCGGAACGTCAGGTGAGCGGCCTGTCGGAACAGGATGACGATGCCCGACCACCATCTGCCCGATGCCCTGCGCAACCAGATTGCGCGGTCCCGGATCGCGATCGCCTTGGCGACCTGTGACGGGGACATGCCGCTGTGCCTGGTCAATGACGGGTTCTGCCGTATGACCGGCTATGACGCCGCCGAGGTTCAGGGCCGCAACTGCCGGTTCCTGCAGGGCCCCGACACGCCGCCCGACCAGGTCCGCGACATGGGCCTGTTCCTGGCCGACGACGCGCGCGACGAGGGCCGGTTCCCGGTCCTGAACTATGCCCGCGACGGGCGACGCTTCACCAACCTGGTCTTCATGTCCAAGCTGCGCGACGAGACGGGCCGGCTGCGCTTCGTCATCGCCTCGCAGTTCGACGTCACGGCCGCGGCGGCGGCGGGCACGCTGGCGCAGGACGACGCGACGCTTGGGCGCAACATGTCCGACCTGCGCCGCGCCGCGGGTCAGTTCGGCCTGATCATGGCCGATTCCACCGAACTGATCGCGCGCTCGATCAGCACGCTTGCAAGGATCAGCCTGCGCGATGAATGACGCCTCGCCACAGCGCCAGGGGGCGCGCCCGGACTTTGCCGTGGTCGGCATCGGCGCCTCGGCCGGGGGCCTCGAGGCCCTGCACGACCTGCTGCGCGACGCCCGCCGCGAGGATCCCGCCGCCTATGTGGTCATCCAGCACCTGGACCCGACCCATGACAGCGTGCTGGCCGAACTGCTGGACCGCCGCACCGCGCTGAGCGTGATGCAGGCGACCGACGGCACGGTGCTGCGCCCCGGCCATGTCTATACCATCCCGCCCGGCGCGCGGATGCTGATCAGCGACGGCCAGTTGCACCTGACCGATTTCGACCAGCCGCGCGGCCTGCGCCGCCCGATCGACGACTTCTTCGAGAGCCTGGCCCAGGATCGCGGCCCTGCCGCCGCCTGCGTGATCCTGTCGGGGACCGGCGCGGACGGCACCCTGGGCCTGCGCGCCGTCAAGGAGCACGGCGGCATCTGCGTCATTCAGGAGCCGCGCACGGCGCGCTACGACGGCATGCCGCTGTCGGCGGAATCGACCGGGCTGGTCGATTACGTCCTGCCGCCGGACCGCATCGTCCCGGCGATCCTGCAGTTCTTCGATTCCGGCGATCTGGACGTGGCCGAGGACCGGATGCTGGCCGATGCGCGCCATATCTGCCAGCACCTGCTGGAGCATTGCGGGCACGACTTCTCGGGCTACAAGATGTCCACGCTGGTGCGGCGCATCCGCCGCCGACTGCAGGTGCTGAACATCGCCGACAGCGGCGCCTATCTGGAGCATCTGAAGCAGCATTCCGACGAATGCGAGCTGCTGCTGAACGAGTTCCTGATCAACGTCACCCGCTTCTTCCGCGACCCCGAGCTGTTCCAGACGCTGCGCGAGCAGGCGATCCGGCCGATGGTCGCGGCCGCCGACGGCGAGGAGCTGCGGGTCTGGGTGGCGGGCTGCTCCTCCGGCGAGGAGGCCTACAGCGTCGCCATGCTGATCGACACCGAGATGCGCGCGGCGGGGCTGCGCCCGCGCTTCACGGTCTTCGCCAGCGACATCGACAAGAAGATGATCGAGATCGCCCGCGCCGGCACCTATCCCATCAGCGCCTTGGCCGACATCCCCGAGGAGATGCGGGCCGAATACACCACCCATCGCGACGCGCTGATGCAGATCACGCCGCAGCTGCGCGACCGGGTGCGGTTCTCGCTGCATTCGGTGCTGCGCGATCCGCCCTTCGCGCGGGTCGACCTGATCTCGTGCCGCAACCTGCTGATCTATCTGGACGAGGAGCTGCAGGGCCGGGTCCTGCCGCTGTTCCATTACGCGCTGCGGCCGGGCGGCTATCTGTTCTTGGGTCCATCGGAAGGCGTGCGCCGCGAGGCCGCGCATTTCACCGAACTGGATCGCCCCGCCCGCCTTTATCGCCGCGACGGCAGCCAGGCGCGGATGCCCCTTGACATGCCCTTCATGCGCGGGGACGTGGATCGCGGGGGACAGGCCGGGCGTGCGCGCTCGAAGGGCGATCAGGGCTTGGCGGACGCGGCTGTCGCCGCGCAGCGCCGGGTTCTGGACCGCTTTGCCCCCGCCTCCCTGCAGCTGTCGCGCGCCGGAGAGGTGCTGTGGTCGGCGGGCAGGCTGGGTCGGTTCCTGTCGGTCGATCCGATGGCGAGAAAGCCGGTCCTGGCCCCGTCCATCGTCCATCCGGGCCTCAAGGAGGCCGTGACGGCGGCGCTGGACAAGGTCGGCACGACCGGGCGCGCGGTGATCGTGCGCAACCTGATGGCGCGCTCCGAGATGGGCGCGCAGCCGGTGACGCTGTTCGCCGAGCCCCTGCCCGACCGCAGCGTGCTGATGGTGTTCCACGAGGCGGGC
Organism: Paracoccus sp. ME4; assembly: GCF_046736325.1. Classification (GTDB taxonomy): domain Bacteria; phylum Pseudomonadota; class Alphaproteobacteria; order Rhodobacterales; family Rhodobacteraceae; genus Paracoccus. Next base: position 2,139,494 of record NZ_CP151276.1, read on the forward strand.
GCCCCCGCCGTCGCCGGAACCCCCGACGAGACCGATGAGCTGAGCGTCACGGAATCGCGGTCCGACCTGCTGGAGGAGCAGCTGCGCCTGACGCGGATCGAGCTGCACAGCGCGGTGGAGGAGCTGGAGACCGCGAACGAGGAGCTGAAGAGCTCCAACGAAGAGATGATGTCGATGAACGAGGAGCTTCAGTCCACGAACGAGGAGCTGAGCACCGTCAACGACGAGCTGAAGTCCAAGATCGACGACCTGACGGCCGCGAACAGCGACCTGCAGAACTTCTTCTCGGCGACCAAGATCCCGCTGCTGGTGGTCGATCGCGACGTGCGGGTGCGCAACTTCACCGGCGCGGCGCTGCAGATCTTTCCGCTGCGCAAGTCCGACCACGGCCGTCCGCTGGCCGATGTGTCGAACGTCTTCGCCAGCGATGTGCTGCTGCGCATGGCGGCCGAGGTCGCGCAGCGCGGCGAGGCGCAGACCACGGAACTGCGCGAGGCGCAGGCCGACCGCGTCTGGCGGGTCGATGCCAAGCCCTATCGCGGCGCGGACGGGCATCTGGACGGCGCCATGCTGGTCTTCGAGGACGTGACCGCCCTGCGCGACCTGCATGTCGAGGTCGAGCGCCAGGAGGAGCGGCTGAACGCCGTGCGGTCCATGGCGCGCATCGCGGTCTGGGATTACGACGCCCGGAGCCGCGTGTTGACCATCGACGACAGCTCGGACCTGCTGGGTCTGGGAGAGACCGCGCGCCTGCCGCTGCAGGCCTTCGCCGCCCTGATCGCCTCGGACGAGCGCGAGGGGCTGCTGGCCGATCTGACCGCCTGCGCCGGGGGCGAGCCGTTCCGCCGGGTGATCCGCCCGTCCGCGGACAGCCGCAGCGGTATCCTGCTGGAGACGATCGGCGCCCGGTTCGGCGACGATGCGGACGGCACGCGCGTGCTGGGCGTGATGGTCGACGTGACCGCCGCGCAGTCGGCGGCCCGGCTGCGCGAGGCGGTGATCTCGGAGATGGACCACCGGGTCAAGAACCTGTTCACGCAGATTTCGGCGATGCTGCGCATGGCCGCGCGCGAGACCGACGATGCGCAGACCGTCGTCGAGGAGGTCTGCGCCCGCATCAACGCCTTGGCCGGATCGCACGGCCTGACTACCGCCAAGGGTCCGAAATCCGAGGTCCCGCTGCGCGCGCTGATCGAGACGACGCTGGCGCCCTATGACGGCGGACGCGTCGCGTTGGAGGGGGAGGCGCTGTCCATCCCGGCCAAGCGCGTCGTGCCCATGTCGCTGATCCTGCACGAGCTGGCCACCAACGCGTTCAAGTACGGCGTGCTGGGCCCGGTCGAGGGGCGGCTGGACGTGTCCTGGCGGCAGGCCGACGGCCACACCGTCATGGACTGGGTCGAGACCTACGACACCGCCCGCCCCGAGGTCGAGACGGACGAGGGCTTCGGCTCGATCCTGCTGGAGGGGGCCGCGGCTCAGGTCAACGGCACGCTGGAGGTCGAGACCACCGGCACGACGCGACGGACCCGGCTGACCTTCTGAGGCCCCGCCTTACAGCAGCCCGCCCACGCGGCGCAGCGTGTCGCGGATCATGGGCGTGATGTCCTCCAGCGTCATGGTCTCGTCCGCGGCCCAGGTGCGGACGGCGTGGGACAGCGCGTGCGTCGCCAGTTCCGCAACCAGCATCGCCTCGACCTCGCGTTCGACACCGAGGCGGCGGACCAGCATGCCGCCGAGGGTCTGCGCGATGCTGTCCATCGAGTTGCGGAAGACCGTCATCAGTTCGGGCGTGCTGTCCCAGACCTGCTCGATCATCCGGACGACCTGACGGTCAGGCTCCTTCAGCTCCAGCATCCGCCCCAGCAGACACGCAAGATCGTCGATCAGCGGCGCGTCGGATGCGACAATCCATTCCGCCGTGCAACTGTCCGGCTGCGGCGGCGTTCCCAGCACGGCCGCCTGCTTGTTGGGGTAGTAGTTGAAGAAGGTCCGGGTGCTGATGCCCGCCTCGGCGGCGATGGAGTCGGTCGTGACGGCCGCATATCCCGATTTCAGGCTGAGCCTGAGGGCGGCAAGCTGGATGTCGCGGGCGGTCTGCTGGCGCCGCCTGTCGCGCAGGTTGCTGGTCATGTTTTGGGCAGGCTCCTCATGCACGGAAAGCAAACATTGCATACTCCGCAGAAACATGCAATCAGCATCCCGAAGCGACGCGCCGTCAGGTGCCAACCCAGGAAAAACATGATGTCAAAGCAAAGACTTATGATGGGCGCCGCCCTGGCCTCCGCGATTCTGTCGATCACGCCCGTGCTGGCGCAGGCGCCCGAGGGCATGCCGCCCAAGCAGGTCGGAGTGATGGAGGTGACGACGCAGGACGTGCCGCGCATCGTCACCCTGCCCGGCCGCGCCGTCGCCGTGAACGAGACCGCGATCCGCCCCCGCGTCGGCGGGCTGGTGACCGAGATCCTGTATCAGCCCGGCACGCAGCTGGAGGCCGGTGCGCCGATGTTCCGCATCGAGGACACCACCTATCGCGCCAACCTGGCCAGCGCCGAGGCGCAGGTCGCCTCGGCCCGCGCCCAAGTGACGCAGGCGCAGTCCGCCTTCGAGCGCACGCGCCAGCTGCTGGGCTCGGGCACGACCCAGGCCCAGGCCGAGGAGGCGCAGGCCACGCTGGACCAGGCCACCGCCGCGCTGGAATCGGCCGAGGCCGCCCGCACCCTGGCGCAGTCGGAGCTGGACTGGACACTGGTCACCAGCCCCATCGCAGGCATCGCCAGCGTCTCGGCGGCCTCGATCGGCGATCTGGTCTCGGCCGGTCAGGCCGATGCGATGGCCACCGTGACGCAGCTGGACCCGATCGAGGTGGACATGTACGAGCCCTCCTCGCGGTTTCTCAGCGTGCTGGACGACATCAACGACGGTCGCCTGCGGCTGAACGACGAACTGGCCGCGACGCTGACACTGGAGAACGGGCGCGAATACCAGGCCGTGGGCCAGCTGGTCGCGCCGGGGGTGACGGTCTCGACCTCGACCGGGTCGATCGACACGCGGTTCCGCTTCGACAACCCCGACAACCTGCTGCTGCCGGGCATGTTTCTGCGCGGTCAGGTCGATCTGGGCGTGACCTCGGCGATCCTGGTGACGCAGTCTGCCGCGGTGCGCGACAAGGTGGGCAACCTCTCGGCCTGGGTGGTCGAGGACGGCAAGGTCACCCAACGCCAGCTGACCGAGGATGGCAGCTATCGCCAGCAATGGATCGTGACCGACGGGCTTGAGGACGGCGACATGCTGGTCGTGGACGGCACGGCGGGCCTGGCCGAGGGGATGGAGGTCGTGTCGGTGCCCGTCACCGTGGACGACACCGGCGTCGTGCGCGACGCGGCCCCCGCACAGGGCGACGCGGCCCCCGCACCGGGCGACGCGGCGCAGACCGACCCCGCCGAGGCGACCCCCGCCCCCGCCGAGGCCGCGGACGCCCCCGCGACCGACGCCCCCGCCGACGCGACCGGCACGGAGTAAGCGCCGATGGCCCGTTTCTTCATTCACCGCCCGGTCTTTGCCTGGGTGATCGCCCTGATCACGATGCTGGTCGGCGCGCTCGGCCTGAACAGCCTCGCGATCGAGCAGTATCCCCAGATCGCCCCCACGACCGTCCGCGTCAGCGCGGCCTATAACGGCGCTTCGGCCGAGATCGTCGAATCCTCGGTGACGACCGTCATCGAGGACGCGATGACGGGTCTGGACGGCCTGACCTACATGACCGCGAACTCGACGCCGGGTTCGGCCTCGGTCTCGCTGACCTTCGACGACACGGTCGACCCCGAGATCGCGCAGGTACAGGTGCAGAACAAGCTGCAGCTGGTCACCTCGCAGCTGCCCGACGTGGTGCAGCAGCAGGGCGTGCAGGTCGAACGCTCGACCAGCTCGATCCTGCTGGTGGCGGCGCTGACCGCCCCCGAGGGCAGCTTCTCGACCGTCGAGCTGGGCGACCTGATCTCTCAATACATCGAGGACCCGGTCAAGCGCGTCTCGGGCGTGGGCTCGATCAACGTCTTCGGCTCGGGCTACGCGATGCGCGTCTGGATGGACCCGATGAAGATGGTCCAGTACAGCGTCACCCCCGCCGACGTGACGGCCGCGGTCGCGGCCCAGAACACCAACGTCACGGTGGGCGATCTGGGCGCGCAGCCCGCGGCCGAGGGGCAGAACCTGACCGTCTCGGTCACCGCGCAGTCGCAGCTCTCCACCGTCGAGGAATTCGAGAGCATCCTTTTGCGCGTGGACCCGGACGGCTCGACCGTCTTTCTGGGCGACGTCGCCCGGATCGAGGTCGGCCAGGAGAGTTATGGCGGCAATTCGCGCTACAACGGCAACCCGGCGGCGGCGCTGGCGGTGAACCTCGCGACCGGGGCCAACGCGGTCTCGACCGCCGAGGCCGTGCGCGCCACCATCGACGATCTGGCGGGCGTCCTGCCCGCGGGCGTCGAGGTGGTCTATCCCTACGACACCTCGCCCTTCGTCGAGAAGTCGATCAACCAGGTCTACAAGACCCTGGCCGAGGCCGTGGTGCTGGTCTTCCTGGTGATCCTGGTCTTCCTGCAGAGCTGGCGGGCGACGATCATCCCGGTCGTGGCGATCCCGGTCGTGCTTCTGGGCACCTTCGCGGTGCTGGCGGTGGCGGGCTACTCCATCAACACGCTCACGATGTTCGCGCTGGTGCTGGCCATCGGCCTTCTGGTCGACGACGCCATCGTGGTCGTCGAGAACGTCGAGCGCGTGATGGAGGAGGAGGGTCTCGACCCCGTCGCCGCGACCGAGAAGAGCATGGACGAGATCACCTCGGCGCTGGTCGGCATCGTGCTGGTCCTGTCGGCGGTGTTCCTGCCGATGGCCTTCCAGACCGGCGCGACGGGGGTGATCTATCGACAGTTCTCGATCACCATCATCACCGCGATGATCCTGTCCCTGGGCGTGGCGGTGATCCTGACCCCGGCCATGTGCGCCAGCCTGCTGCGCCCGCGCAAGCACGGCCAGGGCGGCATCGCGCCCGCGCGCTGGTTCAACCGCAACCTGGACCGCACGACGCACGGCTATGTCGGCGTGGTCACGCGGCTGGTCAAGCGGCCGCTGCGCATGCTGATCGTGCTGGTGGCCATCGGCTTCGGCGTGCTGACGCTGTTCGACCGCCTGCCCGGATCGTTCCTGCCCGACGAGGACCAGGGCGTGGCGCTGGCCATCATCCAGGGCCCCGACGGCTCGACCACCCAGCAGACGCAGGCGCTGGTCGAGAAGGTCGAGGACTATCTGCTGACGCAGGAGACCGACACGGTCGAATCCGTCTTCGCCGCGCTCGGCTTCAGCTTCGCCGGGACCGGGCAGAACAACGCCATCGTCTTCATCAAGCTGCGCGACTACGAGGAGCGCGACGGCTTCGACATCGCGTCGCTGGTGAACCGCGCGAACGGCTATTTCTTCACCACCAACCGCCAGGGCCAGATTTTTGTGCTGCAGCCCCCGGCGATCCAGGGTCTGGGCACTTCCTCGGGCTTCACCATGTATATGGTGGACCAGGCCGGACAGGGTCAGGACGCGCTGGTCCAGGCGGCCGGACAGCTGGTCGCCAAGGCGCAGGAGGGCGGACAGGTCACCAACCTGCGCGGCCTCGAGACCGCCGTCAGCCAGACCGCGCTGCGCCTCGACATCGACCAGCAGAAGGCCGCGGCCTTCGGTCTGAACATCGGCGACGTGAACGCCATGCTGTCGGTGATCTTCGCCGGGCGCGACGTGAACGACTTTGCCTTGGGCAACGACCTGCGCCCCGTGATCGTGCAGGGCGAGGCCGCCTCGCGCAGCCAGCCCGAGGACATCGAGCGCTGGTATGCCCGCAACGGCCAGGGCGAGATGGTGTCCTTCGGCGCCTTTGCGGATCAGAGCTGGCAGCAGGAGCCGCAGGCCCTGGCGCGCTTTGGCGGCACCCGCGCGCTGGAGCTGTCCGGCGCGGCCGCGCCCGGCCTCTCCTCGGGCGAGGCGATGGACGTGATGGAGGCGATGGTCGCCGAACAGGAGGGCGGCTTCGGCACCGCTTGGACGGGCCTCTCGTTCCAGGAGCGGCTGTCGGGCAACCAGGCGCCGCTGCTCTTCGCGCTGTCGGCGCTGGTGGTGTTCCTGTCGCTGGCCGCGCTCTACGAGAGCTGGTCGGTGCCGCTGGCGGTCATGCTGACCGTGCCGGTGGGCATCCTGGGGGCCTTGGCGGCGGCGCTGTTCTTCGGACAGTCGAACGACGTCTACTTCAAGGTGGGCCTGCTGACGACCATCGGCCTGGCGGCGCGCAACGCGATCCTGATCGTCGAGTTCGCCGAGGCCCAGATCAAGGAGGGCAAGTCCATGATCGAGGCCGCGCTGATCGCCTCGCGCCAGCGCCTGCGGCCGATCCTGATGACCACCTTCGCCTTCATGCTGGGCGTGCTGCCGCTGGCCATCGCCTCGGGTGCGGGTGCGGGTGCGCAGAACTCGATCGGCATCGGGGTTCTGGGCGGCATGGCCTCCTCGGCCGCGATCGGCATCTTCCTGGTGCCCGTCTTCTACGTCGCCGTGCTGAAGCTGCGGCAGATGATCTCGCGAAAGGAAAAGACCTCGTGACCCTCCCCCGCATGACCCGGGCGACGCTGTCGCTGACGGCGCTTCTGATGATCTCGGCCTGCGCGGCGGTGGGGCCCGACCCCACCGACCTGCCCGACACCCGCGTCCAGGCGACCTTCGACGAGGGCGACGCCGCCCCCGCCGGTCAGGTCGGCACGACCGCCTTCTGGTCGGGCTATCAGGACCCCACCCTGTCGCGCCTGATCGCGGACGGGCTGGGCACCAGCCTGGACATCATCAGCGCCAACGAACGCATCCGCGCGGCCGCCGCCGACCTTCAGGCGACCCAGCCCCTGGCGGCGCAGATCACCGGCGACCCCGCCACCGCATCGCGCGCGCGCACCGGCGGCGACGGCATCCCCACAGGCACCACGCGCAGCGCGAACCTGTCGGCGGGCTTCGTCTTCGACCTGTTCGGGGGCGCCCGCCGCGCCCGCGAAGGGGCGGCCGCCGCCTATGCCTCGGCCGAGGCGCAGGCCCAGGTCACGCGCCTGGCCTGGCTGGCCGAAGTCATCAGCGCCTATTCCGACGCCCGCTTCAACCAGCAGGCGTTGGCCCTGACGCGCGACACGATCGAGGCGCGGCAGGCCACGCTGCGCGTCACCCGCGAGAGCCAGGCTCTTGGCCTCGCCACCGATTTCGACATCGCCCAGACCGAGGCCCTGCTGCAGACGGCCCAGGCCGACCTGCCGAACTTCGAGGCGCAGTTCAACGCGCAGGTCTATCGCCTGTCGACGCTGCTGAACCGCCAGGCCGGGCCGCTGATGGCGCAGATGCGGGGCGGATCGGCTGCGCTGCGCATCCCGCCGGGACCCGGAACCGGGGTGCCCGCAGACCTGCTGCGCAACCGTCCCGATGTGCGCGCCGCCCAGCAGGACGTGGTGCAGGCGCTGGCCGCGGTGGGTGTGGCCACGGCCGACATGCTGCCGTCGCTGTCGCTGTCAGGCACCGTCAGCGACCAGAGCGGCGCCACGACATGGGGCTTCGGCCCGCGCATCAGCCTGCCCGTCGCCAATCAGGGCGTGCTGGCCGCGACCCGCAGCCGCCGCGTCTCCGAGGCGCGTCAGGCCGACCTGACCTGGCGCAGCCAGGTCGCGGCCGCGGTCGAGGACGTGCAGACCAGCCAGTCGAACCTGCGCCGCCTGCGCCAGCGCGTCGATGCACTGGAACAGGCCGCCGCCAGCTACGACCGCGCCTACGCGCTGGCCCGCACCAATTTCGAGGCGGGCGCCCTGCCCTTGGTCGATCTGCTGGATGCGGACCGCCAGCGTGCCGCGGCACGTCTGCAGGCGACCTCGGCCCGCAACGACGCGGCCAAGGAATGGGCCGCGCTGCAGATCGCGACCGGCGCCGGCGCCGCCGTGGCCCGGATCGCGCAATAGCCTGAAGCCCCGCGCGACCAAGCGTCGTGCGGGGACCCTTGCGGGGTCACGTCACCGATCTGAAAAGGGGGGTGATGGTGCGGCCGAGAAGACTCGAACTTCCACTCCGGTTAAAGAACAGCGACCTCAACGCTGCGCGTCTACCAATTCCGCCACGGCCGCATCCGGGCAGTGCGCGGGTGATAGCCCAGCCCGAAACCAAAGAAAAGCGCTTTCTTGTCCCGCCGATCCCGGTTGACGCAGACCGGCGGGCGGGCCACATCCCTGCCATGACCGACTGGATCATCACCCCCGGCCTGACCGACCACGCCGACGCCGTCGCCCGCATGGAGGCGCGCGTCGCCGCGATCCATGCCGGCACCGCCGACGAGGCCGTCTGGCTGGTGGAACACCCGCCCATCTACACCGCCGGGACCAGCGCCCGGCCCGAGGATCTGCTGTCGCCGCGCTTTCCGGTCCATGCGACGGGACGCGGCGGGCAGTACACCTATCACGGGCCGGGCCAGCGAATCGCCTATGTGATGCTGGACCTGAACCGGCGCGGCCGCGACGTGCGCGCCTTTGTCGGGCAGCTGGAGGCCTGGGTCATCGACGCGCTGGCCGATTTCGGCGTCACCGGCGTCGTGCGCCCTGGCCGCGTGGGGGTCTGGGTGCCGCGCCCGGACAAGCCCGCGCTGTTCGACGGCACCATGCGCGAGGACAAGATCGCCGCGATCGGCGTCAAGCTGCGCCGGTGGGTCAGCTTCCACGGCATCTCGATCAACCTCGACCCCGACCTGACCCATTACGACGGCATCGTGCCCTGCGGCATCATCGGCCACGGGGTGACGTCGCTGGTCGATCTGGGCCTTCCCGTGACCATGGCCGATCTGGATGTCGCGCTGCGCCAGGGGTTCGATCGCCGCTTCGGCTGAGGCGGCGCGGCAACAGGGCGGAATGCGACCTTTCGGGGTCTTTCCTTTCCCGGACCGATCCATCAGGCTGCCCGTCGGGAGACCACGGCCCTTCGGGGCGGAGCGAGGAACGACGCATGAGATCAGCCTTTGTCGGCGCCCTTCTGGGCGCGACCCTAGCCATACCCGCCGCAGCCCAGGAGGCGGGCGACCCCGCCGCGGGCGAAAGCGAATTCCGCAAATGCCGGGCCTGCCACATGATCCAGGACGGCAGCGGCGCAGACATCGTCAAGGGCGGCGCCACCGGCCCCAACCTGTGGAACATCGTCGGCTCGCCGATCGCCCACATGGAGGGCTACAACTACGGTGACGGCCTGCTGGCCGCCAAGGCCGCCAATCCCGATCTGGTCTGGACCGAGGAGGAGCTGATCGCCTATGTCACCGACCCCACGGCCTGGGTCCGCGAGAAGTCGGGCGACGACAGCGTGCGCAGCAAGATGACCTTCAAGCTGGCCCGCAACCAGGCCGATCTGGCGGCCTATCTGACCACCGTCTCGCCGGACACACCGGCCGAGTGATCGCACGGCGATCGCGCCGATCAGGGCCCCGGCCGGACGCGACCGTCCGGCCGGGGTCTTTGCGTCCGGGATCACAGTGACGCATTGCCCGGTTGACGCAGGTGGTCTAAAGAAAGCGTGATAATGACGGTCGGCAGGCCGGATCGACGACATCTTGAGGGAGTTCGGGTATGGCAGACGCAGCCGCACACGGCCACGACGACCATCATGACACACGCGGGTTCTTCACCCGCTGGTTCATGTCCACCAATCACAAAGACATTGGTATTCTTTACCTTTTCACCGCCGGCCTGGCGGGCCTGATCTCGGTCAGCTTCACCGTCTACATGCGGATGGAACTGCATGAGCCGGGCGTGCAGTACATGTGCATGGAAGGCGCGCGATTCTTCGCCAACGCCGCCGCAGAATGCACCCCGAACGGCCACCTGTGGAACGTGATGATCACGTATCACGGCGTGCTGATGATGTTCTTCGTGGTGATCCCGGCGCTGTTCGGCGGTTTCGGCAACTACTTCATGCCGCTGCAGATCGGCGCGCCGGACATGAGCTTCCCGCGCATGAACAACCTCAGCTACTGGCTCTATGTGGCCGGCCTGATGCTGGGCATCGCGTCGCTGCTCGCTCCGGGCGGCAACCAGCAGCTGGGTTCGGGCGTGGGCTGGGTCCTCTACCCGCCGCTGTCCACCACCGAGGGCGGCTATTCGATGGACCTGGCGATCTTCGCCGTCCACGTCTCGGGCGCCTCCTCCATCGTCGGCGCGATCAACATCATCACCACCTTCCTGAACATGCGCGCCCCCGGCATGACCCTGTTCAAGGTGCCGCTGTTCGCCTGGTCGGTCTTCATCACCGCCTGGCTGATCCTGCTGGCCCTGCCCGTGCTGGCCGGCGCCATCACCATGCTGCTGATGGACCGCAACTTCGGCACGAATTTCTTCAACCCGGCCGGCGGCGGCGACCCGGTGCTGTACCAGCACATCCTGTGGTTCTTCGGCCACCCGGAAGTGTACATCATCATCCTGCCGGGCTTCGGCATCATCAGCCACGTCATCGCGACCTTCTCCAGGAAGCCCGTCTTCGGCTATCTGCCGATGGTTCTGGCCATGGCCGCGATCGGCATCCTGGGCTTCGTCGTGTGGGCGCACCACATGTACACCGTCGGCATGTCGCTGACCCAGCAGAGCTACTTCATGCTGGCCACCATGACGATCGCGGTGCCCACGGGCATCAAGGTCTTCTCGTGGATCGCGACGATGTGGGGCGGCTCGGTCGAGTTCAAGACGCCGATGCTCTGGGCCTTCGGCTTCCTGTTCCTGTTCACCGTCGGCGGCGTGACCGGCGTGGTGCTGAGCCAGGCGCCGCTGGACCGCGTCTATCACGACACCTACTACGTCGTGGCGCATTTCCACTACGTGATGTCGCTTGGCGCCGTGTTCGCGATCTTTGCCGGCGTCTACTACTGGATCGGCAAGATGTCGGGCCGCCAGTACCCGGAATGGGCGGGCAAGCTGCACTTCTGGACCATGTTCATCGGTGCGAACCTGACCTTCTTCCCGCAGCACTTCCTGGGACGTCAGGGCATGCCGCGCCGCTACATCGACTATCCGGTGGAATATGCCTTCTGGAACGCGATCAGCTCGTGGGGCGCCTATCTGTCCTTCGCGTCCTTCGTGTTCTTCATCGGCGTGATGTTCTACACCCTGTTCGCCGGCAAGCGCGTGACCCAGAACAACTACTGGAACGAGTATGCCGACACGCTGGAATGGACCCTGCCCTCGCCCCCGCCCGAGCACACGTTCGAGCAGCTGCCCAAGCGCGAGGACTGGGACCGCAGCCCGGCCCACTGAGAGACCGCCCTGCGATGCCCTATCGCTGGCACGATACGGCCCCGGACACGTCCGGGGCCTTTTTGCAAACCGTGACCCTGTGGCCGCACCGATCGCTGCCCAAGCGAGGCTTCGTGTGGTTCATCGGCACGACGGCCGCCTTCCTGACGCTTCCCATCCTGGCGGTTCTGGGAACCAGCGTGCTGTGGGGGCTGCTGCCCTTCATGGTGCTGGCGGTGGGCGGGGTCTGGATCGCGCTGCGCCAGACCTATCGCAGCGGCCAGACGCGCGAGGAGCTGCTGCTGGACAGGACCCGCCTGCAGGTCTGCCGCAAGGATCCGGGGCGACCCGACCGGCTGTGGCAGACGAACAGCTACTGGGTGCGCCCCACGCTGCGCAACGGCCCGGTCGAGGCCTACCTGACCCTGACCGACGGCCAGCGCGAGATCGAGCTGGGCGTCTTCCTGACCCCCGAGGAACGCCGCACGCTCTGCGAGGAGCTGACCCGGCGCCTGGCCGCCACGCGCTGAAACGCGAACGGCCCCGCATCGCGGGGCCGTCATGGCGCAGGGTCAGTCGTCGTCGGCGCAATCCGGCAGATCGTCGTGATCGGTCGCGGCCATCTCGGCCAGCTCATCCTCGGACATGCTGTGATACATGTCCTTGGACGCGCCCTGCAGATCGCCGACCTTCGTCTCGCCGCGCTTGGCCGACAGGGCGGCTCCGGCGGCGCGCTGCTGCGCCTTGGATTGGGCTTTCATGGGTCACCTCCTGCCTGCGAACGCCGCAGGAGGCGGCCGGGTTCAGCCCAGAAGCCGCGCCTTGACCGCGGGACCCACGGCGCCGAAATCCATCTGCCCGGCGTGACGCTCCTTCAGCGCGGCCATGACGCGGCCCATGTCGCGGATGCCCTCGGCCCCCAGATCGGCGATGGCCGCGTCGATGGCGGCGGTCGTCTCGGCCGCATCCATCTGGCGGGGCAGGAATTCCTGGATGACGGCGATCTCGTCCTCCTCCTTGGCCGCCAGCTCCAGCCGGCCACCCTCCTCATAGGCCTTGGCCGATTCCTGGCGCTGCTTGACCATGCGCGACAGGATCAGCACCAGGTCGCCCTCGGTCAGCGTGCCGTCGCCGTCGCCGTCCCGGCCCGCGATCTCGCGGTCCTTCACGGCGGCCGCGATCAGGCGCAGGGTGGACAGGCGGGCGGTGTCGCGGGCCTTCATCGCCTCCTTGGTGGCGGCTTGCAGCTTGGCGCGCAGTTCCATGATCGTCTCCGGTTCCTGGGCGCGGGACGCGCCGGAAAGCACCGCATCTAGACCCGCACGGCCCCGGTTTCAAGCATCCGCCCCCGCCCGCTGCGGGTTGACCTTGCGACGCAAGGCCCCTATTCACCGGCTGATTTCATTCCAGAGGTGCCGACATGGCTGCAAAACCGACCGCCTGCCTGGCGCTTGCCGACGGGACAATCTTCTATGGGATGGGCTTCGGCGCCCCCGGAGAGGTCGTCGCCGAGCTGGTCTTCAACACGGCGATGACCGGCTATCAGGAGATCATGACCGATCCCTCCTATGCCAGCCAGATCGTGACCTTCACCTTCCCCCATATCGGCAACACCGGCGTCACGCCGGAGGATGACGAGGCCCAGGACCCGGTCGCCAGCGGCATCGTCGTGCGGTGGGACCCGACCGAGCCGTCGAACTGGCGTTCGACCTCGGACCTGGCCGAATGGATGGCCCGGCGCGGGCGCATCGGCATCGGCGGCGTCGACACCCGCCGCCTGACCCGCGCGATCCGTCAGCAGGGCGCGCCGCATGTCGTGTTGGCGCATGACCCGGACGGCAACTTCGACATTGCGGCCCTCATCGCGCGGGCGCGCGACTGGAAGGGGCTGGTGGGCCTAGACCTCGCGCGCGACGTCAGCTGCGCGCAGAGCTATCGGTGGGATCAGGGGGCTTGGGCATGGGGCGCGGGCTTCGGCGCCGCGACCGAGGACCGTCCCTTCAAGGTCGTGGCCGTGGACTATGGCGCCAAGCGCAACATCCTGCGGTCTCTGGTGACCTACGGCGCGGATGTCACCGTCCTGCCCGCCACCGCCACCGCCGAGGAGGTGATGGCCCACGAGCCCGAGGGCGTGTTCCTGTCGAACGGACCCGGCGATCCGGCGGCGACGGGCGAATACGCCGTGCCCATGATCCAGGACCTGCTGGCCCGCGACATGCCGATCTTCGGCATCTGCCTGGGCCACCAGATGCTGGCGCTGGCGCTTGGCGCCAGGACGGTCAAGATGGGCCACGGCCATCACGGCGCGAACCACCCCGTGCGCGACGTCGAGACCGGCAAGGTCGAGATCACCTCGATGAACCACGGCTTTGCCGTCGATTCGCAGACCCTGCCCAAGGGCGTGATCGAGACCCATGTCAGCCTGTTCGACGGCAGCAACTGCGGCATCCGCGTCGCGGACAAGCCGGTCTTCTCGGTCCAGCACCATCCCGAGGCCGCGCCCGGACCGCAGGACAGCCTGTACCTGTTCCAGCGCTTCACCGATTCGATGCGCGCGCGCCGCGGCTGAGTGCGGCTTCGCGGGCGCGCCTGCGGGTTTTTCCGCCCGCGCGCCCGTGCTTAATCTTTCGTTAAACCATTCCGTGCCATGAGGGGTCGTCCAACAGGGATACGACCATGGCGCAGCCTGCCCCCCTGCCCCGGCCTGCCGACCTGTCCGCACCTGTTGCGGACGCGGCGCAGGTCGTGCTGCGCGGCCCGACGCTGGCGCCGCGCGATCAGCGCCCGCTGAGCCAGATCCTGCTGGAGGACGGGGCGGTCGATGCGGCCGACCTGACCAAGGCCATGATGATCCGCAACCGGCTCGGCGCGCCGCTGGAACATGTGCTGCTGTCGCAGGGCATGGTGACGCCGGTCGCGATGGCGCGCGCGCTGTCGCGCCAGTGGCGCACCACCGCCATCGACCCCGACCAGAGCCCGGCCGACCCCCGGCTGATCGACGCGGCCGGCGCGGGGTTCTGCCTGACGCATGGCATCCTGCCATGGCGGCGGATCGGCGGGGTCACCTGGATCGCGACCGCCCGGCCCGAGACGTTCCACAGGGTCCTTCCCGCCCTTCCCGCACAGTTCGGCCATGTCCGGATGCTGCTCTGCAGCGAGGAGCAGGCGCAGGCCGGGGTGCTGGCCCCGCGCCGCATCCGCCTGATCCGCGAGGCCGAGACGCGCGTGCCCGCCGCCGAAAGCTGCCGGACGCAGGACAAGGCCCGCACCACGCGCATCGCCGTCCTCGCCCTGGTCGTGTCGGTGCTGGGGCTGGTGCTGATGCCCGCCCTGATCGTCGGGCTGCTGACGCTCTGGGCCGTGCTGACGCTGGTGACGCAGAGCGGGCTCAAGTTGCTGGCCTTTCTGGCCACAAGCCGGGCACGGCGCGAGGCGGACCTCCACGCGCTGGCGGTCGCGCAGGGCCATCTGCCGCCCCCCGCGAATGAGGCGCCCCTGCCGCCGATCTCGGTGATGGTGCCGCTGTTTCACGAGGAGGACGTCGCGGGCGCGCTGGTCGCGCGCCTCTCGCGCCTGACCTATCCGCGCGAGTTGACCGACATCCTGCTGGTCATCGAGGCCAGCGACCAGATCACCGCCAAGGCGCTGGAGGGGGTCCGGCTGCCGCATTGGCTGCGCGTCGTGCGCGTTCCCGACGGCCCGATCAAGACCAAGCCGCGGGCGCTGAACTATGCGCTGAACTTCTGCCGGGCCGAGATCGTGGGCATCTGGGATGCCGAGGACCGCCCCGACCCCGACCAGCTGCACAAGGTTGCCCGCCGGTTCCGCGACGCGCCGGCGGACGTGGCCTGCCTGCAGGGGGCGCTGGACTACTACAACCCGCGCACCAACTGGCTGGCGCGCTGCTTCACCATCGAATACGCGGGCTGGTTCCGCGTCCTGCTGCCGGGCGTGGCGCGGCTTGGGCTGGTGGTGCCGCTTGGTGGCACGACGCTGTTCTTCCGCCGCCCGGTCCTGGAGCAGGTGGGCGCGTGGGATGCGTGGAACGTGACCGAGGATGCGGATCTGGGCGTCCGCCTGGCCCGGCGCGGCTACCGGACCGAGATCCTGGACACCACCACCGACGAGGAGGCGAACTGCCGCGCCCTGCCCTGGATCAAGCAGCGGTCGCGCTGGCTCAAGGGTTATGCGATGACCTGGGCGGTCCATATGCGCGACCCGGCGGCGCTCTATCGCGACCTGGGACCGCTGCGGTTCTGGGGCTTTCAGGTGCAGTTCCTGGGCGCGCTGTCGCAATACCTGCTGGCCCCGATCCTGTGGAGCTTCTGGCTGCTGACGGCGGGCCTGCCCCATCCGCTGCGCGCACCGCTGGAGAGCGCGGCCGGGCAATGGGCAATCCCGACGCTGTTCGTGCTGTTCGTGGCCTCCGAGGCGCTGAGCATCTTCGTCGGCATGCGCGCCGTGCGCGGGGCCAAGCACCGCCACCTGATGGCCTGGGTGCCGACGCTGCATTTCTATTATCCCCTGGGCTGCCTGGCCGGATGGAAGGCGATCTACGAGGTGGTGACCAAGCCCTTCTACTGGGACAAGACCGCCCATGGCCTGTTCGTCGAGGCCGAGGCCCAGCCCGCGCCGGTGCCGCTGGCACCTGGCATGGTCTCGCTGCCGGTGCTGGGCCAGATCGGTGGCCGGTC
Source organism: Paracoccus sp. ME4 (assembly GCF_046736325.1). GTDB lineage: Bacteria > Pseudomonadota > Alphaproteobacteria > Rhodobacterales > Rhodobacteraceae > Paracoccus. Next base: position 2,155,509 of record NZ_CP151276.1, read on the forward strand.
GCTGGCCGATGTGGCGGCGCGGCTGCAGGACAGCGCGGATGCCGCCACCGCGGCGCAGACCCCGACCCAGGCCCCCGCAGAGGCCGAACCGCGCAGCGCCGCGGGCTGAGTGACGCTCAGTCGCCGGTCGCGGGCATGTCGGCCTCGATCAGGGCGCGGGCGTCGGCGACATGGCGCGCCACTTCCTGCGACAGCTGGTCGGCATCGGTCACGCCCACCTCGCGCAGCAGGAACGCCTGGCCGCCGTGGCCGATCTCCTCCATGTCCAGCGGGCGCTCGGTCAGAAGCCGGGTCGCCGCGTGCAGCCGCCACAGGGCGCGCCAGGCGGAGGACAGGCGCTCGGCCGCATCGGCCGACAGCAGACCGCCGCGCCGCCCCGCGCGCAGCTGCGCAAGCGTGCTACGCGCCGGATCACCTGTCCGCAGGGCGCAGGCCTGCGCCAACAGGTCGATGTCCTGCAACCGACCCGGCCCGCGCCGCGCGTCCAGCGGCCCATCCGCCGGCTTGGCCGCAAAGAGGCGCGCCCGCATCTGCGCCACGTCAGGCATCACCCGCCCGTCGCCCCCACGCTGGCGCAGCACGTCGATCCGCAGGGCCTCGATCTCGTCCGCCAGCGCATCCGAAGCCCCGCCGCAGCGGGCCACGACGCGGGCGCGGGTCAGGGCCAGATGCTCCCAGGTCCAGGCCTCGGTCAGCTGATAGCTGCGGAAGCTGTCCAGCGAGGTCGCCACCGGCCCCTGCCGCCCGGAAGGGCGCAGCCGCATGTCGACCTCATAGAGCCGCCCTTCGGCCGTGGGCGCGGACAGGGCGGTCACCATGGCCTGGGTCAGCCGCGCGTAATAGGGGCGCGCCGCCAGCGGACGCGGCCCGTCGGAGGCCTCGACCCCCGCCGCGTCATAGACCACGATCAGGTCCAGATCCGACCCGGCATTCAGCACGCGCGCCCCCAGGGACCCCATGCCCAGCACCACAGCGCCGCGCCCCGGCGGCGGGCCGTGACGGCGGGCGAAATCCTCGGCCGTGACCGGCATCAGCGCCGCGACACAGGCCCCGGCCAGATCGGCATAGTGCACCGCCGCCTCGTCCGCGCCGATCAGGCCGCGCAGGTGATGCACGCCGATGCGGAACTGCCATTCATGCGCCCATCGCCGCGCCGCATCCAGCGCGCGTTCGTAACCGCCGCCGGGCTGGGTCAGCGCCCGCTCCAGCACGCGCGCCAGATCGTCGCGCAGCCCCGGCTCGCCCGGCCAGGGCGCGAAGAAGCTGCCGGCCAGCACCGCGTCCAGCACCGCCGGATGGCGCGCCAGATAGGCCGCCAGCGCCGGCGCGGTGCCACAGATGTCCACGAGCAGGTCGATCAGCTGCGGGTTCGCCTCGAAGAGCGAGAACAGCTGCACCCCCGCGGGCAGGCCCGACAGGAACCGGTCGAAGCGCGCCAGGGCCTCCTCCGGGTGGCCCGCCCCGGCCATGCGCGACAGAAGTGGCGCCTCGATCCGGCGGAAGATCTGGCGCGCCCGGTCCGAACGCAGCGCCGGATAGGCCTGCCAGCCCGCGATGATGTCGCGCGACTGCGCCGACAGCTCGGGCAGCGGTGCGCTGGCGGCCTGCGGCGCGAAGAACCGCTCGGTCAGGTCGTGGACGCGGGCCAGCCGCGCCTTGAGATGCGCGCACCAGGCCTGCGGATCGGCCGCGCCCGACAGGGCCGCGACGACGCGCAGGCCCTCGGGGTCCTTGGGCAGGCTGTGGGTCTGGGCGTCGTTCACCATCTGGATGCGGTGCTCGATGTCGCGATGTTCGCGGTAATGCGCGGTCAGCTCCTCCGCCACATCGGCGGGCACCCAGCCCTTGGCGGCCAGTGCCGTAAGGCCGCCGACGGTGTCGTGGCACTGCAGGTCGCGGTCGCGCCCGCCCGCGATCAGCTGGCGGGTCTGGGTAAAGAACTCGATCTCGCGGATGCCGCCCCGGCCCAGCTTGAGGTTGTGGCCCGCCACCTCCAGCCGCCCGCCCAGGCCCTTGTGGTCGCGGATGCGCAGGCGCATGTCGTGGGCGTCCTGGATGGCCGCGAAATCCAGGTGCTTGCGCCAGACAAAGGGCCGCAGCTCCCGCAGGAACCGCTCGCCCGCCGCGATGTCGCCCGCGGCGGCGCGCGCCTTGATGAAGGCCGCGCGTTCCCAAGTCCGCCCCTCGGCCTCGTAATAGGCCAGCGCGGCGGCGGTCGAGATGCAGACCGGCGTTACCGAGGCGTCGGGCCTCAGCCGTAGGTCCACGCGGAAGACATAGCCGTGCCCGGTCACGTCCGACAGCGTCCCGGCCATGCGCCGCGTGGCCCGGATCAGGGCGGCGCGGGCCTCCATCTGATCGGCCTCGGCATAGGCGGTCTCGTCGAACAGCACGATCAGGTCGATGTCCGAGCTGTAGTTCAGCTCGCGCGCGCCGCCCTTGCCCATGGCCAGCGCGAAGATGCCCCCCGCATCGGCCCGGGTCTCGGGCAGCTTGCCGCGCCGGATCTCGGTCGCGACATGCGCGCGCAGCGCCAGATCGACGGCCCGGTCGGCCAGATCGGACAGCGCGCCGGTCACCCGCTCCAGCGGCCAGACCCCGCCCAGATCGGCCAGCGCCGCCTGCAGCGCCACCCGCCGCTTGGCCCGCCGCAGCGCCACGCCCAGATCCTCGGGCTCCAGCGTCGCGAGGCCCGCCGTCTCGCGTGCGACGACATCGTCATGCTCCAGCGCCGCGACCAGCCAGTCCGCCTCGGACCGCAGCAGCCCGGCCAGATAGGGGCTGCTGCCCGCGGCCCCCGCGATCAGGTCGCGCAGGCGGTCGGGACAGGCGGAAAACAGCCCCGCCAGATCGGCGCCGCGGGCGGGATCGGCAGGCAGCGGCAGGCGGGTGATGCGGTCGGAGAAGCTCATGGCGGTCACCTTAGCCGCCGCCCGCGCCCCGTCAACGGCGGCGGGCCAGCCGGGGCGTAAACCATTCCGGCAGGTTGCGGCCGCGGGATGCTTTCCGCGCTTGGCCTGTCCGGCAAAGGTTGCTAGGCTCTGCGACATTCCATCGACCAACCGGAACCATCAGCGCCCGCATGACCAGCCGCGATCTGCCCAGATGCTGCACGGGGCGCACGTGATGCGCCATACGCTTCCCCATGCGCCGCAGTTCTATGTCACGGCCCCGCAGCCCTGCCCCTATCTGCATGGCCGCGCCGAACGCAAGCTGTTCACCGCGCTGCAGGGCGACAATGCCGCCGATCTGAACAATGCGCTGTCGCGGCAGGGGTTTCGGCGGTCGCAGAACGTGCTCTATCGGCCCAGCTGCGAAAGCTGCGTGGCCTGCATGTCGGCGCGCATCCGGGTCGCCGATTTCCGGCCCTCGCGCACGCAGCGCCGCATCGCGCAGCGCAACGGCGCCCTGCGCCGCCTGGCCACCAGTGCTTGGGCGACCGAGGAGCAGTTCGAGCTATTCCGCCGCTATCTGGACCGCCGCCATGCCGACGGGGGCATGGCCGACATGGACATCTTCGAGTTCGCCGCGATGATCGAGGAGACCCCGGTCAAGACGCGCGTCATCGAATACCGCTGCAGCGACGCCGCCATGCCGGACCTGGCCGAGGGGGACGACCACTTGGCCGGGGTCTGCCTGACCGACGTGCTGGATGACGGGCTGAGCCTGGTCTACAGCTTCTACGATCCGCTGCTGGCCGGGGCCAGCATGGGGACCTACATCATCCTGGACCATATCGAGATCGCCCGCGCTGCGGGGCTGCCCTATGTCTATCTGGGCTATTGGGTGCCGGGCAGCCGCAAGATGGACTACAAGGCCCGCTTCGACGCGCTGGAGATCTACAAGGGCGGCGTGTGGCAGGATATCGGCGACCCCGAGGCCCATTCGAACGAGGCCCATCCCCTGTCCGTCGATCCCATCGTGGAGCAGGTGGCCCGGATCGCGCTGCCGCAGTTCGACCGATAGCGCCCGTCAATCCGCGAAATAAAGTTTCAATTCACAGGCTGCCTGCGTCACTTTCTCCATGAATGGGCATTGACCCGGTCAAGGCGTGACCCTAGGTTGCGCCGACGCCGGGTCGGGGAAGGCCCCGCCGGCGGGTGTTTTTTGATGGATGGAGCAAGACGATGTCCCGAACAATGACGGGTGCGAGAATGGTGGTCGAGGCGCTGCGCGATCAGGGCGTCGATACCGTATTCGGATATCCGGGCGGGGCCGTGCTACCCATCTATGACGAGATCTTCCAGCAGAACGACATTACCCATGTCCTGGTGCGCCACGAACAGGGCGCCGTCCACATGGCCGAGGGCTATGCCCGCGCCACCGGCAAGCCGGGCGTCGTGCTGGTCACGTCGGGCCCCGGCGCCACGAACGCGGTCACCGGCCTGACCGATGCGCTGCTGGATTCGATCCCGCTGGTCGTGCTGTCGGGCCAGGTCCCGACCTTCATGATCGGCACCGACGGGTTCCAGGAGGCCGACACAGTCGGCATCACGCGGCCCTGCACCAAGCACAACTGGCTGGTCAAGGATACGGACAAGCTGGCCGCCACGATCCACAAGGGCTTTCACGTCGCGACCTCGGGCCGTCCGGGTCCGGTTCTGATCGACATTCCCAAGGACGTGCAGTTCGCGACCGGCACCTATGTCGGACCCAAGCAGGTCGACAATGGCCGCTACAACCCCACGAAAAAGGGCGACTTGGCCGCGATCACGCGCCTGGTCGAGCTGATGGAACAGGCCGAGCGGCCGATCCTGTACACGGGCGGCGGGGTCATCAACTCGGGCCCGGGCGCCAGCCAGCTGCTGCGCGAACTGGCCGAGGGGACGGGCTTTCCGGTCACCTCGACCCTGATGGGGCTGGGCTGCTATCCGGCATCGGGCGACAAGTGGCTGGGCATGCTGGGCATGCACGGCACCTATGAGGCCAATCTGGCGATGCATGGCTGCGACCTGATGATCAACATCGGCGCGCGCTTCGACGACCGGATCACCGGGCGGATCGCGGATTTCAGCCCCGGTTCGGTCAAGGCGCATATCGACATCGACCCGTCCTCCATCAACAAGGTGGTGCGGGTCGACGTGCCCATCGTCGGCGATGTGGGTCACGTCCTGGAGGATCTGCTGAAGGTCTGGAAATCGCGTGGCCGCAAGGTCAACAGCCCGGCGCTCAAGCAGTGGTGGGGCCAGATCGAGGAATGGCGCGCGCGCAAATGTCTGGCCTACAAGCCCAGCAGCACGATCATCAAGCCGCAGCACGCGCTGGAACGGCTGGAGGCGCTGACCAAGAACCACGACCGCTACATCACGACCGAGGTCGGTCAGCACCAGATGTGGGCCGCGCAATATCTGGGCTTTGAGGGACCGAACCGCTGGATGACGTCGGGCGGTCTGGGCACGATGGGGTATGGCCTGCCCGCATCCATCGGCGTGCAGATGGCCCATCCCGAGGCGCTGGTCATCAATGTCGCGGGCGATGCCAGCTGGCTGATGAACATGCAGGAGATGGGCACCGCCGTTCAGTTCCGCCTGCCGGTCAAGCAGTTCATCCTGAACAACGAACGCCTTGGCATGGTCCGCCAGTGGCAGCAGCTGCTGCATGGCGAGCGCTACAGCCAGTCCTGGTCGGACAGCCTGCCCGATTTCGTGAAGCTGGCCGAGGCCTTCGGTTGCGCCGGCGCGCAAGTCCGCGACCCCAAGGATCTGGACGCCGCGATCCAAGCGATGATCGACTATGACGGCCCCTTCATCCTCGATGTGCTGGTCGAGAAGCACGAGAACTGCTTCCCGATGATCCCCTCGGGCAAGCCGCATAACGAGATGCTGCTGGGCGAGGCCGAGACGCAGGGCGTGATCGAATCCGAAGGCGCGGTGCTGGTCTGAGACCGGCCGGAGAAAGGCAGAACCATGAACGCTTTGAACATCCAGAAGGGCATGTCCAGCCATTCGGCCTATGACCTGCGCGACCCGCATGCTCCGCGCGAGGAGAGCCACACCCTGGCCGTCCTGGTCGAGAACGAGCCGGGCGTTCTGGCCCGCGTGATCGGCCTGTTCGCAGGCCGCGGCTATAACATTGACAGCCTGACCGTGGCCGAGGTGGACCATACCGGGCACCGCTCGCGCATCACGGTGGTGACGCGCGGCACACCGGAGGTGATCGAGCAGATCAAGGCGCAGCTGGGCCGCATCGTGGTCGTCCACGAGGTCCACGACCTGACCGTCGAGGGTCCGGCGGTCGAGCGCGAGCTGGGTCTCTTCAAGGTGCGCGGCAGCGGCGAGAAGCGCGTCGAGGCGCTGCGCATCGCCGAGATCTTCCGCGCGAACGTGGTCGATTCGACGCTGGAGAGCTTCGTCTTCGAACTGGTCGGCACGCCGTCCAAGCTGGACGCCTTTGCCGACCTGATGCGTCCCCTCGGGCTGATCGACCTGGCGCGGACGGGCGTCGCCGCCCTGTCGCGCGGGGTCTGAGCGCCTGTCGCCCGCGTTAGCGGGCGGCTCCGCTGCGCGACTGCTGATAGGCGGCCGGACGCAGGCCCATGGCCTTGTGGACGGCCGGCGGCGCAGCGCCGCAATCCTGCCCTGCGACGACGCGCAGCGTCGGCCGGGCTGCCGGCGGCGTTTCAGCCAGCAGTTGCGGCAGCTGCGGGCAACGCTGTTCGGACAGGATCGACACCGACAGCGCGTGGCGCAGATTGCCCACCGTCCGCGTGTCGAGCTCGACCAGATCCCCAGGCTGCGGCCATTCGCCCGGTCCGACGAAATTCGCCTGACCTTGCAGATAAGCCAATGTCGCCTGATCTTCGCACCAGATGATCGCCTTTTCGCGCGATCCACTGCTCCACACGACAACCCCGATCATGGGCGCCCCTTCATAAGAATCGGCGCAACCGCGCCATATGGTGTCAATTCAAACATCTGTTTTGTGCGAACCTGAGCCGACTAAAGCAGAAACCCGCCGATTTGCCAGCGTTTTTCTTTCGGATGTCGAATTTTATTTCATCTTTGGGTTGTTACGTGGCGCGGCAGGCACAACCGTCAACGCCGCCGCACCGAGGCCTTTCCGGCACCCGTGCGGCGGCCCCTGCCCCACGCCAAAGGGCGGTCGAGGACGCGGACCCCCGCCCGGCCAAGGATCCGCGAATCAGCGGATGCGGCCGGCCTGCACGTCGGCCACGGCGCGGCGCACTTGGGCCAGACGCTGCGCGCGGGCCGGATGCGTGCCCATCACGTGGTTGCCTGGATCGGGGATGCGCTGGAACAGGGCCGATCCGCTGATCGGGTCGTAGCCCGCGTTCAGGGCGATGATCGCGCCCAGATAGTCGGCCTCCAGCTCCCACTCCTTGGAGTAGTAGCGCGCGCCCACCGATGCGCCGATCTCCTGCGCGCGGGCGACGGCGCTGGTGTCGCCGCCATAGGCCGAGGCGAGGCTGCCCAGCACCACCGCCGCGGCGGTTGCCGCCCCCGACTTGCGGTCGAGGTGGTTCAGGATGTGGTGCGCGGCCTCATGGCCCACGACGAAGGCGATCTCGTCCGGCGACCGGGTCTGGGCGATCAGCGACAGGGTGAAGCCGACGATCGGCCGGCCGTTGCGGTCGACCGTCTGGAAGGCGTTCGGCTCCAGCCCGGGCCGGTCATCGACGACGAAGATGAAGTCGCAGCTGATCGGCGCGGTGCGGCGGTTCAGGCAGTCCTGCCGCACCGCGGGCTCCATCCGGCGCATGACCTGCACGAAGCTGCGCGCCGCACCGTCCGGCGTGCCGCTGTGGGGTGCGGAGGGGGCCGGCAGGACCGGTGCCGCGGGGGCGGAATAGGGGTCGGGCCGCGGGCCGGTCGGCATCGGTGCGGGCATGGGCGCGCAGCCTGCCAAGGTCACGGTCGCCGCGACCAATCCTGCCAGCCAGCCCCGCGCGATCATTCTGCCCATCCTGCCACATCCCGTTCGGGCGCCGCCCCGGCGACGCGTCATTCCGCGCCAGTTTAACCCCTGCCCGGTCCGCGTAAAGCCCGCCTGCTTGCCGCTGCCGCCCATTCACGCGATTGTCGGGGCAACCGCCAGGGAGAATCGCATGTTCACCATCGAACACGACTTCGACGCCACCGTCATCACGCTGATCGACGAGGCCGAACCGGGCACGCGCCCCCTGAACGAGGACGTGGTGATCCTGGGCTTCGACGACCGCGTCGTGCTGGAGCAGATGGACGAGGACGGCGACGATGTCGTGCGCATCAGCCTGTCCATGCACCAGCTGACCGAGCTGCGCCTGGCGCTGAACCTTCCCGAAGGGAACTACCGCATCGACAAGCAGCGCTGACACGCGGCTGCCCAACCGGAGATCGACTTGCCTCAGAAAAACGACGCCGCCGTGGAGTTCCTGGCCACCCGCCGGTCCCACCCGCCCAAGCTGATGACCGCCCCCGGCCCGGATGCCGGGCAGATCCGCGACCTGCTGACGCTGGCCGCGCGCGTGCCCGACCACGGCAAGCTGGAGCCGTGGCGCTTCGTCGTGCTGGGCCGGCAGACGCTGGACGCGCTGGCGCCGGTGCTGCACGACGCGGTGCTGGCCGCGGGTCAGGACCCGGCGCAGGCCGAGAAGGCCGCCTCGGCGCTGGCCTCTCCGGTGATCGTCGCGGTGGTCTTCAGCCCGGTCGACAGCCCCAAGGTCCCGGAGTGGGAACAGATGCTGTCGGCGGGGGCGGTCTGCCTGGGGCTGGTGAACGCGGCCCTGGCCCATGGCTGGGCCGCCGCCTGGCTGACCGGTTTCGCCGCGCTGAACGCCGATTTCGCGCAGGCGCATCTGGGCGTCGCGGCGCCCGAACGGATCGCCGGGCTGATCCATATGGGCACGCGCGGGGCCACCCCGCCCGAACGGCCCCGTCCCGACATCGACGCCAAGACCGCGTGGCGGCCATGATGCCGGTCACCGCGCTGGCGCGGGGCTGGGCGGACCTGCTGCGGCCCTCGGTCCTGCGGCTGGCGGTGCTGGGCGTGGCGCTGACGCTGGTGCTGTTCGTGGCGCTGCAGGCGGCGATCTTCTGGGCGCTGCGGCTGTGGCTGCCCGGCGGGCTGGAGCTGCCGTGGCTGGGCGCGGTGCAGTTCGGCGATGTGCTGTCCTGGGGGTCGCTGGCGCTGTTCCCGGTGATGGGCATCTTCCTGATGGCCCCGGTCGCGGCGGGCTTTGCCGGCCTCTTCTCCGAGACCGTCGCAGCGCGCGTCGAGGCGATCCACTATCCCCACCGCCAGGGCCGGTCGCTGGACTTCTTCGACGGGCTGCTGGAATCGGTCGCGGTCGTGGCGGCGGTCCTGGGCGTCGCGGCGCTAAGCCTGATCCTGACGCCCTTCATCGGCCCCTTCGCGCCGGTCCTGTTCTTCGGGGCGAACGGCTGGCTGCTGGGGCGCGAGTTCTTCCAGATGGCCGCCCGCCGCCACCTAAAGGAGGGTCCCGCCCGCGCGCTGCGTCAGGCCCATTCGGGAAAGGTTACCGCGACCGGGGTGCTGGTCGCGGTGGGGCTGGTCATCCCGGTGGTGAACGTCACGGTGCCGCTGCTGGCGGCGGCGGCCTTCACCCACCTGTTCCAGATGATCAGCGGACCAGTTGATCCAGGTTCGAGATATCGGCCCGGGTGACGATCCCGCCCAGGATCACCCATGCGATCACCGCCCAGAGCAGGCTGGTGATCGCGGTCGTCCACAGCAGCTTGCGCCGCCAGTTGACGCCCGAGGGCGCGCCCGCATGGGTTCCCGGAACGACCGATCCCGCATCCGCCTGGCTGCGCTGGCCGATCGGCATGACGCAGAACAGCGTCAGGAACCACAGCGATGCGAAAAGGACGATGCCGCCGGTCAGGTTCATCAGACTTGCTCCAGTTCGATCAGGCAGCCGTTGAAGTCCTTGGGGTGCAGGAACAGCACCGGCTTGCCATGGGCGCCGATCTTCGGCTCGCCGCTGCCCAGGACGCGGGCGCCCTGCCCCTTCAGGTGGTCGCGGGCGGCCAGGATGTCCTCGACCTCATAGCAGATGTGGTGGATGCCGCCGGCCGGGTTGCGGTCCAGGAAGGCCTGGATCGGGCTGGCCTCGCCCAGGGGATGAAGCAGTTCGATCTTGGTGTTGGGCAGCTCGATGAAGATCACGGTCACGCCGTGATCGGGTTCGTCCTGGGGCGCGCCGACGCGGGCGCCCAGGGCGGTTTCGTATTGCGCGGCCGCGGCCCCCAGGTCGGGGACGGCGATGGCGACATGGTTCAGACGACCGATCATCACACCCTCCGTTTGCCGCCTTGTAAGCCGTCGGACCGATTGGGGAAAGGAAAAGCGGCGTCGTTAACGGCTTCTTAGCGAATCTGGGATTAGCTGGCCCTGCCGGGATGAAAGGGGACCGAGGATGGTGACCGAACTGGAAACGAATGCTGCCAAGCCCTTGCCGCAATGGCGATTGTCGCTGCCCGGCCGGCCCCTGACCGGCCTGACGGTGCTGGTGATCGAGGATTCTCGCTTTGCCAGCGAGGCCGTGCGGCTGCTATGCCTGAAATCGGGTGCGCGGATTCGCCGCGCGGACTGCCTGCGGTCCGCGGCCCGGCATCTGCGCAGCTATCGTCCCGCAGTGGTGATCGTCGATCTGGGCCTGCCCGACGGCGACGGGGTGGCGCTGATCGCGGAGCTGCAGGCGGCCGAACCGCGCGTGCCGGTGATCCTGGCCATGTCGGGCGATCCGGACCGCGCCGGAGAGGCGCTGGCTGCGGGCGCGGACGGCTTCCTGCCGAAGCCGGTCGAGAGCTTGGCCGTCTTCCAGCAGGCGATCCTGGCCACGCTGCCCGCGGGCAGCGCCTATCCGGGGCCGCGTGCGGTGCCCGACGACGTGATCCAGCCCGATGCGTCCGGCCTGCGCGACGATCTGGCCCATGTGGCCGAGGTCCTGTCCAGCGCCCAGGACACCGCCGAGATCGACTATATCGCGCGCTTCCTGGCCGGGGTGGCCCGGTCGGCCCATGATCCGGCGCTCGAGGCCGCGGCTGCGGCACTGGCGCGCGACCATGTGGCGGGTTACGCGCTGGCCACCGATCTGGCCCGCATCAGCGGCATGGTCCAGGACCGCCTGTCCCGCGTGGCCGAGATGTGAGGCTCATGCGGTCAGGCCCGGATCGCCGCCCATCTCCAGCCCCGGAAAGACCGTCCCTTCCAGAACGTCGCGCGCGATGCCGAACTTCGCGTGCATCGCCCAGGCCGCATAGGCGCGGATGTCGCGAAGCGGCATCAGGTCGCGCCCGTCATAGAGGTCGCCCTCGGCCAGCCCCGGCCAGCCGCCCCAGACCTGTCCGCCGCGGACCGCCCCGCCCGCGGCCAGCATCGCGCCGCCGGTGCCGTGGTCGGTCCCGGCCGATCCGTTCTCGCGCACGGTGCGGCCGAACTCGGTCATCGCCATGACCGTGGTGCGGTCCCAATGGGCCCCGAGCGCATCTCGCAGCGTCAGGATCGTGTCGGCCAACCGCCCCAATGCGCGGGTCATGCTGCCCGCCTGCCCCGCATGCGTGTCCCAGCCCGCGACCGAGAAGGTCGCGATCCGCGTCTCGCCGTTCAGCCGATCCGCGGCAAAGCGGGCCAGCTGCAGATGCTCCTCTCCGGGAGCGCTCTCCAGCAGCTCGGGCGACAGGCCGGTGATGATCTCCATCGCCTGCCGGCTGGCATCGCGGAACAGCGGATCGTCGTGATAGATGTGATCCAGCAGCAGCTGCGCCTGCGGGGTCAGGGTCATGTTGGCCTCGGGGGTCCAGCTTTTCGCCGGGGCCGCGCCGCGCAGGATCGGCATCTGCGCGACGCCCACCGAATAGGCCGTCTCGGAGCTCTGGCCCGGCATCTGCTGCAGCAGCCGGTTCAGCCAGCCGTCCTGCTGCGCATTCAGGCCGACATCGGTGCCGGTCCCGGCCTCCAGCATGTTCTGGCCGTCGAAATGGCTGCGCTTGTCGCGATAGGGCGTCGAGACCGCAGGCGCGAAACCCAGCTGCCCCGCCCGCCACAGCGGCAGCAGCGCCTCCAGCCCCGGATGCAGCGCATAGAACCCGTCCAGATCCGTTGCACCGTGATCGGGGCCCAAGGACAGCGTCTTGCGCAGCCCGGACAGGTTGCGGTCGCCATAGGGCTGGAACGCGTCCAGTCCGTCCATCGCCCCGCGCAGGATGATGACCACCAGGCGGTTCTCTCCGGGGGCCGCGGCAAAGGTCGCGCTGGACAGCAGCGGATGGGCGGCCGCCGAACAGCCGATCAGCGCGGTGGATTTCAGGAACAGGCGGCGCGTCAGCATGGCATCATCTCCGGTTGAAATCGGCCGAGGCCAGGACCAGCGCGATGCCTTCGGCCTGGCTCTCGGCGCGCGGCACGGCCCATTCCAGCGACCCCGAGGCCGTGTCGGCCAGGGTGCTGCGCAGGAAGGCGCGCGCATCGGGAAGGGGCGCGGCCAGCCGCTCGGGGTGGCTCATCGCCCAGGAGATCCGCATGGCCAGACCCTGCGGGCTGGCCCAAGCTGCGGCCTCCTCGGGCCAGCCGTCCGGACCGGGCGGGCCGACCCAGGGCTGCCCCATCACCGCCAGCGGCTGCAGCAGGACCGTCTGCAGATCGCGGCCGGGCATCGCCCGGATCCGCGCGCCGTCCAGCCCCAGGGCGCGCAGGCTGGCCGCCAGGAACTCGAAGGGCTGGCGCATCTTGGCGCGGAAATGCGTCTCCAGCTCGGGCGCCTCGGCCAGGGCCAGGTTCATCGCGCCCAGATCGCCGCCGCTGTCGACGAAGACGCCCGTCAGCCGATCGACCAGGGCCGCGGGCGGATCGTCGGCGATGAAATGCACGGCCATCTTGCGCGCGAGGTGCCGGGCCGTGGCCTCATGGCCCGCCAGCGCGTCGATGACCGCGCGGATGTCGTCCAGGCTGGGCTTGTCGCCGCCATAATCGCGCCCCAGCACCGTCTCGGCGCCCGGTTCGGCGCGGGAGGGGCGGAAGACGCCCGGCTGGCGCGGATTGTAGGTCAGCCCGGTCAGCAGTTCGGCCAGCTGTTCGACATCGCGCTGGCTGTAGGGCGCGCCGACGCCCAGGCTGTGCAGCTCGATCATCTCGCGGGCGTGGTTCTCGTTGAGGCCGGTCGCGCGCTTGGGGTTCTTGCGCGCCTCGACCGAATTCGGCCCCACCGCCCGCGCCTGGTCCAGAAAGCGCAGCATGGCGGGATGGGTCTCGGCCGCGAACATCATGTCGGCGAAGCGCCCGGAGAGATGCGGGCGGATCGCCTCCTCGACCATCGAGACCCCGAACAGGTCCAGATAGACCGTGCCGCCCCGGACGGTGAAGTGATCGGCCCAGAACGCCACCAGACGCTCTCCAAAGCCCGAGGGGTCGTCCACCGCCCGCGCGAAGCGACCGCGGATCGCGGCGGTGACGGCGCCGCGCAGCGCCTGACGGTGGCTGCGGTCGGCCTTGCGCGCATCGGGCTTGTCCTGGCGCAGGTCGCGCTTCAGCAGTTGGGCCGTCTTCTGCCAGTCGCGCACCTGATCCAGCGTCACCCCCTGAGGGTCCGGCGCGGTCGCGGCGGCGACAGCGGCGGCGACCCCTGCGGGATCGGCAGGCGGCGTCAGGCGCGGCGACAGGCCATAGCCGAGCCGCAGCGCCGCAAGATGGGCATAGCTGGTCATGCGAGGACGGACCCCTTGGCAGTTGCTGCTGCGCAGCACACTGCCATGATCCGCCCCCCGCTGTCAGGTCACTCTTTCGGCAACGTCCGCAGGCGCAGGTCGCGCATCTGCTCGTTGGTGGGCTCGCTCGGGGCGCCCATCATCAGGTCCTCGGCGCGCTGGTTCATCGGGAACATGATGACCTCGCGGATGTTCTGCTCGTCGGCCAGCAGCATCACGATGCGGTCGATGCCCGCGGCGCAACCCCCGTGCGGCGGCGCGCCATAGCGGAACGCCTTGACCATGCCGCCGAAGCGCTTCTCGACCTCGGAGGCCGGATAGCCGGCCAGCTCGAAGGCCTTGAACATGATCTCGGGCGTATGGTTGCGGATCGCGCCGCTGATCAGCTCATAGCCGTTGCAGGCCAGGTCGTACTGGTACCCCAGAACCTCCAGCGGGTCGCCCTGCAGCGCCTCCATCCCGCCTTGCGGCATCGAGAAAGGGTTGTGGCTGAAGTCGATCTTGCCCTCGTCGGTCTTCTCGTACATCGGGAAATCGACGATCCAAGCGAACTTGAACTGGTTCTCGTCGATCAGGCCCAGCTCGCGGCCGATCTCGGTGCGGGCGCGGCCCGCGACGGCCTCGAACTGGTCGGGACGGCCGCCCAGGAAGAAGGCCGCGTCGCCCTCGACCAAGCCCAGCTGTGTGCGGATCGCCTCGGTCTTCTCGACGCCGAGCGCCTTGGCGATGGGACCGGCGGCCTCGGTCGTGCCGTCCTCGGCCTTGCGCCAGAAGATGTAGCCCATGCCGGGCAGGCCCTGGCTCTGGGCGAAGGCATTCATGCGGTCGGCGAACTTGCGGCTGCCGCCGGTGGGCGCGGGAATGGCGCGGACCTGCGTGCCGTCCTGCTCCAGCAGCTTGGCGAAGATGCCGAAGCCCGATCCGCGGAAGTGATCGCTGACGATCTGCATCTCGATCGGGTTGCGAAGGTCCGGCTTGTCGGTGCCGTATTTCAGCAGGCTCTCGGCATAGGGGATCAGCGGCCAGTCGGCGTCCACGCGGCGGCCGCCGCCGAACTCCTCGAACAGGCCCTGGATGACCGGCTGGACGGTGGCGAACACGTCTTCTTGCCGAACGAAGGACATTTCCATGTCCAGCTGATAGAAGTCGGTCGGGCTGCGGTCGGCGCGCGGGTCCTCGTCGCGGAAGCAGGGGGCGATCTGGAAATACTTGTCGAAGCCCGCGACCATGATCAGCTGCTTGAACTGCTGGGGCGCCTGCGGCAGGGCATAGAACTTGCCCGGATGCAGCCGCGACGGCACCAGGAAGTCGCGCGCGCCCTCGGGGCTGCTGGCCGTGATGATCGGGGTCTGGAATTCGGTGAAGCCCTGGTCCCACATGCGGTTGCGGATCGAGCGCACCACCTTGGAGCGCAGCATGATGTTGTTGTGCAGGCTCTCGCGGCGCAGGTCCAGGAAGCGGTAGGCCAGCCGCGTCTCCTCGGGGTAGTCCTGATCGCCGAAGACCGGCAGGGGCAGTTCGTCCGCGGGGCCCAGCACCTCGATCTCGGTCGCATAGACCTCGATCTCGCCGGTGGGCAGCTTGGGGTTGACCAGCGACGCGTCACGCAACTTCACCCGCCCGTCGATGCGGACGACCGTCTCGGCCCGCAGCCTGTCCATCGCGGCAAAGGCCGGGCTGTCGCTGTCGGCCAGGACCTGCGTCATGCCGTAATGGTCGCGCAGGTCGACGAACAGCACGCCCCCATGATCGCGGACCCGGTGGACCCAGCCCGACAGGCGGACGGTGGTTCCGGCATCGGCGGCCTTCAGGTCGCCGCAGGTATGGCTGCGATAGGCGTGCATGAGCGTTTTCCCCAAGATTTCAGCCCCCGCACAAAGCGCGGGACGGCCGGGAAGTCAACCTCTCAGAATGGGCGCTCAGAACGGCCGCACCACATTGCCGCTGTAGAAATAGACCCCCATGCCGACCGCGAAGAGCACGTTGCCCGCCACCGCGTGCAGCGCCCAAGCCGCCGGAAAGCCGTGCCGCAGATAGGCGCGCGCGAAGAACCAGCCGCCCACGAAGGTCATGATCGCCACGATCCACGACCAGTACATCAGATGCGCGAAGGAGAAGACCGCCGCGTTCAGCGCGATGGCCGCCCGCCCCTCGGGCAGGATCGCGCCGTAGCGGTGAAAGAACAGCGGGCGGAAGATCAGCTCCTGCGGCAGGGCCGACAGGATCGGATAGAAGGTCCAGATGACCAGCAGGAATTCGGGCCGGTTGCGGGGCATGGCGAACAGCGCCTCGGGGCGGGTCCAGGCCAGGATCAGCCAGCCCGCCGCCAGCGTCGCCAGCGCGATGCCCGCCAGCTCCTGCCAGGGCATCCGCCGCCAGCCCCGCACCAGCACCCGCCAGCGGAACCCGCCGGTGATCCACAGCAGCGCCATTCCGGCCAGGCTGAACACCGCCAGCGCGGTGAACAGCCGCTCGGGCGGCAGGAACAGCGCGATGGCCAGCGGCGCCCCGACATAGAGCGCCGCGAACTCGACCCTCAGCCAGCGCCGCGGCGCTAGCGGACCAGACGCGCCTGCAGCCATCGTGCCCAATCCGCAGCCGATCCCACGAAGGCGTTGATGTCCGTGTCGCCCTGAATGCCCGGAACAATGCCCGTGCCGGTATACTGCCAGAAGGTCCAGCGCTGGCCCGGATAGGTGACACTGGGATGGTCCGCGACCGAGCGCAGCCAGAACTCCGCGTTCATGCGGCCCATCTGGTTCTCACGGTAGAAATCGACCGTGGTGTAGATGATCGGGCGCTGGCCGTAATGGCGGCCGACGATCTGCATGAAGACCTCGGCCTCGCGCAGCACCTCGGCGGCCGGGGGCCTGCGGGGGCAGTTGCGCGAATTGGTCCATTCCATGTCCAGGACGGGCGGCAGCGATCCGGCCTCGCGCGGGACGTTCCGGATGTACCAATAGGCGTTTTCGGCGCCAGATCGGCAGAAATAGTAGAAGTGATAGGCACCCCGCGGGATGCGGGCCTGCGCGGCCTCGTACCAGTAGCGGCGGAAGTTCGGGTCGGCATGGTCGCCCCCCTCGGTCGCCTTGATGAAGGCGAAACTGATGCCCGCGCCGCGCACCCGGTTCCAGTCGATGTCCCCCTGCCAGCGGGAGATATCGATGCCATGGACCGCGTGGCCATAGGGCGCGCCGTTGCGCCACTGATGCGGCGCCCGGTCGCCCAGCTGCGGATTCGCCCCCGGTCCGGGCGCCACCTGATAGCCCGAATAGCCGCCCCCCCGCGGCGGCGTGCGCCCGCAGGAGACGGCGAATGTCACCACCGCCAACCCCAGCAACAGCTTTGTCAGAAATTTCATGCCTGCCCCGTCCTTCCGTCAGAAGATACCGCCCGCGGCGCTTTGCGCGCCATTATCGGGCCGTTATCTCAAAACCGTGAGGCATTGTCATGGGTGCAGGGCGGTCACGGTTGCG
This sequence comes from Paracoccus sp. ME4, assembly GCF_046736325.1. GTDB lineage: Bacteria > Pseudomonadota > Alphaproteobacteria > Rhodobacterales > Rhodobacteraceae > Paracoccus. The sequence continues at coordinate 2,172,649 of NZ_CP151276.1, forward strand.
TCAACCGCGACGTCGCGCGCCCCGGACGGCGGTCCGGGGCGCTTGGCAGTGATCAGTTCGCGGGTGCGGGGGCCTCGGCGGGGGCATCCTCGCCGGCCGGGCGGGCCGCCGTGCCGACCGGGCCAGTGGCGCCGTCGGCGGGCGTGTCGGCGCCCGGCGTGGTCGGGGCTCCGACATCCTCGCCCAGACCCTCGGCATCGGTGACGGGCGTGCCGGCCGGCGGCGGCGTGGTGGCGATGCCGTCGTTCTGTTCATCCGCACCGGGGGTGAAGACGAAGAACACCACCGCCGCGACCAGCAGGGCCAGGGCGATGGCGATGAGCGCGGGCTTGTGCTTGCGCGCGGCCTTTTCGGGATTCTCGTGATTGTAGGACATGGCGTGGGCTTCCTCTGTGTCTGGGGGCCAACGTCAGCAGGGGGACAGGGTTCCGCCGCGCCCCATGCCTGCGGCCGCTTGGCAAACCCCGCGACGCTCTGTCATGAAGGCCGCGAACCGCGCCCATCCGCAGGAGCAGCCATGACCCCGTCCGACCTGCCGCCCGCCCTTGTCGCGGACCGGCCCGCCGCCGCCGATCGCGCCTTCGTCACGCTGGTCACCAACGCCGCCTATCTGCCCGGCGCGCTGGCGCTGCTGCGCTCGCTGCGGCTGACCGGCACGGGGGCCGATCTGGCGGTGATGCATCGCAGGCTGGACGCGGCGCAACAGGATCAGCTGCGCGCCCTCGGCGCACGGCTGATCCGGGCCGAGCTGCTGGACACATCCGAAGCCTTCGACGTGGCCCATGCCCGCGACGCGCTGCATGCCCGCGCGGCCTTCCTGCGCGGAGCCAAGCCCGATTTCCACACGCCCTTGGACAATTTCGTCAAGTTGCGCCTGTGGCAGCTGGACTACGCGCGCTGCGTCTTCATCGACGCCGATGCGCTGGTCCTGCGGCCGGTGGACAGGCTGTTCGACTTTCCCGAATTCTGCGCCGCGCCCAATGTCTATGACGGGTTGGACGGGTTCGGGCGGATGAACTCCGGCGTCTTCACCGCCCGCCCGGACCCCGCGACCTTCGCGGCGATGATGGCGCATCTGGATCGGCCGGGGGTCTTCTGGCGGCGCACGGACCAGACCTTCCTGCAGGATTTCTTCCCCGACTGGCAGGGCCTGTCGATCCATCACAACCTGCTGCAATATGTCTGGACCCACATGCCCGCGCTGTGGGATTGGGGTCAGATCCGCATCCTGCATTTCCAGTACGAGAAGCCGTGGGAGGACCACGCCAAGGTCCCCGCCCTGCGACCGCTGATCGACCTGTGGCGTCATGTCGCGGCGGGCGGGACGATGCCCGACCTGATGGCGCTGCCAGCCCCGCCGGTCCCCGCCTGATGCGCGTCGCGCTGACCGGGGCGGGCGGCATCCTGGGTCAGGCGCTGTCGCGTGCATTGGCGGCGGCCGGGCACCGGGTGACGCCGCTGGACCGGGCGCATGGCTGGGCGCTTGGGCAGCCGGTCGATCTGGCGGGCCAAGACGCGCTGATCCACGCCGCCTTCGCCCACGCGCCCGGCCGCTATCGCGGTGGCGAGGGCGACGATCCGGCGGGCTTCGTCGCGGCCAATCTGGACGGCACGCGGCGGCTGTTCGACCAGGCGGCGGCGGCGGGCGTGGGGCGGGTGCTGTTTTTGTCCTCGCGCGCGGTGCATGACGGGCATCCTGCGGGGCTGCGGCTGCCGGACGATCTGCCCGCCCGGCCCACGACCCTCTACGGTCAGGTCAAGGCCCAGGCCGAGGCGCATCTGGCCGCCCTGCCCGTGCGCGGCACCGCGATCCGGGCGACCGGCGTCTATGGTCCGGGTGCGGCGTGGAAATGGGCCGGGCTGATCGCGGATTACCGCGCGGGCCGGCCCATCGCGCCCCGCGTCGCGACCGAGGTGCATGCCGACGATCTGGCCCGCGCCGCCCTGCTGCTGATGGACCGGGCGGAGGCACCCGCCACCGTCAACTGCAGCGATCTGGTGCTGGACCGGCACGACCTGCTGACACGGGTGCAGCAACTGACGGGCTGTCCGCACCCGCCGCCGCCCCGGGCGGATGCAACGGGGCTGCGCATTCCCGACTGCGCGGCGCTGACCGCTCTGGGCTGGCGCCCTGGCGGCACGGCGCTGCTGGCGCGCACGCTGGCCGACTGCGTGGATGCGCCCTAGCCCCGGCGCATCGCGGCCATGCCCAGGACGCGCGCGCGCTTGCGCGGGTCGCTGTCGAACAGCGCCGCCAGCTGTTCGGTGATCGCGCCGCCCAGCTGTTCGGCATCGGTGATCGTCACGGCCCGCTGATAGTAGCGGGTCACGTCATGGCCGATGCCGATGGCCAGCAGTTCGACCGCGCGGCGCTTCTCGACCATGGCGATCACGTCGCGCAGATGGCGTTCCAGGAAGTTGGCGGGGTTCACCGACAGGGTGCTGTCATCGACCGGCGCCCCGTCCGATATGACCATCAGAATCTTGCGCGCCTCGGGGCGCTTGGCCAGACGGCGATGCGCCCATTCCAGCGCCTCGCCGTCGATGTTCTCCTTCAGCAGGCCCTCCTTCATCATCAGGCCCAGATTGGGCCGCACCCGGCGCCAAGGCGCGTCGGCGGGCTTGTAGATGATGTGGCGCAGATCGTTCAGGCGGCCGGGCTGGGCGGGACGGCCCGCGGCCAGCCAGGCCTCGCGGGCCTGCCCGCCCTTCCAGGCGCGCGTGGTGAAGCCCAGGATCTCGACCTTGACGTTGCAGCGCTCCAGCGTGCGGGCCAGCACGTCGGCGCAGATCGCCGCGATGCTGATCGGGCGGCCGCGCATGGATCCGGAATTGTCGATCAGCAGCGTCACGACCGTGTCGCGGAACTCGGTGTCCTTCTCGATCTTGAAGGACAGCGGCATGGTGGGGTTGGCCACCACGCGCGCCAGGCGGCCCGCGTCCAGGACGCCCTCCTCCTTGTCGAACTCCCAGCTGCGGTTCTGCTGGGCCTGCAGACGGCGCTGCAGCTTGTTGGCCAGCCGGCTGACGGCACCGCGCAGGGGCTCCAGCTGCTTGTCCAGATAGGCGCGCAGCCGCTCCAGCTCGGCCGTGTCGGCCAGCTCCTCGGCGCGGATCTCCTCGTCCCAGGTCTGGGCGAAGACGGTGTAATCGGGGCTGGCCTCGCTGACCGGCGGCGGCAGGTCGGGCGGCATGTCGGAATCGGGCATCTCGGCCTCATCCGCCATCTCCTCGTCCGAACTGTCGTGCATGCTGACCTGGGCCTGACGCTCGTCCTGGGTCTGCTCCTGGCTGCGCTCGGGGCTGGCCTCGGCCTCCTCGCTGTCATCCTGGTCGCGCGACTGGTTGTCGCCGGATTCCTCGTCCTGCTCGGCATTCTCCTCGGCGTCGTCATCCTCGGGCTGGTCGGGATCGTCGCCCAGCTGGTCGCCATAGCCCAGATCGCTGATGATCTGCCGCGACAGGCGCGAAAACGCCGCCTGATCGGCCAGCGCCCCGTTCACGTCGGCCAGCGCGCCCGCCGCCTGGCTCTCCACGAAGGGACGCCACAGGTCGGCCACGTGCTGCGCACCGGGCGGCAGGGCGCGCCCCGTCGCCGCCTGCCGCAGGATATAGCCCGCCGCGACCGACAGCGGCGCGTCGGCCGGTGCCTTGATCTGGGCATAGCCCTTGCGGTCGGCCTCCGCGCCGATCCGCGCGTCGATGTTCGACAGCGCCCCCGGCATGTCCCGCGCGCCCAGGGCTTCGCAGCGCGCCGTCTCCATCGCGTCGTAAAGCTCGCGCGCCATGGGACCGGCGGGCGCATAGCGCGCATGGGTGCCCGCGTCATGGTGCCGCAGCTTCATCGCCAGGGCGTCGGCGGTACCGCGCGCCAGCAGCACCTCGTCGCGGGTCATCCGGCGGCTGACCTGCGGCAGGCGCATCGTATCGCCCGCGACACCCGCCGGGTCCGCGCTGAAGGTCACGGTCAGATCCGCGTCGTCTGCCAGGGCGCGGGTCGCCTCGGTCAGGGCCTTCTTGAACGGATCGGCGGGATTGTCGGACTTTTTCATGGTCTTTATAGACCACCACCCGCCGCGCCAGACAAGGCCCCGCGACGCGCCTGCGCGCAGCGGTCGCTGAACCCGGGGCGGGTCTTCGGTGTTGGGAGCCATCACATGTCCCGCAGGAGCCCCGCCATGTCCAAACCCCGCATCGCCGTCATCATCAGCTCGACCCGCGAAGCCCGCTTCGCCGACAAGCCCGCCGCCTGGCTCATGGAGAAGGTCAAGGACCACGACGCGCTGGAGTTCGAGCTGGTCGACCTGCGCGACCAGGACCTGCCCTTCTTCGACGAGGCCGCATCGAACCTCTGGGCGCCCTCCGAGGACCCACGCGCCGTCGCCTGGCAGCAGAAGCTGGCCGGGTTCGACGGCTTCATGTTCGTGGTCGCGGAATACAACCGTTCGGTCACCGGGGCGCTGAAGAACGCGCTGGACCAGGCCTACAAGGAGTGGAACCGCAAGCCGATGACCGCGCTGGCCTATGGCAGCCTGGGCGGGGCGCGCGCGATGGAGCAGTTGCGCCTGATCGCGATCGAGCTGCAGATGGTCCCCTGCCGCAACGCGGTCCATATCGGCGGCGGTGACTTCTTCAAGGTCTCGCCTCTGGGCGAGGACGCGCCCATCAGCACCATCGAGAAGAACCTGAAAGGCGCGCTGGACGCCACGCTGGAGGAGTTGGCCTTCTACGCCAAGCTGCTCAAGGACGCGCGCTAGTCGCGGCAGACATCCGGGGTCCGGTCTTCGGGCCCCGCCCATTTTCTCAGCGCGATGCGCGAGGGGGCGCCGATCTCCTCGCGCCGGGTGCCGTCGCCCCGTTCGACGATGATCCGCCCCGACAGCAGGTTCCAGTCGCAGCGCAGGCTGCTGCCGTCGATGCGGTCATAGCCCTCCTGCGTGAAGCCCGCCACGACCAGCGCGCCGTCACGCTCGGCCACGGTCAGGCGCCGCATCCATGCGGACCGGCCGATGGCGCTGTTGCCCGACACGATCTGCAACCCGCCCGCCGGGCTGATCTCCAGCGTGGCGACCTGCCCGGCCATCGGTCCGGTCCAGGCGATGCCGCGCGCGACCAGCAGCGGCTCGCCCGCCCGTTCGTCGGGGGCGCCCGTCACGATCACCAGATCGGCCATGTCTGGGTCGGTGCCCGCCATCAGGATGGCGCGCTCCTCTCCGATTGTGACGGCCACCATGTCCAGCACCTGCACCGACAGGATGCGCGGCAGGACGGCGGCCTCATCAGGGGTCAGTTCGGCCGCGGCCGGCGCGGCCATCATCAGCAGCAGCGCCAGCGCGGTCCGCATCAGCCGGCCTTGGCCGCCGCGCTTTCGGGCAGCTCCTCGTCGAAGAGGCGCTGATAGAACTCGGCCACGGTCTGGCGCTCCAGCTCGTCGCACTTGTTCAGGAAGGTCAGGCGGAAGGCATAGCCCACATTGTCGAAGATCCGCGCGTTCTGCGCCCATGCGATGACCGTGCGCGGGCTCATGACCGTGGACAGGTCGCCCTGCATGAAGGCGGTCCGCGTCAGGTCGGCCAGCGTCACCATCTGCCCGATGGTCCTGCGGCCCTTCTCGGTGTTGTAATGCGGCACCTTGGCCAGCACGATCGCGGCCTCGGCATCGTGGCGCAGATAGTTCAGCGTGGCGACCAGCGACCAGCGGTCCATCTGGCCCTGGTTGATCTGCTGCGTGCCGTGATAGAGGCCGGTCGTATCGCCCAGGCCCACCGTGTTGGCGGTGGCGAACAGCCGGAAATACGGGTTCGGCGTGATGACCTCGTTCTGGTCCAGCAGGGTCAGCTTGCCATCGGCCTCCAGGACGCGCTGGATCACGAACATCACGTCGGCGCGGCCCGCATCGTATTCGTCGAAGACGATCGCGGTGGGGTTGCGCAGGGCCCAAGGCAGGATGCCCTCGTGGAACACGGTGACCTGCTTGCCGTCGACCAGCTTGATCGCGTCCTTGCCGATCAGGTCGATCCGGCTGACATGGCTGTCCAGGTTGACGCGCACGCAGGGCCAGTTCAGGCGCGCGGCGACCTGTTCGATATGGGTCGACTTGCCGGTGCCGTGATAGCCCTGGATCATGACGCGGCGGTTGTAGGCAAAGCCCGCCAGGATCGCCATCGTCGTGTCGGGGTCGAACTTGTAGGTGCTGTCGATCTCGGGGACGCGCTCGGTCCGTTCGGCAAAGCCGCGCACCTTCATGTCGCTGTCCAGACCGAACACCTCGCGCAGGTCGATCTCTTCGGTGGGTTTCGCGTTCATGTCCAGCATCGGCCCTAGCCCTTTCCATCACATCGGCGCATTGATCGCCCATTCGGCCAGCCGGTGCAAGGCGCGGCAGGTCCTTGCCGGAACCGGGCGGCGCGCGTTGACGTGCCGGGAACGCGTTCATAAGGTTGCCCCGACCTGTGATAAGGAAATCCCGGCCTTGAATGACGCCCGCCGTTCCGAACTGGAAACGCTGATCGCGCGCATCGCCCTGGGCGACCGCGAGGCGTTCGACGCCCTTTACGACGCGACCTCGGCCAAGCTGCATGCGGTCTGCCTGCAGGTCCTCAAGGACCGCCCCGAGGCCGAGGAGACCCTGCAGGAGGTCTATATCCGCGTGTGGCAAAGCGCCGCGCGCTATGCCAGCAACGGCCTGTCGCCGATGACCTGGCTGATCACCATCGCGCGCAACCGCGCCATCGACCGGCTGCGGGCGCGCGGATCGCGCCCCGCCACCGCACCCGAGGATGCGGCCTCCATGATCGCCTGCACCGCGCCCGGCCCCGAATCGGCCACCATCATGGCCGAGGAGCGGCGGATGCTGGACGAATGCCTGTCCCGCCTGGCCGACGCCCAGGCCGGGGCGGTGCGCGCCGTCTATCTGGAGGGCGTCACCTATGCCGACCTGGCCGCCCGCGAGGGCATGCCCATCAACACCGTGCGCAGCTGGCTCAGACGCAGCCTGCTGCGGCTGAAGGACTGCGTGAGCCAATGACCCAGGACGCCCCCCTGACCCCGGAGCAGATCGACCAGGCCCTGGCGGCCGAACTGGCGCTCGGCCTTCTGGACGGCGACGATGCGCGCGCGGCCCAGGCCCGCGCCGCGGACGACCCGGTCTTTGCCTGCGCGGTCCGCGACTGGCAGGAACGCCTGGCGGGCATGGCCGAGGCGCTGACCCCGGTGATGGCGCCCGCCCGCGCCCGCCAGGGCATCCGCGAGCGGCTTGGCCATTCGCAGCCCCCCCTGGCCAGCGACCCGACGGCCCGCACGCCCTGGTGGCGCGGCCCCTTCGGCGCGCTGACCGGGCTGCTGGCGGTGGCGGTGGCGGTGGCGGCGACGGCGGCGGTGCTGTGGCTGCCGGGCCTTCAGGACGCACCCGCGACGCCCGACTTTCAGGCCCGCATCATGTCGCAGGACCAGAGCATGGCCGTCATGGCCCGCCTGGACGGCCGCGACATGGAGGTCGCGCTGGAAAGCGGCACCCCCGCCCAGGGCCGTGACTGGGAGATCTGGTGGGTCGCGGCCGACGGATCGGCGCCCGTGTCGATCGGGCTGGTGCCGCGCGACGGCGTGCTGCGCATGACCCTGCCCGATGGGCTGGAGCCGTCTGCCGACATCCGCATCGCGCTGTCGGACGAGCCGCAGGGCGGATCGCCCACCGGTCAGGCGACGGGACCGGTCATGGCCATGGCGCCGCTCACGGCGTTGTGACCGCAAGTTGACCGGTGGGCGGCGCAACTATCCGCCGCCCCATGCGTGTTTGGATGCACGGGGACGCCAGGATCGCGTCCCGAACCAAACCCGGAGGAAGTCCATGACCACCCGCTTTGCCAAAGTCGGCGCTTCGATCATCGCTGCCACCATCGCCCTGGGCACCCCCGCCCTTGCCCAGAACACCATGGTCGGCGGGGCCGAGATGCTGCCCAGCCGCAACATCGTCGAGAACGCCGTGAACTCGGCCGACCACACCACGCTGGTCGCCGCCGTGCAGGCCGCGGGTCTGGCCGAGACGCTCTCGGGCCCCGGTCCCTTCACCGTCTTCGCGCCCACCAACGCCGCGTTCGAGAAGCTGCCCGAGGGCACCGTCGAGACCCTGCTGGAGCCCGCCAACCTGCAGACGCTGCAGACCGTGCTGACCTGCCACGTCGTCCCGACCGAGGCGATGTCCAGCGCCGTGGGCCGCATGATCCAGCAGGGCGGCGGCTCGGCCCAGCTGGAGACCGTGGGCGGCTGCACGCTGACCGCCTCGATCCGCGCCAGCGACAATGCGCTGCAGATCGCGGACGAGAACGGCACCGTCGCCACCGTGCTGATCCCCGATGTCGACCAGTCGAACGGCGTGATCCACGTCATCGACACCGTGCTGCAGCCCGCGTCCTGATCCGACGCGACACGCAGCCGGTCGGGCGGACCCCCACTGTCCCCCGGTGACGCTCGACCGCCGGCCCGCGCAGCCCCCGCTGCGCGGGCTTTTCCCGTCCGCGGCAGCGTTTGGCGCGCGGTCGCGTGAAACCCCTTGCCCCGCGACGCGTTGCGCGTTCCAGATGGGCTGCGGCAGGTCGTCGCGGCATGACATATCAAGGGGACCTCGCATGAGCGGTCTGATCGCGCTGCTGGACGACGTGGCGGCAATTTCCAAGGTGGCTGCGGCCTCGATCGACGATGTGGCGGGCCAGGCGGCCAAGGCGGGGGCCAAGGCCGCGGGCGCGGTGATCGACGACGCGGCCGTCACGCCGAAATACATGAAGGGCTTTCACGCCGACCGCGAGCTGCCCATCGTCTGGAAGATCGCGCGCGGCTCGATCTTCAACAAGATGGTGATCCTGCTGCCCGTGGCGCTGGCGCTGTCGGCACTGGCGCCCTGGGCCATCCCGCCGCTGCTGATGCTGGGCGGGGCCTATCTGTGCTACGAGGGCGCGCACAAGGTCGCGCATCTGTTCCACAAAACCGACACCCATGACAGCGAGAAGCACATCCACCCCGAGGGCGACGGCGCCGCCCTGGAGGAGGAGCGGGTGCGCGGCGCGATCAAGACCGACTTCATCCTGTCGGCCGAGATCATGACCATCGCTCTGTCCACCATCCCGGTCGAGGACAGCCTGCTGATGAAGGGCATCATCCTGGCGCTGGTCGCGGTGGCGATCACGGTGGCGGTCTACGGCTTCGTGGCGCTGGTGGTGAAGGCCGACGACATGGGCCTGCACCTGGCGCAGCGCGGCACCGGGCCGCTGGCGGCCTTCGGGCGCGGAATCGTGCGTGTGATGCCGGGCTTCATGACCACGCTGACCGTGGTGGGGACGGCCGCGATGATCTGGGTCGGCGGGCAGATCATCGTCCACGGCCTGCACGAGCTGGGCTGGCACGCCCCCTACGAGACGATCCACCACTGGGCGGATGCCGCCGCGGCCGCCCTGCCCGCCGCGCCGGGTGTCGCGGCCTGGGTCGTCACGGCCTTCTGCGACGGCGTCATCGGGCTGATCCTGGGACTGGCGCTGATCCCCGCGGCCACGCGGATCATCTCTCCGCTGATCACGGCGGTGATGTCCGGTTTCGCGCAGGATCGGAAAAAACCGCAAGCGGACGAAACCCGTTGACCCAGGCCCCGCGACGTCACAAGACTGTCGCATTGGTGTTGTAGTCCCGTCGCAAAGAGCCGTTAGGCGGGGCGGGACCGCAGCCCCACAAGGGAGGGAAAACAGACCATGATCCGATACAGCACCGCATCCGCGGTGGCGCTGATGGCGTCGCTGACTGCCGCGCAGGCAGAAACGAACATCGAGTGGTGGCACGCCATGGGTGGCGAGCTGGGCGCGAAGCTGGAAGAAATCGCCCAGGGCTTCAACGACAGCCAGGACGAATACACCGTCACCCCCGCCTACAAGGGCACCTACCCCGAGACGATGACCGCCGCGATCGCCGCGTTCCGCGCGAACCAGCAGCCGGCCATCGTGCAGGTCTTCGAGGTCGGCACCGGCACCATGATGGCCGCCCAGGGCGCCATCGTCCCGGTCCATCAGCTGATGACGGATCACGGCCAGGACTTCGACGCCGCGGCCTTCCTGCCCTCGGTCGTGGGCTACTATACCGATACCGACGGCAACATGCTGTCGATGCCGTTCAACAGCTCTACCCCGATCCTGTACTACAACAAGACCGTCTTCGAGAAGGCCGGCCTGGACCCGAACACCCCCCCCAAGACCTGGGCCGAGCTGGAGCAGTTCAGCAAGCAGATCATGGAATCGGGCGCGGCGACTTGCGGCTTCACCACCCAGTGGATCAGCTGGGCGCAGACCGAGAACCTGTCGGCCTGGCACAACCAGCCCATCGGCACGCTGGAGAACGGCTTCGGCGGTCTGGACGCGCGCCTGTCGCTGAACGGCCCCGTGCAGGTCAAGCACTGGGAGAACCTCAAGCGCTGGTCCGACGAGGGCGTGTTCAAGTATGGCGGCCCGGTGGGCGCCGACAACGCGGCCCCGATGCTGTACTCGCAGGAATGCGCGATGATGATGGGCAGCTCGGCCAGCCGCGCGGGCGTCGTCGCCAACGCGACCGAGTTCGAGGTCGGCTACGGCATGCTGCCCTATTACGACGATGTCGAGGGCGCGCCGCAGAACTCGATCATCGGGGGCGCCTCGCTCTGGGTGCTGTCGGGCAAGACGGATGAGGAATACGCGGCCACCGCCGCCTTCTTCGAATACCTGACCCAGCCCGAGGTGCAGGCCGATTGGGCCTCCTTCACCGGCTACCTGCCGATCACGCAGGCCGCCTATGACGCGCTGGAGGGCTACTACGCCGAGAATCCCGGCGCCGACACCGGCATCCGCCAGATCACCCTGAACGAGCCGACCGCGAACTCCAAGGGCCTGCGCTTCGGCAACTACGTCCAGATCCGCGGCGTCATCGACGAGGAGTTCGAGCAGCTCCTGGCCGGCGACAAGGACGCGCAGGGCGCGCTGGACGCGGTCGTCAGCCGCGGCGACGCGCTGCTGGAGGAGTTCCAGGCCCAGAACCAGTAAGGGTTCGCCCGACAACGGCCGGGGCCGCGCGTCACGCGCGGCCCCGGTCTTTTCCCGTTCCACGTCCAGGGTCCCGCGATGAAGCGCACCATCTTCCGAAACCAGCTGCTGCCATGGCTGCTGCTGGCGCCACAGCTGATCATCACCTTCGTGTTCTTCCTGTGGCCCGCCGCCCAGGCCATCCGCCAGAGCTTCCTGCGCGAGGATGCCTTCGGCACCCGCACCACGTTCGTGGGCCTGGACAACTTCGCCCGGCTCTGGGGCAGCCCGGAATACCTCAACAGCCTGCAGGTGACGGCGGTCTTCGCGATCTCGGTCACGGTGCTGTCGATGGGGCTGTCGCTGCTGCTGGCCATCGCGGTGGACCGGATGATCCGCTCGGCGCGGGTCTACACGACGCTGCTGGTCTGGCCCTATGCGGTGGCGCCTGCGGTCGCGGGCATCCTGTGGTGGTTCATCTTCAACCCCACCATCGGCATCATGCCCTATCTGCTGGGCGGCCTGGGCTATGACTGGAACCACATCCAGGACAAGGGCGACGCCATGACCCTGGTCGTCATCGCCAGCGCGTGGAAGCAGATCAGCTACAACTTCCTGTTCTTCCTGGCGGGGCTTCAGGCGATCCCGGCCAGCCTGCGCGAGGCTGCGGCCATCGACGGGGCGGGCCCCGTGCGGCGCTTCTTCGACATCACCTTCCCGCTCCTGTCGCCGACGACGTTCTTCCTGCTGGTCGTCAACATCGTCTATGCCATGTTCGACACCTTCGGCGTGATCGACGCCACGACCGAGGGCGGCCCGGCGCAGGCCACCAACATCATGGTCTACAAGGTCTATTTCGACGGCTTCGTGGGCCAGAACCTGGGCTCGTCGGCGGCGCAGTCGGTCGTGCTGATGATGCTGGTGCTGGTCCTGACGGTGATCCAGTTCCGCTATGTGGAAAAGAAGGTGGCCTACTGATGATCGAAAACCGTCCCTTCCTGAACCTCGCCGCCCATCTGACGCTGATCCTAGGGGTCTGCGTGGTGGCGCTGCCGGTCTGGGTGGCCTTCGTGGCCTCGACCCACAGCGCGACCGCCTTCATGTCGGGCACCATCCCGATGTGGCCGGGCGACCAGATGATCCAGAACTACAGCCAGATGCTGGGTGCGGGCGTGTCCACCAGCGGCACCCCCCCGGTCGGCACGATGATGCTGAACAGCCTGGTCATGGCGCTGGCCATCGCCATCGGCAAGATCGCCATCTCGGTCCTGTCGGCCTTCGCGGTGGTCTATTTCCGCTTTCCGCTGCGCGGTCTGGCCTTCTGGTGCATCTTCGTGACGCTGATGCTGCCGGTCGAGGTGCGGATCGTGCCGACCTTTCAGGTGGTGGCCGATCTGGGCATGCTGAACAGCTATGCGGGCCTGTCGATCCCGCTGATCGCCTCGGCCACGGCCACGTTCCTCTTCCGCCAGGTCTTCCTGACCATCCCGGACGAGCTGACCGAGGCCGCCCGCATCGACGGCGCCGGCCCCATGAAGTTCTTCCGCGACATCCTGCTGCCCCTGTCGCGCACCAACATAGCAGCCCTGTTCGTGATCCTGTTCATCTACGGCTGGAACCAGTATCTCTGGCCGCTGCTGATCACCACCAGCAGCGACTATTACACCATCGTTGCGGGCATCAAGCGCATGGCCGACGCCGTGGACGGCGTCCCGCAGTGGCACCTCGTGATGGCGACGGCGATGATGGCCATGGTCCCCCCGGTGGTGGTGGTCATCGGCATGCAGCGCCTGTTCGTCAAAGGTCTCGTCGAGACGGAGAAATAAGATGGCATCCATCACCCTGAAGAGCCTCGGCAAGGTCTATGCCGGAGGCGCGCGCGCCGTGGGCGGCGTCAATATCGACATCGCGGATGGCGAGTTCCTGGTCCTGGTCGGACCGTCGGGCTGCGGAAAGTCCACCCTGCTGCGCATGGTCGCGGGGCTGGAGAGCATCAGCGAGGGCGAGGTCCGCATCGGCGACCGCGTGGTCAACGAGGTCGAGCCCGCCGACCGCGACATCGCCATGGTGTTCCAGAACTATGCCCTCTATCCGCACATGTCGGTGCGCCAGAACCTGGCCTACGGCCTGAAGAACCGCGGCACCCCCAAGGACGAGATCGAGCGTCGGGTCAAGATCGCCTCGGACATCCTGCAGATCGGCCCATTCCTGGACCGCAAGCCCCGCGCCCTGTCGGGCGGCCAGCGTCAGCGCGTCGCCATGGGCCGCGCCATCGTGCGCGAACCGGCCGCGTTCCTCTTCGACGAGCCGCTGTCGAACCTGGACGCGAAGCTGCGCGTCGCCATGCGCCTGGAGATCAAGGAGCTGCAGAAGCGTCTGCGCACGACCTCGATCTATGTGACCCATGACCAGCTGGAGGCGATGACCCTGGCCGACCGGCTGGTCGTGCTGAACGGCGGGCAGATCGAACAGATCGGCACGCCGCTGGAGGTCTATCGCCGCCCGGCCTCGGCCTTCGTGGCGGGTTTCATCGGCAGCCCGGCCATGAACCTGATCGAGGCCAGCGCGGTGCCGCATCTGCCCGGCACCGGGCATGCGGGCCATGTCGGCATCCGCCCCGAGGACCTGACCGTCAGCGCGGACGGCCCCATCGACATGCAGGTCACCGCGGTCGAGGAGCTGGGCGCGCAGCGTCTGGTCCATGGCCGCACCGGCGATGCGCGCATCACCATCACCCTGCCCTCGGACGCAGCGCTGTCGGACCGGATGCGCCTGTCCTATCGCCCCGGCGCTCTGCACCTCTTTGCCAAGGACAACGGCAAGCGGATGGACTGACGTGAATGAAACGTGAACACCCGCCTCTTGCGGGGCGGGCGTTCCGTGCTACCCTAGGGCGACCCCAATGCGGAAAGGTCGCCTGCCATGTGCCTGTCCTTCGGCTGCTCCCACCACAATCCCATCGCCTGCATCGTGCCGCCCTACATGCTGCGCGTGCTGGCGCTGCGCGGCGATCCGGCCACCGCCGACATGGCGCGGACCCTGCTGCGCCATGACGAACAGCTGCGCGAGGAGCGCGCGGCTTGGGCCAGCCCGCCGCCCGCCCCGCAGGGCATCGCGCCCGATCCCGACCTGTGCTGCCCCGACCGGCGCATCCATGACGGCGAATTCCGCGCCGCCCTGCCCGGCCGCCTGGTGCGGGGCGAAGGCGACGCGCCCTCGGGCATTCCCGATGCCGACCTGGCCTATGACAGCGCCGGACAGGTCTATGCGATGTTCGCCGAGGAATACGGCCGCAATTCGCTGGACGGGCGCGGCATGCCGCTGGTCGCCACCGTCCAGCACCGCCGCAACTACAACAACGCCTTCTGGGACGGGCAGCAGATGGCCTATGGCACGGGCGACGGAAAGATTTTCCGGACCTTCCTGCAGCTGTCGGTCATCGCGCATGAGATGACCCATGGCGTCATCCAGCATTCCGGCGGCCTGATCTACGAGAACCAGTCCGGCGCCCTGAACGAGCATGTGGCCGACGTCTTCGGCGCGCTGGCCGAACAGCGCGTGCTGGGCCAGACGGCGCATCAGGCCGACTGGCTGATCGGGCGCGGCATCCTGGGTCCGGGCATCAACGGCGTGGCGCTGCGCAGCATGAAGGCACCGGGCACGGCCTATGCCGACGACCTGCTGGGCACAGATCCGCAGCCCTGGCACATGGATCAGTTCAACACCACGACCGACGACAATGGCGGCGTGCACATCAATTCCGGCATTCCGAACCACGCCTTCTACCTGTTCTGCAGCTATCTGGGCGGCAACGCGTGGGAGCTGCCGGGCCGCATCTGGTACCGGACGCTGCAGGACCTGAACAACCCGATGGCCGGCTTCTCCGATTTCGCCGACCAGACCCTGCGCAGCGCGGCGGCGCTGGCGGGCACGGGCAGCCAGCAGGCGCTGCTGCTGCGGCGCGCGTGGAAACTTGTGGGAATCGCGGTCTGATCCTATGATCGGCGGATCGGAGGACCGCATGATCATCGAGATCCGCAGCCATGGCGGCTTCGGCGGCATCACCGCCGCCACGTCGCGCCGCATCGACACGGCGGCGCAGCCCGGCGACCGGGCCGATGCGCTTTGCACGGCCTTCGACCCGGGTGCGCTGGCGCGCATGGCCGCCACCCCCTGCCCCGGCTGTCCCGACCGGATGCGCTATGCGATCACCGTCACCGACGCCACCGGCCCGCACAGCGTGACACTCTCCGAAGGGCAGATGCCACCCGAGATGCTGGACATGCTGGACGACCTCTAGATCCAGTTCCTCCAGCGCAGGAACAGCCAGGTACCGGCCGTCGTCACCCCCATCAGCGCCAGCGCGAAGCCGTAGCCCCAAGGTTCGTCCAGTTCGGGCATGTTGGTGAAGTTCATCCCGTAGATGCTGGCGATCAGCGTCGGCGGCAGGAACAGCGCCGCCACCACGGACAGGATGCGCACGGTGTTGTTCTGCTGCAGGTTGATCAGGCCAAGCGTGGTATCGACCGCCAGGCTGACCCGCCCGCCCAGGAAGTCGGCATGCACCTCCAGCGCCTGGATGTCGCGCATCTGGGCACGGGTCGCGGCACGCAGGCGGCGGTCGTCGGGACGGTCCTCCAGCGTCGCGGTGTGGAAGGCCAGCAGCCGCTCGACCGTCAGCAGCGCGAGGCGCACGCGGGCCATGGTCTCGGCCTCGCGCCCGACATCCTGCAGGGCGGCCTGCAGCCGCTCGGAGCCTGCGGCTACGGCGCGCCGCTCGAAGACCGAGGCCGTGGTCTGATCCAGCGTGCGCCCCGCCCCCTCCAGGATGTCGGCCAGCCGGGCGATGATCTCCTCGATCAGGCCCAGGAACAGCCGGCCCGGCGTGGTGCAGCCAAGGGACGACCGTTCGGCCCGTTCGGGGAAGGTCAGGAAGGGGCGCGGCGAATGGTGCCGCACCGTCACCAGCCGATCCGCCGACAGGATGAACGTGACCGGCATCGAGGTGCGGTCGCCGCCCGCGCGCTCTCCGGGCAGCATGGCGGTCATGTAGTCCAGCCCGTCCTCGCGATAGAGGCGGTTGGACAGCTCGATCTCCTCCATCTCGGACAGGCTGGGGACCGGAACGCCCAAGGCGCGCAGACGCGCGATCTCGGGGTCGGAGGGCTGGATCAGGTCGATCCACACCGCATCGGCCAGATCGCGGTCGGCCTCGAGGCGGGTCAGGCGGTTGCCCTGGACGGTATAGGCATAGTGCATGGAACGCCTCCGGCGATGTCGCCCCTTGGTGCCTCAGCCACGGCGGACGATCAAGCCGATGCGATGGGGCACTCCCATGCGAAAGGGGCGCCCCCATCGGAGCGCCCCTTCCCGCCTTGCGGCGATCGGATCACTTGTCGCGATAATAGTCGTCGATCTCGCGATCCGCCTGATCCTTGGTCCAGCCGTACTTCTCCTGAAGCTTGCCGGCCAGCTTATCCTTGTTGCCGTCGATCTGGTCCAGCTCGTCGTCGGTCAGCTCGCCCCATTTGACCTTGGTGGCGCCCTTCAGCTGCTTCCACTTGCCTTGGATGATATCCCAGTTCATGTCCGTCTCCTTTGCAGACGTTCCTATGCAAAGATAACGTTCGGGGCGGCGCGGGGTTCCTCAGCCGACCGCGTCGGGCAGGCTGGCCCCATCCATGAAGGCCTGAAGGTTGGCCAGAGCCCGCAGGCCCATCCGGGTGCGGGTGTCGTCGGTGGCGGTGCCCAGATGCGGCAGCAGCGTGGCGTTCGGCGCGTCCAGCAGCGCCTGCGGCACATGCGGCTCACGTGCATAGACGTCCAGCCCGGCTCCGCCGATGCGGCCCTCGACCAGCGCGGCGATCAAGGCATCCTCGTCCACCACGTCGCCACGGGCGATGTTGATCAGCACGCCCCGCGGCCCCAGGGCCTCCAGCTCGGCCGCGCCGATCAGGCCGCGCGTGGCCGCCCCTCCGGGCACGGCGATGACCGCCACGTCGCAGGCCGTCAGCATGGCGCGCAGATCGCCAATCTGGCGGGCCGAAAACTTCAGCCCCGCGACGGTCGAGCGGTTGAAGAACACCACGTCCATGCCGAAGCCCAGATGCGCGCGCCGCGCGATGGCCTGACCGATCCGGCCCATGCCGACGATGCCCACGGTGCGGCCCGACATCTCGGCGCCCAGCAGCTGCGTGGGGTTCCACCCGGTCCAGCCGCCCGCGCGCAGCAGGCGCTCGCCCTCGGACGCGCGGCGCAGCACCATCAGCATCAGCGTCAGCGCGATGTCGGCGGTGGCGTCCGTCACCACGTCGGGCGTGTTCGTGACCGCCACATCGGCGGCGCGGGCCGCGGCGATGTCGATATGGTTGAACCCCGCGCCGAAATTGGCCAGCAGCCGGCAGCGCAGGTCGCCCCGGAAGGCCTCGGCCCCGAAGGCGTCGCCAAGCGTCGGGATGATCGCGTCATAATTGCGCATCGCCTGGCCCGCCTGATCGACGGTCAGGGGCGTGTTGTCGCGGAATGTCGCGTCGCAGGCCGCGCGGATGGCGGCGGTGGCGCGGTCGGTCATCGGGCGGGTGACAAGAACCTTCAATAGAGACGGCCTCCGTTGGGGACGGTCAGGTCGGGGCGGATCAGCACGACCTCATTGTCGGGGTCGGGCACGCCCAGGACCAGCACCTCGGACATGACGGGGCCGATCTGGCGGGGCGGAAAGTTCACCACGCAGAGGACCTGCGTGCCGACCAGCGTTTCGGGGTCGTAATGACGGGTGATCTGGGCCGAGGACTTGCGCTCTCCCAGATCGCCCAGGTCCAGCCACAGCTTGATCGCGGGCTTGCGCGCCTCGGGGAAGGGTTCGGCGCGGGTGATGGTGCCGACGCGGATGTCGACCTTCAGGAAATCGTCGAAGGTGATCATGCGCGACCCAGCTCCCGTCCGCGTTCGGTCGCGGCCGCCACGGTGCGCACCATCAGCGGCGTCAGGCCGGTGCCCTCGTCCATCAGCACCGCCAGCCCCGCCGCGGTCGTCCCGTTGGGCGAGGTCACGTTGCGGCGCAGCACGGCCGGGTCCTCGTCCGCATGGACGGCCAGCGCGCCGGCGCCGGCCACGGTCGCGCGTGCCAGCTCCAGCGACAGCGCGGGCGACAGGCCCTGCGCCGCGCCTGCGGCAGCCATCGCCTCGATCAGGTGGAACACATAGGCCGGGCCGCTGCCCGACAGGCCGGTGACGGCGTCCATCTGGCCCTCGTGCTCCAGCCGGACGACGCGGCCCACGGCGCGCATCAGCGCCTCGGCCAGATCCAGATGCACGGGCGTCGCGGCATCGTTGCCGATCATGGCCGAGATGCCCAGACCGATGGCCGCGGGCGTGTTGGGCATCACCCGGATCACCGGGGCGCCGGGAAAGGCCGCCTCGAAGGTCGCGATGGTCGTGCCCGCCGCGACCGAGATCACCAAGCTGTCCGACAGGTCCGGCATAGCGGCCAGCGCACCGCCCATCATCTGCGGCTTGACCGCCAGCACCACCACCGCCGGATCGGCGGGCAGGTCGGCATTCACGCGCAGGCCCCGGCCCTGCCATTCGGGTGCCAGGTTCGGGTCCAGCACCGTGACCGCGCCGGGCTCCAGCCCCTGCGCCAGCCAGCCGGTCAGCATTGCGCCCCCCATGCGCCCGCAGCCCACCAGCACCAGTCCGCGCCGGTTGATGTCGTCGAAATCCGCCATGATCGTGCCCTTCCCCTGCAGCCCTTCAGGCCCGTCCGTAGGTCGGCCCGAACGCGATGTCCAGCGCGGCGGCCGGGCCGCGCCCGCCCCGCGACACCAGCTGGAACGACGGGTAGAACCGCTCGCAGGCGGTCAGGGCCGCGGCGATGATCCGGTCCACCTGATCGGGATGGGCCACCGCGTCGCCCGCCAGCACCAGCCCATAGCGCCAGACCATCTGGCCCTGATCGGCCCAGAAGGTGAAGCCCCCCTCCCAGACCCGGTCGTTGGCCAGGTTCACGACCTCCAGCACGGCGGGCAGGCGGTCGGCGGGGGGCGCGAAGTCGAAGCTGCAGATCAGCCGCAGCACCCGGTCCACGGGCGACCAGGCCAGCGTCAGCGCATAGCCGCGCCACAGCCCCTGCAGCACCATCGCGATCTGGTCGCTGGCCGGGCGGTCGAAGTCCCAGTGATGATGGGTGGCGATGGCCTGGACGATGTCGATGGGGTGGGCGCCTTCGGTCAGCGCCTCGTCGGTGATCTGCATCGCTGCCCCTTCCTGACCCGGCCCGGGGCCCTCCATCTGTCGGGGGACGCACAACCTACGGCGTAGGTCCCCCTTGGTTCTTACCAGATATCGTGGCACCTCAGGGCGGGACAGTAAAGGGCGAAACCGCCCGGGCCGGTCAGGGCCGGGCCAGCCGCGCCGCATCCACCAGCTGCGCCCACAGCGCCGGGAAGGCGGCATCGGGGTTCGTCGCGCGGCCCAGCATCAGCGGATAGGCCAGGAAATGCGGCCGCTCGGCATCGGGGCGCGTGGTGGCGAAATAGCGTTCGGCCAGACCGGTCACGATGTCATGCGGGGCGATGGCCGCGACCATCTCCTTATGGAAGAACGGCGTGCGGCAGAAGACGATGCTGCGCCAGGAGCGCGCCAGTTCGGGCAAGAGCGACCGGAAGAACGAATCGCCGAAGATCAGCAGGGTCCGGTCGGTCTGCGAGTTCGGGCCGACCACCAGCTGGATGATGCCCATGTTGCCCGCCTGCACCCCGTTCGTGGCGGACCGGATGCCCGGCAGATGCGGCTGGCGGGCGCGCATCTCGACGATGGGGGGCGTGCACTGGACGCCCAGGTCGCCCACATGCGAGGACGGTTCGGACAGCTCTGCCGTCAGTCTGTCGACCGTGGGCGTCGGATCGACGCCCAGCAGGATGCGCGCCACATCGGCCGCGACATGCATCCCGCCGATCGGGCTGTGATGCGTGTCGGTCATGCATTGCCGGTCCGGATGACCCGCGATCAGCGGCAGCGGATAGTGGATCCCGGCGGGCCGCACCGCTTCGGGCAGGGCACGCTCCAGCACCGAGGCGACGCTTCCCGGCGGAAGGCCCTCGGCAAAGACGATCGGGTCGGGGAAGACCCATTGCCCATATCCGATGCCACGCTCGGCGCACCAACCGCAGCGCGCGGCATGGTTGGCCAAGAAGACCGCTACCGCCGCCGGATCGGCCCCGGTTCCGTCAGCCGCGAACATCGTCTGGACGTTGTGATTCCCTCCGACCAGAACCAGCCGCCCGTCGGGCATGCGGCGGATGTCGGGCGGGATGATCTGTCCGGTCATGTCGCCCGACATGCGGCCTCCTGTCACGATGGTCGAGGCCGTGCCACGGCACCCTGCCGCCGCGACCGCCATGCATTGCCTGCGCGCGTCCCCTGCCCTAGCAAGGGCGCGGAACGGCGGGGGGCGGCATGGCGCGCGATCACGGGGGCAATCTGGATGCGGCGGTCGCGCGCTTCGGGCCGGGGGACTGGATCGATCTCTCGACCGGGATCAACCGGCGGCCCTGGCCGGTGCCGGCCCTGCCCGACCACGCCTGGCGCGCCCTGCCCACCGCCGCGGACGAGGCGCGGCTGATCGACGTGGCGGCCGCCTGGCTGCGCTGTGCGCAGGGCAGGGTGCTGCCCATGGCGGGGGCGTCGGCCGCGATCCAGATCCTGCCGCGCGTCCTGGCGCCGGGCCGGGCGGCGGTGCTGACGCCCAGCTACAACGAACACGCGGCCAGCCTGCGCGCGGCGGGTTGGCAGGTCAGCGCCGCCCCGGACATCGCCGCGATGGAGGGGGCCGATCTGGCCGTGGTGGTCAACCCCAACAACCCCGACGGCCGCGAGTGGAGCCCCGCGGCACTGACCGCGCTGGCGGGTCGGGTCGGCACGCTGATCGTGGATGAGAGTTTTGCCGATCCGCGACCGGACCTGTCGCTGATCCCGGAGCTGCCCGACAATGCCGTGGTGCTGCGCAGCTTCGGCAAGTTCTGGGGTCTGGCGGGGCTGAGGCTGGGATTCGCGGTGGCGCGGCCGGATCTGCTGGCCGCGCTGCGCGAGGCGGCGGGGCCCTGGGCCGTGGCCGGTCCGGCCCTGGCCATCGGGGCCGCGGCCATGGCGGATGCGGCCTGGGCGGATGCGGCCGTGACCTATCACGCCGAGGCCGCGCTGAACCTGGACCGGCTGGCCCTGCGCGGCGGCTGGCGGCCCGTCGGGGGCACGCACCTGTTCCGCCTCTACGAGACGTCCGACGCGCGCGCGGCGCAGGAGGCGCTGGCCCGCGCGCATGTCTGGACGCGGCGCTTTCCCTATTCCGACCGCTGGCTGCGCCTTGGCATTCCAGGCGACCGCGACGAGTTCGACCGGCTGGAGGCCGCGCTGCGACCCTGACCCGCCCTCTGGCGCAGGCCGCCCGGCTGCGCCATCCTGCGCCCGACGCCGCTGGAGGAGACCCGATGCGCCTGCTGACGATGCTTGTGATGCTGGCCGCCGCGCCCGCGCTGGCGGATGCGCCGCTGGTGGTGCTCGACAGCACGCAGCTGCCCTTCGACCTGGGGCCGGGCCATCCCGCCAACAGCCCCGCCCGCCCCGGCAACGCCCCCCATGCCGCCTGGAACAGCGCCGGCAACACCGCCAATTCCGCGCAGGTCGCCGGCAACCGCCCCACCGACCCCGAGAACGAGCAGCGGGTGATCTTCACCGCCGACGGCTCGGTGGTGGGCTATTACGCGCCGAATGCCGGGGGCGTGCTGAACCTGTTCGACCTGTCGGGCCGGCGCGTCGCCTATCGCCCCGCGCGCGGCACGCAGAGCCTGTTCACCACCGACGGCGCATGGTGCGGCACCGTGGACGGGCTGCGCGACGGCGGGATGGTGCTGGCGGTGACGCAGAATTGTGCCCGCCGCTTCCTGCGCTGACATGGAAATGTCGCACCGCGCCCCTAGATGCCTGTTCAGGACGCGGAGGGCTTGATGAGCGACTACAAGGACTGGCTGAGCGACGAGCTGCAGGACTGCCTGGACGAGGAGATGGAGCTGGAGATGGAGGACGCGGCCCTGTCGGCCGAGATCCGCCGCATCTATCGCAGCCATCACCCCGACCGGATGGACCGCCGGGTCTATTTCCGCGAGCTGCTGCGCCTGCAGTCCGAGCTGATCCGCCTGCAGAACTGGGTCGCCCATCACGGCGAACGCGTCGTCGTGCTGTTCGAGGGCCGCGACAGCGCCGGCAAGGGCGGCGTCATCAAGCGCATCACGCAGCGCCTGAACCCGCGCGTGGTCCGCGTGGTCGCCCTGCCCGCCCCCTCGGACCGCGAGAAGACGCAGTGGTACTTCCAGCGCTATGTGCCGCATCTGCCGGCGGGCGGAGAGATCGTGCTGTTCGACCGCAGCTGGTACAACCGCGCGGGCGTCGAGCGGGTGATGGGTTTCGCCACCGAGGACCAGGTCGAGCAGTTCTTCCAGGACGTCCCGGAATTCGAGCGCATGCTGGTCCGGTCGGGCATCCGCTTGGTGAAATACTGGTTCTCGATCACGGACGAGGAGCAGCAGATGCGGTTCCAGATGCGCATCCACGACCCGATGAAGCAGTGGAAGCTGTCGCCCATGGACCTGCAGTCCCGCGTCCGGTGGGAGGCCTATACCAAGGCCAAGGAGGACATGCTCGACCGCACCAACATCCCCGAGGCGCCCTGGTACATCGTGCCCGGCAACGACAAGAAGCGCGCGCGGCTGAACTGCATCGACCACCTGCTGGGCCTGATCCCCTACGGCGATGTGGACCACGACCAGATCACCCTGCCCGACCGCGTCTTCAACCCCGATTATGAGCGCGACGCCGTCCCGCGGGAGCTGTATGTTCCGCAGAAATACTGAAACGGGGCGACGATGCTGGAATACCATGTCTATGACGTCTTCACCGACCGGGCCTTCGCGGGCAATCCGCTGGCCGTGGTCATGGGGGCCGATGCGCTGAGCACGCGGCAGATGCAGACCATCGCACGCCAGTTCAACCTGTCCGAAACGATCTTCGTCATGGCGCCGCGCGACCCCGCGCACCGCGCCCGCGTCCGCATCTTCCTGCCGCTGGCGGAGATTCCCTTCGCAGGCCACCCCACCATCGGCTGCGCGCTGCACCTGTCGGCGGGTGACGGTGATCTGGTGCTGGAGGAGGAGGCCGGGCCGGTCCCTGTGACTATCCGCGACGGCCTGGCCGAATTCGCGGCCCCCGTGCTGCCGCAGCTGGGCGATGCGGTCGCGGTCGATCTGGCGGCGGCGGGCCTGGGCCTTGGCGCGGATCAGGTGGGCTTCGGCACGCATAGGCCGGTCGTGGCCCATGCGGGGCCGGCCTTCATCTTCGTGCCGCTGCGCGACGCCCAGGCCCTGGCCGATGCCCGCCCGGCCGGGGCCGCGTTCGAGGAACTGACGGCCAGGGTCGGCAAGGTCTATGCCTATACCCCCGACGGCGCGGGGTTCCGCGCGCGCATGTTCGCCCCCGGCAGCGGCGTCCCCGAGGACCCCGCCACCGGATCGGCCACCGCGACCCTGGCCGCCCCCCTGCTGGCCGCAGGCGTCCTGCCCGAGGGAGAGACGCGCCTGTCCCTGCGCCAGGGGGGCGAGATGGGGCGCCCGTCCCAGCTGGGCCTGCGCATCACCGTCAGCGGCGGCGCGCTGGCGCAGGTCCGCGTGTCGGGCCGTGCCGTTCCCGTGGCCCAAGGCCGCATCCGCATCCCGGAGGATACATGACCAAGGCCTATTGGATCGCCCATGTGACGATCGACGACCCCGACGCCTATGACGCTTATCGCCGGGCCAATGCCGCCCCCTTCGCCGAATTCGGCGCGCGCTTCCTGGTACGCGGCGGGCCGCAGCAGGTGGTCGAGGGCCAGGCCCGCCCCCGCAGCGTGGTGATCGAGTTCCCGTCGCTGGAGGCGGCACAGGCCTGTTACGACAGCCCCGGCTATCAGGCTGCCAAGGCGCTGCGCGATCCGGTCTCTGCCGCAGATGTGATCATCGTCGAGGGCTGGCCCGGCTAGACCCCTGCGCCGCGGAGAGGCATCCTGAGCCGATGTTCATGGACCTTCTGACACGCCTGATGGGCGAGGCCCCCGCGCCGATCGACCGCGACGAGGCCGAGCTGGCCATCGCCGCGCTGCTGGTGCGCGTGGCACGGGCCGACGATCACTACGATCAGGCCGAACGCGAGCGCATCGAGCGCGTGCTGGCCTGTCGCGGCCTGACCCCGGATGCCGCGCGCGCCCGGCGGCTACGCGCCGAGGCGCTGGAGGCCGAGGCCAGCGACACCGTCCGCTTCACCCGCCAGATCAAGGACCGCATCGCGCTGGAGGATCGCCGCGCGGTGCTGGCGGCGCTGTGGGAGGTCGCGCTGGCCGATGACAGCCGCGCGGCGGATGAGGAGAGCCTGATCCGCCTCGTCGCCAGCCTGCTGGGCCTGACCGACCGCGATTCGGCCGAGATCCGGCAGCAGGTGACCGCGCGGATGCGCTCAGAACCCTAGCCGGTCGCGCAGCCCGAACCACGCCATCCCCGCCACCAGCAGCGGCTTGCGCAGGGCCGCGCCCCCCGGAAAGGGCCGCGTGGGAACGGCAGCCATCGCGTCGAAGCGTTCGGCTTGGCCCGCCACGGCCTCGGCCATCAGCCGCCCCGCCAGCGTCGCCAGTGCCACGCCATGCCCGGAATAGCCGCTGGCCGACAGGCAGTTCGGTGCGGGCCGGGCGAAGCAGGGCATGCGGTTCATGGTGATGGCCAGCGTCCCGCCCCAGGCATGGGTCAGGGGCATGTCCCGCAGCTGCGGATAGACCGACAGCAGATGCGGGCGGACCACCGCCGCAATGTCGCGCGGAAAGCGGTAGGTGACCGTCTCTCCGCCGCCAAAGACCAGCCGCCGGTCGTCATCGACCCGCCAGTAGTTCACCACGAATTTCGTGTCCGCCACCGCGATGCGGTCCGGCAGGATCTCGGGGTGATCGTCCAGCGGCGGTGTCGCGACGATATAGTTGTTGATGGGCATGACCCGCGCGGCAACGCCCCGGTCCAGATCGCCCAGATAGCCGTTGCAGGCCAGGATGACGTGATCGGCCCGCAGCACGCCCTGATCGGTGCGGATGATGCTGGGCGCGCCATGGGTCAGGCCGGTGACCTGCGCGCGCTCATGGATCACGACGCCTGCCTCCTGCGCCAGCCGCGCCATCCCCAGGGTCAGCGCCAAGGGCTGGACGTGCCCCGCACCCCGGTCCAGATCGCCGCCGACATAGGCCGTGCTGCCCAAGGCCGCCGCCAGCCCGTTGCGGTCCAAAGGCGTGACCCGGTCGTAGCCGTAATGCCGTGCCAGATGGTCGGCCATGAGGCGGGCGTGATCGACCTCGGACGCGGTACGGCAGGCATGGGCGATGCCGTCCCGGACCGGGACGCCCGCCTCCGCCGCGATGGTGCGGACGGCGGCCTTGGCCTCCTCGGCCAGGTCCCACAGCCGGCGGGCCATGTCGCGGCCCAGGTTCGCCTCCAGCCAGTCGACCTCCTGCCGCTGGCCGGAGCCGATCTGGCCGCCGTTGCGGCCCGAGGCGCCGAACCCCACGCGCTGCGCCTCCAGCACCCGGACCGACAGGCCCCGCCGCGCCAGATGCAGCGCGGCCGACAGCCCGGTATAGCCCGCCCCGATCACCGCGACATCCGCCCGCGCCTCGCCCCGCAGGGGCGGCAGCTCGGGCTGCGGCCCGCACTGGTCGGCATACAGGCTGGGCGGATAGGCGCCGGGCCGGTCGTTCAGATGCAGCAGGTTCATACGTTCAGTAGCAGATGTTCGCGTTCCCACGGGCTGATGACCTGCAGGAACTCCTTGTATTCATTGCGCTTGACCGATTCGTAGACGGCGCAGAAATCCTCGCCCAGGACGCCGCGCATGGGCGCACTCTCCGACATCAGATCAAGCGCGTCGCCCAGGTTGTAGGGCAGCTCGTCCTCGGACATGTAGGCGTCGCCCAGGCATTCGGCGCGCGGGTTCTCGGCCTCCAGCAGGCCCAGATAGCCGCAGGCCAGGCTGGCGGCGATCCCCAGATAGGGGTTGCAGTCCATCCCCGCCAGCCGGTTCTCCAGCCGCCGCGCCTCGGGCCCCGAGATCGGCACCCGCAGGCCCGTGGTGCGGTTGTCGCGCCCCCATTCCAGGTTGATCGGCGCCGCGAAGTCCGGGACATAGCGGCGATAGCTGTTCACATAGGGCGCCAGCAGCGCGATGGCCGCGGGCAGGTGCTTCTGCATGCCGGCGATGAAATGCAGGAAGGCCGGGGTCTCGCGGCCCTTGTCGTCGGAGAAGATGTTCCGCCCCGTCGCCACATCCGTCACCGAATGGTGGATGTGCATGGCGCTGCCCGGCTCGCCCTCGATGGGCTTGGCCATGAAGGTCGCGAAACAGTCGTGGCGCAGCGCGGCCTCGCGGATCAGCCGCTTGAAGTAGAAGATCTCGTCGGCCAGGGCCACCGGATCGCCGTGGTTCAGGTTGATCTCGACCTGGCCCGCGCCGCCCTCCTGCAGGATGCCGTCGATCTCGAAGCCCTGCGCCTCGGCAAAGTCATAGATGTCGTCGATGACCTTGCCGTATTCGTCCACCGCGGACATGGAATAGGCCTGTTTCGCCGCAGCCCGCCGGCCCGTGCGGCCCATGGGCGGGATGATCGGCTGGTTCGGGTCGATGTTGCGGGCGACCAGGAAGAACTCCATCTCGGGCGCCACGACCGGGTTCCAGCCCTTGTCGCGATAGAGCTGCACCACGCGCTTCAGCACATTGCGCGGTGCGATGGGCATGGGGTTGCCCTGCTGGTCGGTCGCGTCATGGATGACCTGGATGGTCCAGTCGGCGGTCCAGGGCGCGGCGGTGGCGGTCGAATAATCCGGAACCATCACCATGTCCGGTTCGGTGAAGGCGCCCGACGGGTTGTCGGCCCATTCCCCGGTGATCGTCTGCAGAAAGATCGAATTGGGCAGGTAGAACTGGTTCTGCCGCGCGAATTTCGACGCGGGCATCGCCTTGCCACGGGCGACGCCCGCCATGTCGGCCACGATGCATTCGACCTCGTCCAGGCGGCGCCCCGACATGAAGTCGCGCGCGGCCTGGGGCAGTTTTTCGGTCCAGTCGCTCATGCGGCACCTTTGTCGGGTCGCGCCAGGGCGCGGGGTTGCTTGAAGAAGGCCTCGATCCGGTCGGCCAGCAGGGACGCGCCATCGGCCTGCCCCATGCGGGCCGCAGCCCCGGCCAGCAGGTCGTCCGGCACGACGCCCTTGGCGCGGGTGTCCATCAGCCCTTGGATGAAATCGTCGCGGAACTCGGGATGAGCCTGCACCGTGAAGGCCCGGTCGCCATAGATCAGCGCGGCATTCTCGCAAAAGGCGTTGCGGCCCGCGACCTGCGCGCCGGGCGGCAGGGCCACGACCTGATCCTGGTGCCAGGCGTTCAGCGTGACGGGCCGGCCGCCGAAATCGTAATCCTGCGCGCCCACGGCCCAACCGCCGGGATGCTTGACCACCGTGCCGCCCAGGGCCTGCGCGATGATCTGATGGCCGAAGCAGATGCCCACCATCGGCACGCCCGCATCGTGGACGCGGCGGATGAAATCCTCCAGCGGCGGGATGAAGGGATGATCCTCATAGGCGCCGTGCCGCGATCCGGTCAGCAGCCAGCCGTCGGCGTCGTGGATGTCGTCCGGAAACGCCATCCCCTCGACATGCCAGGTGGTGAAGGTGAAGCCGCGACCGTCCAGCAGGCGCATGAACATGTCGGGATAGTCGCCCAGGCTCTGCTTCAGCTGCGCCGGCGACTGGCCGCATTGAAGGATGCCGATCCGCATGGAAAACCTTGATGTTGCTTGCGCCCGAAGCCTAGTCGCCCCGCGGGGGGCGCCGCAAGGGGGGCGTTTGCGGCTTTTGGCGGTCTGGCCGGGCCGCGCGGCAGGCGCTAGGCTGCGCGCAAACGGAAAGGATGCCCCATGCCCCATCAGCGCCCCGAGATCGACCCCGACGGTCTTGACGAATTCTCGGTCGTGTTCACCGACCGGTCCCTGAACCACATGTCGAAGCGCTTTCAGCAGGTCATGCGCGACCTGTCGGCGGGCCTCTGCGAGGTCTACGGCGCGGCCCATGCGGTGATCGTGCCGGGCGGCGGCAGCTACGGCATGGAGGCCGTCGCGCGCCAGTTCGGCCGCGACGCGCATGCGCTGATCGTCAGGAACGGCTGGTTCAGCTATCGCTGGAGCCAGATCTTCGACGCGGGCGCCTTCGCGCGCGAGGTGACCGTGGTCAAGGCCCGCCCGCAGGGGAACGCGCCCCAGCCCGCCTATGCGCCGCCCCCCATCGACGAGGTCGTGGCCCGCATCCGCGAGACGCGCCCCGATGCGGTCTTTGCGCCCCATGTGGAGACCTCGGCCGGGCTGATCCTGCCCGACGACTACATCACCGCCCTGGCCGATGCCGCGCATGAGGTGGGCGCCCTGATGGTGCTGGACTGCATCGCCTCGGGCGCGGTCTGGGTGGACATGGCGGCCACCGGGGTGGACGTACTGATCTCGGCTCCGCAGAAGGGCTGGTCGGCATCGCCCGCCGCGGGCTTGGTGATGCTGTCGGAGCGTGCCGCCGAACGGCTGGAGGCGACCATCAGCGACAGCTTCGCGTTGGACCTGAAGAAATGGCGCGCGATCATGCAGGCCTATTTGGACGGCGGCCACGCCTATCACGCGACCATGCCCACGGACGCGCTCCTGGGCCTGCGCGACGCGATGGAGGAGACCCGCGCCATGGGCTTCGACGCCGCGCGCGACGCGCAATGGCGGCTTGGCCGCGCGGTGCGCGAGGCGCTGGCCACGCGCGGCATCCGTTCGGTCGCGGCCGAGGGGTTCCAGGCGCCGGGCGTCGTGGTCAGCTATACCGACGACCCCGAGGTGAAGTCGGGCAAGGCCTTCGCGGCCCAGGGCACCCAGATCGCGGCGGGCGTGCCGCTGGCCGTGGATGAGGGGGCCGATTTCTCGACCTTCCGCATCGGGCTCTTCGGTCTGGACAAGCTGGCCGACGTGGACGGCACCATGGCGCGGCTGTCGCCGGTGCTGGACCGGGTGCTGGGCGCGCCCCGGACCGTTTGACCTGCGCGTCAGGTCGGGCTAGTGCCCGGCCCGACGCCTCTTCCGACAGGACCCGACATGACGCTGACGATCGCCGCGGAAAGCCCGCTCGGGCCGGATCTGGACCAGCTGTTCCAGCGACACACCGCCGAGATGCATGCCGACACGCCCCCCGAATCGATCCACATGCTGCCCAAGGAGGCGCTGGCTGACCCCGCCATCCGTTTCCTGGTCATCCGCGACGCGGGCCGGCCCGTCGCCATGGGCGCCGTCAAGGCGCTGGAGCCGGGTTCTGGCGAGGTGAAGTCCATGCATGTCCTGACCGAACATCGCGGCCGCGGCCTGTCGCGCATGCTGCTGCGCCGCATCATCGAGGACGCGCGCGCATCGGGCCTGCAGCGGCTGTCGCTGGAGACCGGGGTCCAGCCGGGCTTTCTGGCCGCCCGCGGCCTTTATGCGCGCGAGGGCTTCACCGAATGCCCGCCCTTCGGCAGCTATCGCGCGGACCCGAACTCGGTCTTCATGACGCTGCTGCTGTAAGGGGCGCGTGCCCACGATCCCCGATTGACAGGATGCCGCACCCGCGCCAAGCCTGACCTGCATGGCGGCGCGAGAGGCAGGGGCGGTCACATGGGCTACGAATGGGCGTTCATCGCCAACTGGCTGATCTTCGGCGGCCTGACGCTGGTCGCCATGGACCCGTTCGACCTGTTCGGCGGCGATGACGATCCGGAGGCCGACGACCCCGTCGACACGACCGGAGAGACCCTGATCGGCACCGACGCCCCCGAGACCCTGACCGGAGGCGATCTGGACGACGCCCTGATCGGGCTGGGCGGCGACGATCTGCTGATCGGCGGCGCAGGGAACGACGGGATCGAGGGCAATACCGGCGACGACACGCTGCGCGGCGGCGATGGCGACGACCTGCTGGCCGGGGGCGCCGGCACCGATCTGATCGAGGGCGGCGCGGGCAATGACGTCCTGTCCAGCGACCGGCTGGACGGCGACGCCCAATGGGAGCGGGGCGGGGAGGAGACGCTTTCGGGCGGCGACGGCGACGATGCGCTGTTCTTCCTGGGCGACGACATCGCGATCGGCGGGGCGGGACAGGACGTCTTCTCGATGATCGTGGCGCCCGAGGGCGGCGCGGCATCGCTGCGCGACTACGACCCCGAGGCCGACCGCATCACACTGCACGCGACGTTCGACGCCGACAGCCCGCCCGAGGTCGGCGTCAGCGCCGA
This sequence comes from Paracoccus sp. ME4, assembly GCF_046736325.1. Classification (GTDB taxonomy): domain Bacteria; phylum Pseudomonadota; class Alphaproteobacteria; order Rhodobacterales; family Rhodobacteraceae; genus Paracoccus. The sequence continues at coordinate 2,203,071 of NZ_CP151276.1, forward strand.
TGCCGTCTCGGGCATCACGACGGTGCTGCTGGACGGCCGGGCGGTGATGGAGGTGCGGGGCGTCTTCACCGCCGCGCAGCTGGACGTGGGCCTGCGGCAGATCGATGAGCTGCCCTTCTGATCGCGTCACTATCGCTTTGAAATCCTCCGCGACCGGCGCTAAGACCGGTTGGCACGGCCCCGTAGCTCAGCTGGATAGAGCAGCCGCCTTCTAAGCGGCGGGTCGGGGGTTCAAGTCCTCCCGGGGTCGCCATGACATCCGCCCATGCAACGCGAGGTAGACGCCCCCGTCAGGTGGCCTGCAGACCATCGCGAAAGCTGCGCCTCCGGGTGCCGCGCCGGTACATGGGATTGGCACCGCACCCCTGGCATCACGGGATGATGCGGTCGGCGCGCAGCCGCGCGAACAGGTCCGTGAAGGCCGCGTCGGTCGCCTGATAGCCGGTGAAGCCCAGATGGCGGCTTTTCGACATGTCCGTCACCACCTCGATCGGGCGGCCCAGATCGGCGTCCGTGTGCCAGGGCGAGGCGAGGCGCGACAGGTCCCCCTCAACCAGACCGTGGCGCGCGGCGATCCGGGCCCAGACCGGGGCGTCGTCCTTCATCTGCGTCTCCAGCGGGCGGGGCGTGCCGTCGAAATCCTCGGCCGCGATCCCGAAGGCGTCGGCGATGCGGTGCCACATCCACTTCCATCGGAACACGTCGCCGTTGACGATGTTGAACGCCTCGTTGCGGGCCGCGGGGGTCCCGGCAGCCCAGATCACCTGCCGCGCCAGCTGGCGCGCGTCGGTCATGTCGGTCAGCCCCTCCCACTGCACGGCCGAGCCGGGAAAGCGGAAGGGCCGCCCCGTCTCGCGGCAGATCGTGGCATAGACGGCCAGGGTGGTGCCCATGTTCATCGCGTTGCCGAGGGCCTTGCCGATCACGGTATGCGGGCGGTGCACGCTCCAGCCGAAGCCGTCGCAAGCGGCGGCGGCGAAGACCTCGTCCTCCTGCGCATAGTAGAAGTTCGCGACGTCCAGCCGGCCCTGATCCTCGCGGAAGGGCGTCTGCGGCAGCCGGCCCTGGCCATAGGCCTCGAACGGCCCCAAGTAATGCTTCAGCCCCGTGACCAGCGCGACATGCCGCACCGATCCCGCGGGCCTCAGCGCATCCAGGACGTTGCGCACCATGGCGCCGTTGACGCGGATGTTCTCGGCCTCGGTCGGCATCCTCAGCCAAGAGGTCAGGAAGACATGCGCGGGCGCGATCCCGTCCAGCGCGCGGGCCAGGCCCTGCGGGTCCAGCAGGTCGGCGGCCACGGGCAGCACGCCGGGCTGATCCTGCGGCCTGCGGCTGAGGCCGTGGACGGTCCAGCCCTCCTCCACCAGCTGCGCGGCGATCGCGCTGCCCTGAATGCCGGTCGCGCCGACGACGAGTGCGGTTCGTGTCATCCTGTCTCTCCGTTCCGATGGTCACCGGGCGAGGTAGGCGCTTGCGATCCGCGCTTCCAGAAGGCACCGTTCCGGGACGTAGGAACCCGGAGGTGACCACCCGTGAGCGAAGACCCGTCCGATCAGGAATGGCGCGAGGACTGCGCCCCCCGCCGCGTCCTGGACCTGTTCGCGACCAAGTGGACCAGCATGATCCTGCACACGCTGCACGCCCGCCATCACGGCGCGGCGCGGACCGGCGTCCTGCACCGCAGCCTGCCCGGCATATCCAAGAAGATGCTGGTCCAGACCCTGCGCGACATGGAGGCCAGCGGCCTGATCACCCGCCATGTGGAAGGCACCGTGCCGCCGGCGGTCGAGTACCGCCTGACGCCCCTGGGGACGCGCTTCGTCGATCTGGTCGAGCGGGTCTATGACTGGGGGCGCAGCAATGCGGACGCGCTGGATCTCCTGGGCGAACGGTCGACCTCGCGGCGTCGGATGTCGGGCGGCGCCACGGGTTGACGGCCCGGCCCGAGCGCTGCGAACTGACGCCGGGCAAGCGGGCAACCGGAGCCGTTAACGTAACTTTTTCATGGACATCGGCGGGGTGACTGTGCTTGCGTCGGGATCGAAGACATCACGCGCATTTGAACCCGCAGGATATTCACAGTGACCGACCCCATCCAATCCGGCCGCTGCGCGATCATCTATTTCATCGATCCGCCGCATCTGATCTCGCCCGCCATTCCGCTGCTGCTGTCGATCAGGCGCCACCATCCCGACGCGACGGTGATCCCCTACACCCCGAAGGATCGGCTTCGGGACATCCCCGAGCGGGTCAGGGCGTTTCACGAACAAATGGGCGCGCCGATCCGCGAGCTGACGCAGGAGCTAGCCTTCAGCCGCAAGCGTTACGACAAGCCCTATCTGCACGGCAACAAGCTGCTGGCCGCGGCCGAGGAGCGCGACACCGAATTCGCGATCTTCCTGGACACCGACACCTATCTGGCCCGGCCGCTGGATGCCGAGGCGCTGCTGTCGCCCGACCATGTGGCGGTGGTGCCCGAATCCGTCGCCGGATTCGCGCGGCGCTTCATCGAGATCTGGGATGCGACCTATGCGATCTTCGGCCTGACCACCCCGGTCGAGCGGGTCAGGATGCTGCGCACCGACCGCGAGCATCCGCCCTATTTCAACGCCGGAATGGTGGCCTTCCCCGAGGTCGCGCCCTCCGGTCGGCGGTTCGGGGCGCTGTGGCTGGACACGGCCATGACGATCGACTTCGACCCGTCGGTCGATGACGAAGCCAAGCGGCCATGGCTGGACCAAGCGTCGCTGCCGGTCGCCATCGCCCGGTCGGGGGCGCGGTTCCGAGAGCTGGATCGGGCGCACAACTATCCCGTCGACGGCACGGACTTTCCGCCGCGCGATGACGTCCGGCTCTATCACTATCACGGCATGGAGCGGCTGGAGGAGGCCGGGCACACAGCCGAGATCGAGGAGCTGCTTGTCAGCAGCGGCCTGTTCCGGTCGCTGGAGCATTTCCTGGAACCGCTGCGCCGCAAGCGCGAGGAGGCCGCCGTCTACTGGAAGCAGATCGGCGACGAGGCCGAGGCGCGGCGCGTCATCAAGAAGCAGATGGAGGGCGTCGAGCGGTCCGGGCTGGGCGCGCTGAAGCGCCAGATCCAGCAGTCCAAGGCGCGCGAGGTCGCACTGCGCAAGACCTGCGCCGAGATCGTCGAGGAGGTCTTCTACGATGACGGCTGGCTTCAGGCGGCCGACACCCGGACGATGAAGGCCGCGGGCCGGGGCTGAGGCCGGGCTGCGCCGCGACAGATCGTCCCCTTGGAACGGGGGCTGGAAGGCGGCAGCCATTGGCGCGATAGTCGGGCAACCCAAACGAATGGCCTTCCCATGACCGAGATCTCGCGCCGCAAGTCCGACCACCTGAGGATCGTTGCCGAAGGGCGCGGCGCGCAGGACCGGCTGGACAGCGGCTTCGACGCCATCCGTTTCCGGCACCTGGCCCTGCCGGAGCTGGACATGGCGCGGATCGACTGCGGCACGCGCTTCCTGGGGCGGGTGCTGGATGCGCCGCTGCTGATCTCGGCCATGACCGGCGGCCCGGAGGAGGCCGAGGCCATCAACATCCACATCGCCGAGGCCTGCGCCCATCACCGCATCGCCCTGTCGGTCGGCTCGCAGCGCATCGCGGTCGAGGCGGGCGGCAACGGCGGCTTGGGCGCCAGCCTGCGCGCGCGCGCGCCCGACATCCCGATCCTGGGCAATATCGGCGCGGTGCAGCTGAACTACGGCTTCGGCCCAGATCAGGCCGCCCGCGCGGTCGAGATGATCGGCGCCGATGCGCTGATCCTGCATTTGAACCCGCTGCAGGAGGCGATCCAGGAGGGGGGCGATCGCGACTTCTCGGGCCTTCTGGACAAGATCGCGGCGCTGGTGCGCGCCCTGCCCGTCCCCCTGGGCGTCAAGGAGGTCGGCGCGGGCCTCTCGGCCCCCCTCGCCCGGCGTCTGACCGAGGCCGGCGTCACCATCCTGGACGTGGCCGGCGCCGGCGGCACCAGCTGGGCGCGGGTCGAGGCCGAACGCGGCCCTGCCCGCCTCCAGGCGCTGGCCGCGCCCTTCCATGACTGGGGCATCCCGACCGCGGCGGCGATCGGCGCGGTCGCGCCACTGATGCGGCCGGGGCAGGTCCTGATCGGATCGGGCGGGGTGCGCCACGGGCTGGACGTGGCGCGGGCCGTCAGACTGGGGGCCGATCTGGCCGGACAGGCCGCGGGCGCCCTGCCCGCCGCCCGTCACAGCACCGAGGCCCTGGTCGCGCATCTGGACGATGTCGTGACCCAGCTGCGCATCGCCATGTTCTGCACCGGATCGGCCGATCTGGCAGCCCTGCGCCGCGCGCCGCTGCTGGAGCGCGACGCGGGCGGCCAATGGTCGCAAGCATCGGGGATGGAAACCGGCGATGCGGGGCTGTAGCCTGCCGCCATCGCCGGTCCGGGGGACACCATGAGCGCGAATGCCCTGCCCAAGGCGGAACTGACCGTCACCAGCCTGGCCGTGTCCGGGACCATCATCCTGGCCTGGCTGGCGCTGCACGTCCACACGCTGTGGTTCCTGGACGCCGCGGCGCATCCGCTGCTGGCGGCGGCAAGCTTCGCGGGCCTGACCTGGCTGTCGGTGGGGCTGTTCATCATCGCCCATGACGCGATGCACGGATCGGTCGTGCCGGGACATCCGCGCTGGAACGCGCGGATCGGGCAGCTGGTCCTGTGGCTCTATGCCGGGTTCTCGTGGCGCAAGATGATCGTCAAGCACATGGCCCATCACCGCCATGCGGGCACCGAGGACGACCCCGATTTCGACCATGGCGGGCCGGTCCGCTGGTACGGCCGCTTCATCGGCACCTATTTCGGCTGGCGCGAGGGGCTGCTCCTGCCGGTGATCGTCACGACCTATGCGCTGATCCTGGGGGATCGCTGGATGTATGTGGCGTTCTGGCCGCTGCCCTCGATCCTCGCCTCGGTACAGCTGTTCGTCTTCGGCACCTGGCTGCCGCACCGGCCGGGCCATGACGCCTTTCCCGACCGCCACAATGCCCGGTCGTCGCGGGTCAGCGACTCGGTGTCGCTGGTGACCTGCTTCCATTTCGGCGGCTATCATCACGAACATCACCTCTATCCCACCGTGCCGTGGTGGCGCCTGCCGCGCACCCGTGCCAAGGCGGACCGGAAGAAAGGGACCCCCGCATGACCAATCTGCTGATCGTCGTCGCCACCGTGCTGGTGATGGAGCTGACGGCCTATTCCGTCCACCGCTGGATCATGCACGGCCCCTTGGGCTGGGGCTGGCACAAGTCGCACCATGAGGAGCATGACCACGCGCTGGAGAAGAACGACCTCTATGGCGTGGTCTTCGCGGTGATCGCCACGATCCTGTTCACGGTGGGCTGGATCTGGTCGCCGGTCCTGTGGTGGATCGCGCTTGGCATGACGGTCTATGGCCTGATCTATTTCGTGCTGCATGACGGGCTGGTCCATCAGCGCTGGCCCTTCCGCTACATCCCCCGGCGCGGCTATTTCCGGCGCCTCTATCAGGCGCACCGGCTGCATCACGCGGTGGAGGGGCGCGACCATTGCGTCAGCTTCGGCTTCATCTATGCCCCGCCGGTCGACAAGCTGAAGCAGGACCTGAAGGATTCGGGCGTCCTGCGCGCCGAGGCGCAGGAGCGGTCGTGACCCCCGACATCCTGATGGCCGGGGCGGGCCTGGCCAATGGGCTGATCGCGCTGGCGCTGCGGGCCGCGCGGCCCGACCTGACCGTGGTCCTGCTGGACGGGCGCGACGGACCGTCGGACAGGCATACCTGGTCCTGCCACGACCCCGACCTGTCGCCCGCCTGGCAGGCCCGCATCCATCCGCTGCAACGCGGCCGCTGGTCGGGCCAGCAGGTGCGCTTCCCCACCCATGCGCGCACGCTGCGCACCGGATACGGCTCTCTGGACGGGGCCGCGCTGGCGCAGGCGGTGACCGATGCGGGGGCTGAAATCCGCTGGAACACCGCCATCGCCGCGCTGGATGCGGATGGCGCGACGCTGACCGACAGCACCCGCATCGCGGCGCCCTGCGTGCTGGACGGGCGCGGCGCGCAGGCGACCCCGCACCTGACCGTGGGCTTCCAGAAATTCGTGGGCATCGAGCTGGAGACCGACGCGCCCCATGGCGTCACCCGCCCGGTGATCATGGACGCGACCGTCACGCAGGAGGACGGATACCGCTTCATCTATCTGCTGCCCTTCACCCCCACGCGCATCCTGATCGAGGACACGCGCTATTCCGACGGCGGCGATCTGGACGACGATGCGCTGGCGCAGGCGTCCCACGATTATGCCCGCGCGCAGGGCTGGACGGGCCACGAGGTGCGGCGCGAGCGCGGCATCCTGCCCATCGCGCTGGCCCATGACGCGGCGGGCTTCTGGGACGATCACGCCACGGGCGCGGTGCCGGTGGGCCTGCGGGCGGGCTTCTTTCACCCGGTCACCGGCTATTCGCTGCCCTATGCGGCGCAGGTCGCGGATGTGGTGGCCGCCCTGCCCGGCCGGCCCACCACCGACGCGGCCCGCGCAGCCATCCGCGATTACGCCCTGGGGCGCGCGCGTCGGGACCGGTTCCTGCGCCTGCTGAACCGCATGCTGTTCCGCGGCTGCCCGCCCGATCAACGCTATACGCTGCTGCAGCGCTTCTATCGCATGCCCGAGGGGCTGATCGAACGCTTCTACGCCGGGCGACTGACCATGGCCGATCAGCTGCGCATCGTCACCGGCAAGCCCCCCATCCCCATCGGCACGGCGCTCCGCTGCCTGCCCGAACGCCCCCTTCTGAAGGAAGACGCATGAACGCCCATTCGCCCGCGACCAAGACGGCCATCGTGATCGGAGCAGGCTTCGGCGGCCTGGCCTTGGCCATCCGCCTGCAATCGGCGGGCATCGCCACGACCCTGGTCGAGGCCCGCGACAAGCCCGGCGGGCGGGCCTATGTCTGGCACGATCAGGGCCATGTCTTCGACGCGGGCCCCACCGTCATCACCGACCCCGATGCGCTCAAGGAGCTGTGGGCGCTGACCGGGCAGGACATGGCGCGCGACGTGACGCTGATGCCGGTGTCGCCCTTCTATCGGCTGATGTGGCCGGGCGGGAAGGTCTTCGACTATGTGAACGAGGCCGATCAGCTGGAGCGCCAGATCGCCCAGTTCAACCCGGACGACCTGGAGGGATATCGCCGCTTCCGCGACTATGCGGAGGAGGTGTACCAGGAGGGTTACGTCAAGCTGGGCACCGTGCCCTTCCTCAAGCTGGGCCAGATGCTCAAGGCCGCGCCCGCGCTGATGAAGCTTGAGGCCTACAAGTCGGTCCATGCCAAGGTCGCGACCTTCATCAAGGACCCCTATCTGCGGCAGGCGTTCTCCTATCACACGCTGCTGGTGGGCGGGAATCCCTTCTCGACCAGCTCGATCTATGCTCTGATCCACGCGCTGGAGCGGCGCGGCGGGGTCTGGTTCGCCAAGGGCGGCACCAACCAGCTGGTCGCGGGGATGGTCGCACTGTTCGAACGGCTTGGCGGGCAGATGCTGCTGAACGCCAAGGTCGCGCGGATCGACACGGACGGCCCGCGCGCGACCGGCGTGACCCTGGCCGACGGGCGCACCCTGACCGCGGACATGGTCGCCAGCAACGGCGACGTGATGCACAATTATCGCGACCTGCTGGGCCACACCGCCCGCGGGCAGAGCCGCGCGAAATCGCTGGACCGCAAGCGCTGGTCCATGTCGCTCTTCGTGCTGCATTTCGGCCTGCGCGAGGCGCCCAAGGACATCGCCCACCACACCATCCTCTTCGGCCCCCGCTACAAGGAGCTGGTCAACGAGATCTTCAAGGGCCCCAAGCTGGCCGAGGACTTCTCGCTGTACCTCCATTCGCCCTGCACGACCGATCCGGACATGGCGCCTCCGGGCATGTCCACGCATTACGTGCTGGCCCCGGTGCCGCATCTGGGCCGGGCCGAGATCGATTGGGCGGTCGAGGGGCCGCGCTATGCCGACCGCATCCTGGCCAGTCTGGAGGAGCGACTGATCCCCAATCTGCGCGCCAACCTGACCACCACGCGCATCTTCACCCCGTCCGATTTCGCCAGCGAATTGAACGCCCATCACGGCAGCGCCTTCTCGGTCGAGCCGATCCTGACGCAATCCGCCTGGTTCCGGCCGCATAATCGCGACAAGACGATCCGCAACTTCTATCTGGTCGGCGCGGGCACCCATCCGGGCGCGGGCATTCCGGGCGTCGTGGGATCGGCGAAGGCCACGGCCCAGGTAATGCTGTCCGATCTGGCGGACGCATGAGCGATCTGGTCCTGACCTCGACGGAGGCGATCACCCAAGGCTCGCAGAGCTTCGCCACCGCCGCCAAGCTGATGCCTCCGGGCATCCGCGAGGATACGGTGATGCTCTATGCCTGGTGCCGCCATGCCGATGACGTGATCGACGGTCAGGCCCTGGGCAGCCGCCCCGAACTGGTGGACGACCCGCAGGCGCGGCTGGCCGATCTGCGCGCCGACACGCTGGCCGCGCTGCAGGGCGACGGCCCGGTGACGGCCCCCTTCGCGGCGCTGCGCGCGGTGGCGCGGCGGCACGACTTTCCCGATGCCTGGCCCCTGGACCTCATCGTGGGCTTTGCCATGGATGTCGAGGCGCGCGATTACCGCACCATCGAGGACGTGCTGGAATACTCCTATCACGTCGCGGGCATCGTTGGCGTCATGATGGCCCGCGTGATGGGCGTGCGCGATGACCCTGTCCTGGACCGCGCCTGCGATCTGGGGCTGGCCTTCCAGCTGACCAACATCGCGCGCGACGTGATCGACGACGCGGCCATCGGGCGCTGCTACCTGCCGGGGGACTGGCTGGATGAGGCGGGGGCGAGCATCGACGGTCCGGTGCCGTCGCCCGAACTCTACAGCGTCATCCTGCGGCTGCTGGACACGGCGGAGCCCTATTACGCCTCGGCCCGCGTGGGTCTGGCGGACCTGCCGCCGCGCTGCGCCTGGTCCATCGCGGCCGCCTTGCGCATCTATCGCGCCATCGGGCTGCGCATCCGCAAGGGCGGGCCAGAGGCCTATCGGCAGCGGATCAGCACCTCCAAGGCGACCAAGGTCGCGCTGCTGGGCGTCGGGGGGTGGGACGTCGCGCGCTCACGCCTGCCGGGGGCGGGCATCACGCGGCAGGGCCTCTGGACCCGGCCGCATCACGCTCAGGCGCGTACGCCGTAGGGCAGCACACGCTCCAGCAGGGCCGCGATCTCGGGGGCCTGCAGGCGCTTGCTGCGCAGCATCGCGTCCAGCTGCGCGCGGCTGGCCTCATAGTGGCGCGACACGTTCTGCATGTCGGCCACGGCCAGCAGGCCGCGCTTGGGTCCCGGCGCCGCGGCGTCGCGGCCCACGTCCTTGCCAAGCGCCGCCCGGTCGCCGATCACGTCCAGCAGGTCGTCATAGGACTGGAACACCCGGCCCAGCTGACGGCCGAAGGCGATCATCTGATCGCGGTCCTCGTCGTCGAAATCCTTGACCACGGCCAGCATCTCCAGCCCGGCGATGAACAGAACGCCGGTCTTGAGGTCCTGCTCGCGCTCGACCCCGGCGCCGCTCTTGGCGGCATGCAGGTCCAGGTCCTGTCCCGCGCACAGCCCCTGCGGTCCCAGGGCGCGCGTCAGGATGCGCACCAGCTGCGCACGCACCGCGCCGGTGGCGCCGCGCGCGGTGGCCAGCACAGCCATGGCCTCGGTGATCAGCGCGATGCCGCCCAGCACGGCCCGGCTCTCGCCATGGGCGACATGGGTGGCGGGCTGGCCGCGGCGCAGCGCGGCGTCGTCCATGCAGGGCAGGTCGTCGAAGACCAGCGAGGCCGCATGCACCATCTCGATGGCGCAGGCGGCATCGACGATGGTCTCGCAGACCCCGCCCGACGCGTCCGCCGCCAACAGCAGCAGGTTGCCCCGGAACCGCTTGCCCGAGGACAGCGCCGCATGGGACATGGCCGCGCCAAGCGGTGCCGATACGGCACCGAAGCCCGCGGCGATCTCGTCAAGTCTGGTCTGCAGCAGAATGGAGTGGTTGACGTCTCGTCTCATCAGTGCCTTCGCGCTTGGGTTCTGACCGGGCGGGAGGGCGGCGCGGCAGGCCGACGCACCCTCCACCGTCAACAACCCCCATGTTGGAACGGTTCGGGGGGGATTGCACGCCTTTTCGACAGGGCCGTGATGCCGCGCGGCATTTTGTCGTGGCCCGGCGGTGCCTCCGCTCAGCCGGTGCAGCGCATCAGGCAGGGAACCAGCGTGGCCGCGGGGGCCAGGTCGAGCGCGCCGATCATGTCGAAGACGCGGGTCAGCATCGTGCCGACATCCTGCTCGACCATGCCGACATTGCCCGGCAGCCGCGCGGCGAAGGCGTCCCAGTCAAAGCAGCCATAGCGCACCGGCCCCGCCCCCTGCGGCAGCTCCGCGATCCAGCGCACCACCCCCTCCAGCGCGATGGTCGAGTTCACGAACAGCCCCACCGGCCCCTCCGGGCACCACCCCGCCAGCGCCTGCGCCACCTTGTCGGCGGAATATCCGGGCATCATCCGGTGATCCTCGGGTACCGCGATGCCGCGGCGGTCATGTTCGGCCAGAAACCCCCGCAGGCGCGCGGCGGTGTTGTGATCGCCCGGCCGCCCGCCGATGAAGCGCAGCGGTCCCGGCGCGTCGCAGCGGTCCAGGATCACCGCCGCCAGCGCCTGCGCCGCCGCGAAGTTGTCCGAGATCACCGACGGCGCCGCCGTCCCCGGCAGGTCGAGATTGATCGACTGCACCCCCGCCGCCGCGCAGAAGCCGCTGATCCGGTCCGGGTCCGTGGCCCCGGTCGCGATCACGCATTCCGCCTGCCAGGAGACCAGCTCCTTGGCGGCCTCGAATTCCAGCTCGGGGTCGCGCTGCGTGCAGGTGACCACGGGAAAGAACCCCCTGGCGCGGGCCTGGGCCTCGAACCGTTCGGCGATCTGTCCGAAATAGCGGTTGTCGTATTTCGGGACGATCATGCCGACGATATGCGAACGCTCCCGGCGCAGCAGGCTGGCCTGGCTGTTGACCGCATAGCCCTGCTCCTCGGCCAGCGCCTTGACCCGTTCGGCCAGGCGCTGACTGATTCGACGCTTCTGCCAGGTGCCGTTCAGGACCGCGCTGACCGCACTGGGCGAGGCCCCGGCCAGCTGCGCCAGGTCGTAGATCGTCGTGCGCCGTGAATCCCTGTCCATGACCTGTCCCTTTCGTCAGGGCCGACCCGGCCCGCAAATCCCATCTTGACTTGGTTCAACCGATGGAGCAAGTTTGCGCAATCGGTTGCGCTAAGTCGCGCCGCCGATGGCGCGTTGGAGGATGTGCGGGAGGAGGACCGGCGGCGACCCGGCATGACCGGCGGCGCGCGGCCCTTCCTGTGACGGGCGAAGGCCCTGTTGAGGAGGAAGACAGCATGACCAGGATCACGTCGCTTGCAGCGACTTCGGCATTGGCGCTCGGCCTTGCCGCAACCGGAGCGGCGGCGCAGACCGTCGCCTTCCTGATGCCCGACCAGGCATCGACCCGCTACGAGGAGCATGACTGGCCCGGCTTCCAGGCCGCCATGGCCGAGAAATGCCCCGACTGCACGCTGATCTATCAGAACGGCAACGGCGACGTGGCGCTGCAGCAGCAGCAGTTCAACTCGGTCCTTGCGCAGGGCGCCACGGTCGTGGTGCTGGACCCGGTCGACTCGGCCGCGGCCGCCGCCCTGGTCGAGATCGCGCGCGCCCAGGATGTCCGCGTCATCGCCTATGACCGGCCGATCCCGGACACGCCGGCCGATTTCTACGTCTCGTTCGACAACGAGGGCATCGGCTATGCCATCGCGCAGTCGCTGGTCGAGCATCTGCAGGCCGAGGGCGTGCCCGAGGGCGCGGGCGTGCTGCAGATCAACGGCTCTCCCACGGATGCGGCGGCGGGGCTGATCCGCGACGGCATCGACCGCGCGCTGGACGCGTCGCCCTACAAGACGCTGTCGGAATACGACACGCCGGACTGGGCGCCGCCGCGCGCGCAGGAATGGACGGCGGGCCAGATCACCCGCTTCGGCGACCAGATCACCGGCATCGTCGCGGCCAATGACGGCACCGGTGGCGGCGCTATCGCCGCGCTGAAGGCCGCAGGCACCGACCCCCTGCCCCCGGTGACCGGCAACGACGCCACCATCGCCGCGCTGCAGCTGATCATCGCGGGCGATCAGTACAACACCATCTCCAAGCCCTCCGAGATCGTGGCCGCGGCCGCGGCCGACGTGGCCGTCCAGCTGCTGAACGGCGAGACGCCCGAGCCCACGACCGAGCTATACGCCACGCCCTCGCAGCTCTTCGTCCCGGAGGTCGTCACCCGCGAGAACATCAAGGAGGTGATCTTCGACGGCGGCATCCAGACCGCCGAGGAGGTCTGCACCGCCGAATACGCGGATGCCTGCGCCGAACTGGGAATCCAGTGACGCCCGCGCGCGGCGGCCCGTGCCGCCGCGCGTCCCCGCGCCCAGAGAGGTCATCATGTCCCGAAAACCCGAAAGCCCCGCCAAGGGCGACCTGATCCTGCGCCTGCGCGGCGTGGGCAAGCAGTTCGGCGCCGTCACCGCGCTGGACGACATCGCCCTGGACGTCCATGCCGGAGAGGTCGTGGCCCTGGTCGGCGACAACGGCGCGGGCAAGTCCACGCTGGTCAAGGTGCTGGCCGGCGTCCATCAGCCCACCTCGGGCACGATCGAATATCTGGGCCGGCCCGTGACGCTGGACAATCCCGGCCGCGCGCTGGAGCTGGGCATCGCCACGGTCTTTCAGGACCTGGCGCTGTGCGAGAACCTGGACGTGGTCGCGAACCTGTTCCTGGGCCACGAACTCTCTCCCTTGCACATGGACGAGGTGCAGATGGAGGTCCGCGCCTGGACCCTGCTGCAGGAACTGGCGGCGCGCATCCCCTCGGTGCGCGAACCCATCGCCTCGCTCTCGGGCGGTCAGCGGCAGACGGTGGCCATCGCGCGCTCGCTGCTGCTGGACCCGCACATCATCATGCTGGACGAACCCACCGCGGCCCTGGGCGTCGCGCAGACGGCCGAGGTGCTGAACCTGATCGAACGGGTGCGCGACCGCGGCCACGGGGTCATCCTGATCTCGCACAACATGGAGGACGTGCGCGCGGTCGCCGACCGCATCGTCGTCCTGCGGCTTGGCCGCAACAACGGCGTCTTCACCGCCGAAAGCTCGCATCAGGAGCTGGTCGCCGCCATCACCGGCGCCAGCGAGAACTCGGTCTCGCGCCGCGCGGCGCGCAAGATGGACATCATGGAGGGCCAGTCGTGACCCAGCCAACCCAACTCGACCGCGCCGACAGCCGGGTCCGCCACGACGCGGGCATCGCGGGCGCGCTGCGCGGCTTCGTCGATCAGGTCCGTTCGGGCGATCTGGGCATGCTGCCCGTGATCGTCGGCCTGGTCATCATCTCGACCGTGTTCACGGTGCTGAACCCGGTCTTCCTGGCGCCGAACAACCTGGTGAACCTGCTGTTCGACGCGGCCGCCGTGGGCTTCATCGCGCTCGGCGTGGTCTGCGTGCTGCTGCTGGGAGAGATCGACCTCTCCATCGGCTCCATGAGCGGCCTGGCCTCGGCCATCACCGGGGTGCTGTGGGTCAATGCGGGCATGCCCCTGCCGGTCACCATCCTGGCCGTGGTGGCCACCGGGGCGGCGGTCGGGCTGATCTACGGCTTCCTGCGCAACCAGTTCGAGATGCCCAGCTTCGTCGCCACGCTGTCAGGACTGCTGGCGCTGCTCGGGGCGCAGCTCTACCTGCTGGGGCCGACCGGGTCGATCAACATGCCCTTCACCTCCTCGCTGGTGCGCTTCGGGCAGATCCTGATCCTGCCGGGCTGGGCGGCCTATCTGGCGGCGCTGCTGCCGGGCGCCATGATCGTGCTGGGCGCGATCCGCACCAACCGCCGCCGCAGCGCCGCGAACCTCTCGGCCGCGGGCCTCAGCGTCGCGCTGGCCAAGGCGGTGCTGCTGACCGCGGCGCTGATCTTCGCGGTCTGGTATCTGGAGCGCGGCCGCGGCGTGCCGCTGATGTTCGGCATCTTCGTGCTGGCGGTCGCGGCGCTGAACTATGCGCTGACCCGGACGCAATGGGGCCGCTGGATGTTCGCGGTGGGCGGCAATGCCGAGGCCGCGCGCCGGTCGGGCATCAACATCCGGCGCATCCGCCTGTCGGCCTTCGTCATCTGCTCCAGCCTGGCGGCGCTCGGCGGGGTCTTCGCGGCGGCGCGCCTGGCCTCGGCCAGCCAGCAGGCCGGCACCGGCGACGTGAACCTGAACGCCATCGCGGCGGCGGTCATCGGCGGGACGTCCCTCTTCGGCGGGCGCGGATCGGCCTGGTCGGCGCTGCTGGGGGTGCTGGTCATCATGGCCATCTCGAACGGGCTCACGCTTCTCAATCTCAGCTCGTCGCTGCGCTACATGATCACGGGGGCGGTGCTGGCCATCGCGGTGATCGTCGACTCGCTGGCGCGACGCTCCCGGGCCAGCAACGGCCGGGCCTGACGGAAAGGAACCATCATGGCGAAACTGCAAGGCAAGACCGCGGCCATCACCGGGGCGGCATCGGGGATCGGGCTGGAATGCGCCCGCATCCTGATCGAGGAAGGCGCCCAGGTCGTGCTGATCGACCGCGCCGCCGACCGGCTGCACGACCTCTGCGGCCAGCTGGGGCCCCAGGCCCATCCGCTGGTCGTGGACCTGCTGGACGGGCCGCAGGTTTCGGGCATGGCCCCGCGGATCGAGGCGCTGGTCGGGCCGCTGGACATCTTCCACGCCAATGCCGGCGCCTATGTCGGCGGTCCCGCGGCCGAGGGCGACCCCGATCAGTGGGACCGCATGCTGAACCTGAACATCAACGCCGCCTTCCGCAGCGTGCGCGCCGTCCTGCCCGGCATGATCGGGCGCGGCGCGGGCGACGTGATCCTGACCAGCTCGGTCGCGGGCGTCGTCCCGGTGGTCTGGGAGCCGATCTACACCGCGTCGAAATTCGCGGTGCAGGCCTTCCTGCACGCGACGCGCCGCCAGGTCGCGCCGCAGGGCATCCGCATGGGCGCGGTCCTGCCCGGCCCGGTGGTCACCGCCCTGCTGGACGACTGGCCCAAGGAGAAGATGGAGGAGGCGCTGGCCAACGGCTCGCTGATGCAGCCCCGCGAGGTGGCCGAGGCCGTGCTGTTCATGCTGACCCGCCCCAAGGGCGTCGTCATCCGCGATCTGGTCATCCTGCCCAACAGCGTCGATCTGTGACGACAAGCCCCCGGAGGCCCCCATGTCAGACCCCCGCTTCCTGATCGGCGTCGATGTCGGCACCGGCAGCGCCCGCGCCGGCGTCTTCGACGCCCAGGGCCTCATGACGGCCAGCGCCGCCCACCCCATCGCGATGCACCGCGAGGGCGGCTCGATCGCCGAACAGTCGGGGGCCGACATCTGGGCCGGCGTCTGCCGTGCCGTGCGCGCCGCCCTGGCGCAGGCCGGCGCGCGGCCCGAGGAGATCGCCGGGATCGGCTTCGACGCGACCTGCTCGCTGGTGGTTCTGGGACCGGAAGGGGCCTCCCTGCCGGTGGGGGACGCCGCGCATCCCGAGCGCAACGTCATCGTCTGGATGGACCACCGCGCGGTCGAACAGGCCGAACGCATCAACGCGGGCGGGCACCGGGTGCTGGACTATGTCGGCGGGCGCATCTCTCCCGAGATGGAGACGCCGAAGCTGCTCTGGCTCAAGGAGCACCGCCCCGAGACCTATGCCGCCGCCTGGCAGTTCATGGACCTGACCGACTTCCTGACCTGGAAGGCCAGCGGCGATCTTGCGCGGTCGATCTGCACCGTCACCTGCAAATGGACCTACATGGCGCATGAACGGTCCTGGGACGCGGATTACTTCCGCTCCGTGGGCCTGGGCGATCTGACCGATGACGGTTTCGCCCGGATCGGGGCGCGGGTCGTCGATGCAGGCTCGGCCCTGGGCCAGGGTCTGACGGCCCAGGCCGCGCGCGATCTGGGGCTGCGCCCAGGCACGCCGGTCGCGGCGGGGCTGATCGACGCGCATGCGGGCGGCATCGGTTCGGTCGGACCCGAGGGCGGCGGTGGGGCCGAGGCGAACCTCGCCTATGTCTTCGGCACCTCCTCCTGTACGATGACCTCGACGCGCGAGCCGGTCTTCGTGCCGGGGGTCTGGGGTCCCTACTTCTCGGCCATGGTGCCGGGCCTCTGGCTGAACGAAGGCGGGCAATCCGCCGCCGGCGCAGCGATCGAGCAGCTGCTGGACCACCACCCCCACGCGCCCGAGGCCACCCGCCAGGCGCAGCAGGAGGGGCTGTCCCTACCCGCCTGGCTGGCCCGTCAGGCCGAGGCGCGGGCCGGCGACAACCCTGCCGATCTGGCCGGCGGGCTGCATGTCGTGCCCGAGTTTCTGGGCAACCGCGCCCCCCATGCCGATCCGCACAGCCGCGCCGTGGTTGCGGGGCTGGGGATGGAGCGCGACCTGGACAGCCTGATCGCGCTTTACGTCGCGGGGCTCTGCGGGCTGGCCTACGGGCTGCGCCAGATCGTCGAGACCCAGGCCGCCGCGGGCGCGCCCGTGCAGGGCATCGTGATCAGCGGCGGCGCCGGGCGCAGCCCGATGATCCGGCAGTTGCTGGCCGACGCGACCGGCCTGCCCCTGGCCGGACCCGAGACCGAGGAGCCGGTCCTGCTGGGCTCGGCGATCCTGGCGGCGGTGGCGGGCGGCATCGCGCCCGACATCCCGCACGCCATGGCCCGCATGTCGCGCTTCGACGCCCGCTTCGCCCCGCGCGACGGGGCGATCCGTGCGATGCACGACCGTCGCTATGCGATCTTCCGGCAGTTGCAGGATGCCGCACGCGAGGCCGCGCGGGGCTGAGGAACCGACGGCGCGGCGGCGGTTCCCCGCCGCCTCACGCATTTGGGAAGGCCGTCCCGGCTCCCTTCGCCGCCTGCGTCGTTATGACATGGTCCGTCATGACAGGAGATCGCCATGTCCCGCTTGCGCCTGCTTGCAACCGCCACCGCCGCCCTGACCATCGCCCTCGCGGGCAGCGTATCGGCCGATCCCGGCAAGGGCCGCGGCCATGACCGCGACCGGGGACATCATGCCCGCCACGAGGCGCGTGGCTGTCCGCCGGGCCTCGCCAAGAAATCCCCCGCCTGCGTGCCGCCCGGACAGGCACGCCACCATGAGATCCGATACGGCCGCGACGTGGGCGACCGTCTGCGCATCGGCGATTACGTCCCGGTGCGCGACCCGGCCCGCTTCGATCTGCAGCGCCGCGACGGCTGGCGCTACTACCGGGCGGGCGACCGGGTCTATCGAGTCGACGCGGAAACGCAGCAGATCCTCGCGGTGATCAATCTGGCCCGCGCACTGTTGAACTGAAGGCGACGTCGGACCGCACAAGGCGAGCCCACAGGCCCGGCGGTACGGATGTGCGATCACATGTCCATGCAGCCGGCACTAGTCAAGGCGCGATTGGAATGTCTTGGGGATGGTGTGCTTGCCCCGTCGCAACCCCGCCTGCGCACGGTCGCTGCACGGTCGGGGTCGCATCCAGACCGCGCCAAGTCGGGCGTGCAGCAGGCCGACCGAAATCATGGCGTCCGCGGTGGTCGGCACGTCCGACATGCAGATCGGCGGCCCCAAGGGGCCGCCGATCCGTCTTCTCGTCAGCTGCGGTTCTCGCCGAAGGGCAGCGGCTCGGGCGCCTGACCGCGGGTCTTCACCAGCGAGACGACCACGCCGATGGTCAGGATCACGAAGGTGATGCCCAGCGACCAGGCCGGCGGGAACTTCTCCCAGCCCATCAGATCCGCGATGAAGATCTTGGAGCCGATGAAGATCAGCAGGATCGACAGCGCGTATTTCAGATAGGCGAAGCGGTGCAGGATCGCCGCCAGCGCGAAGTAGAGCGCGCGCAGTCCCAGGATCGCGAAGATGTTCGACGTGTAGACCAGATAGGGATCGGTCGTGATCGTGAACACCGCCGGCACCGAGTCGACCGCGAAGACCAGATCCGCGACCTCGATCACGATCAGCGCCAACAGCAGCGGCGTCGCCCAGCGGACCAGCTTGCCGGTCTTGGGGTCGGGCAGCTTGACCGTGAAGGCATGGCCATGCAGCTCGTCGGTGACGCGGATGCGGCGACGCAGCCACTTCAGCGCCTTGTTGTCGGCCATGTCGGTATGGTCGTCACTGGCGAACAGCATCTTGATGCCGGTGAAGATCAGGAACAGGGCGAACAGGTACAGCACCCAGTGATAGTTCTCGACGATCGTCGCGCCGAGGCCGATCATGATGCCGCGCAGCAGGATCACGCCCAGGATGCCCCAGAACAGCACCCGGTGCTGATATTCCCGCGGGATCGCGAAGAAGCTGAAGATCAGCGCGATGACGAAGATGTTGTCCATCGCCAACGTCTTCTCGACGATGAAGGCGGTCAGGTACTGCGCCGTCGCCTCGCCGCCCATCGACCAGTAGATGAACCCGGAAAAGGCAAGACCCAGAGTGATATACATCGCAGAAAGCTTGAGGCTCTCGGCGATGCCGATTTCATGGTCGTCCTTGTTCAGGACGCCCAGGTCGAAAACCAGCAGCGCGATGACCACCGTAACGAACAGCAGCCACATCCACATGGGCTTGCCGAGAAATTCGGTCAGAAGAAGATCCACGATACCCTCATCAGTGTGATTGACGCACCGTGCAAGGGAGCAGACTTGGGCCGCCGATGCACCGAGCACGCTCGATGCGGTCCGACATCGCGAAGCAATCCGCATTGGATTGCCGCGCCAGAGGGGCCCGGTCCCGCCTTCCTTTTATGGCGTCATCCGGTCGCATTTGCAAGAGGGCGCCGGTGAGGCAACGTCGTATCCCCGAAGCCGTCAGAACTCCATCACCGACGTCCGCCCCGTTCCGGTCAGGCGTATCGGGCGCGCCTCGACCGCGAAGTCGGGCGCAAGCGACGGCCTCAGAGGCTCGGCGGTCATGCCATCGACCGTGAAGGCGCCGATCTCGCGCGACAGAGCCTCGGCCTGCTGGCGCAGGGTCATCGAGGCGGCGGTCGCCTGTTCGGCCACGGCGGCGTTCTGCTGGGTCACCTGGTCCAGCTGGTTCACGCCCGTGTTGATCTCGGAGAGCCCCACCGACTGATCCGCCGCTGCCTGGGCGATACCCGCGATCTGCTCTGACACTTCGGCGGCCTTCCGGACGATCACCGCCAGGCTGTCGCCGGTGCGGCCGACCAGTTCGGACCCGCTGCGGACCTGCGCCGCGCTTTCCGAGATCAGGCCGCGCACCTCGCGCGCCGACTCGGCGGCGCGTTGCGCCAGCCCCCGCACCTCGGAGGCCACGACCGCGAAGCCGCGTCCCGCCTCGCCCGCCCGCGCGGCCTCGACGCCCGCGTTCAGCGCCAGCAGGTTGGTCTGGAAGGCGATGTCGTCGATCACGCCGATGATGCGGGTGATCTGCTCGGAGGACCGCTCGATGCCGCGCATGGCGCCCACCGCCTCGGAGACGACGGCGGCGCTGGTCCGGGCGATGTCGCGGTTCTGGCTGCTGGCCAGCTCCGCGTCGCGGGCACGGCCTGCGGTCTGGCGCAGGCTCTCGTTCATCTCGTTCAGGGCGGCGGCGGACTGCTCCAGCGTCGCGGCTTGGGTCTCGGCACGGCTGGACAGCTCTCCGGCGGCGGTGTTGATCTCGTCCGCGCCGCCGCGGACCTGCTGGGCCACGTCGGCGATGCGGCGGATCGTCTGCGCCAGCCGCGACACCACGCCGTTGAAGGCCAGCCGCAGCGAATCATAGCCCTCGGGAAAGGGATCATGCGCCGGGCTGTCGATGCGGTGCGTCATGTCGCCCGCGGCCAGCCGTTCCAGCCCGGCGCCGATCTCGCGCACGACGCGGGACTGGCGGTCGGCCTCGGCCTGCGCGGCGGCCTCGCGCTCGGCGCGATGGGCGGATGCCTCGGCCTCCAGCCGGCGCGCCTCCTGGGCGTGACCGCGAAAGACCTGCATGGCCCCGGCCATCGCGCCCAGCTCGTCCCGCCGGTCGGCATGCGGGATCGGGGTGTCCAGATCGCCCTTGGCCAGACGGCGCATGGCGGCCGTCAGCGCCTCGACCGGGCGCGAGACGACGCGCGCCCCGAACCACACCACCGCCAGCGTTCCCAGCAGCAGAAGCACCGCGGCCAGCACCGCCCGCTCGCGCATCTGCGCGACGGGCGCCATCACCGTGGCCCGGGGGACCTGCATGACCAAAGTCCACTGCTCCTCGACGCCCACGAAATCGACGGGGGCGTGCAGGACCATCATCTCGGCGCCGCCGACGGTGGCGTAATGCATGGGCGCCCCGTCCAACAGCGCGCGATCGGCATCCGACACGGCCTGCCCCAGCAGGGCGGCGTCCTGATGCGCGATCCACAGCCCGCCCGAGCTGATCAGCCGGACCCGACCCTCACCGAAGGGACGCAGCTGGTCGATCCGCGCCGAGAGCTGCGCCAGCGACAGGTCCGCGGTCAGGATGCCCACGGGACGGCCCTGGGGACGCACGACCCCGCTGACCGTGGCCATCAGCACGTCCCCGCCGTTGACGGCATAGAGATAGGGTGGCGTGATCAGGCTGCGATCCTCGCGCATGGGGCGGGCATACCAGCTGTCGGTCCCGGCCTCGGGGCTCATGTCAAGCTGCTCGACCGCGACGGTGCCGTCCGGCATGTGATAGAAATAGGGCACGAAGCGCCCGGCCGCGTCGGAATAGGCATGCCCGATCGCCGCGCTGTCCGGCCCCCAGGCGTCGGGTTCCAGCGCGAGGGTCATGCCGACCAGGTCGGGCCGCGTCTCCAGGATGCCCGTCACGACCTCTCCCAGCAGGTCGCGGTCGGGCTGGGCCTGCACCATCACCCCCTCCACGGCGGCGACGCCGGTGCGGACCAGTTCGGTGACCCCGCTCATCTCGCGGGTCAGGGTCGCGGCATATTCGCCCATCATCGCACGGGCCTGATCCTCGGCCTGGCGCATGGCGGCGCGCGACATGAGGGTGGTGGTCAGCGCGATCACCGCAAGGACGGCAAGCGCCGTCAGCGCGGCGGCCGAGATGGCCAGCTTGGCACGGATGGACATGGACGGTAGCGGCATGCGGCCCCTCCTTCGAGGTGGATCGTGAATGGCATCGATCCCCCGGCTAGCACGCCACAGGTTAGCGGACCGTTACCCCGGCCCCCGATTACCCGGCATTTTCAGGAGTTTCACCGCCCCGCCCCCAGCCGCGCCAGCAGGGCCGGAAACGCCGACCAGCAGGCCAGGCCCGGCGCGTCCGGATCGCCGGGCAGGCCCGCCAGGTGCGCGCCGCCCGTGTAATGGACGACCCGCATGCCCGCCGCCCGGGCCGCCTCCAGCCCCGCCGCGCTGTCCTCGATCACCAGGGCATGGGCGGGCGGCGTGCCCATGCGGTCGGCCGCGAAGAGGAACAGGTCCGGCGCCGGCTTGCCGCGCGCCACCTGGCTTGCGGTGAAGACATGCGGGCCGAAGCGGTCGGTCAGTCCCAGCAGCGACAGGGTCCGCGCCACCCGCGGCGGGCTGGACGAGGTCGCGACGCAGACCGGCCGGTCCAGCGCCGCCAGCATGGCGGGAAAGCCCGGCGTCGCGGCCAGACCGGCCTCGAACCGCGCCAGAAGGCGGCTGCGATAGGTGGACTCGAAATCGGCGGGCAGATCGCGGGCGAAGCGCGTGCGGATGCTGGCCGCGACGGTCGGAAAGCTGCGCCCCAGGAAGTCGCGCCGCACGTCCTCCGCGGTCACCGCGATACCCAGCCCGGCCAGCTGGTCGATCAGCACCTCCGCCGACAGCACCTCGCTGTCGGCGATGACCCCGTCGCAGTCGAAGATGATCAGATCAACCCGCATCGGCCCCATATCCCTTGCCCCGTCCCGCAGGCTTAGCGCCGATCGGGCGGACGCGAAAGCCGTCCGCGGCTGGCATGTCCCGGCAGGGGATGGCATGGTCCTGCGACCATAGCAAAGGCGAGGAACCGATGACACTGACACTGGACATGGCCCGCAAGCTGGCCGATGCCTGCCTGGACAAGGGCCGCGCGCTTGGCCTGAACCCGCTGACGGTCGCGGTGGTCGATGCCGGCGGGCATCTGGTCGCGCTGCTGCGCGAGGATGTCACCAGCCCCATGCGCCCCGACATCGCGCAGGGCAAGGCCAAGGGCGCCGTCGCGATGGGCGCGGGCTCGCGCACGCTGTTCGACCGGGCGCAGGCCCAGCCCTATTTCATCCAGTCGATGAACGCCCTGGCGGGCGGCATGCTGGTCCCGGTGCCGGGCGGCGTGCTGATCCGGCAGGAGGGCCGCATCATCGGCGCCCTGGGCGTGACCGGCGACACGTCGGACAATGACGAGGCCTGCGCGGTGCATGCCATCGAAAGCCTGGGCCTGTCGGCCGATCCGGGCTGAGGGCGGGTTTCAGGCGCTGGCGTCGCTGCGATGGCGGCGCCAGACCTCGATCATCCAGGCCAGCATGACGGCGTTCAGGATGTGCCACAGGAAATGCGTGCCCATGGGCAGGACCGCGCAGCTGGCCTGATCCAGCGTGCGGAACGTGAGGGACAGGATCAGCACCCCCGCCCCGACCGCCAGACCCCGCGCGATGCGGGGCAGCCGATATCGCAGCAGCAGCGCATAGATGAGGATCAGCAGCGGGACCGGCGCATAGCCCGCCGACGATCCCAGCCCCGGCACCATCGAGAACAGCGGCACGGTCAGCGCGGCATAGGGTAGGAACCCCGCCGTCACCAGCGCCGCCACCCATGGCCGCGCGCCCAGGAAGTCGCGCGTCGCGGCAAAGACATAGAGCAGGATGAAGATCAGGATCGGCAGCACGTCCATCAGACCGGTCAGGCGGTTCGCATGGGTATGGAACAGCCACGAGCCCACGCCGATCACGAACAGCACCCCGGCCAGCACCCGTCCCATGCCCATGCCCGGCCCACGCAGCCGACCCGCCATGATCAGCGCCGCCGCGATGAAGGCCAGGTTTGTCAGCGCGTTGACGGGTTCCGACCAGTAGTCCGGCCCGGTGCGTTCGCAATAGGCGTCGACCGGGTCCAGCCAGCCCATGTCAGCCATCCGCCCGGCTGGTGCGACGCTCCATGAAGAACCACGGCCGCATCTTCACGCCCAGCACGTTGCCCGCGAAGGCCGCGATGACCCACAGATATCCGTGCAGGCTGCCCGAAGCGATCCCCGAGAAATAGGCACCGATGTTGCAGCCGTAGGCGATTCGCGCGCCATAGCCCAGCATCAGCCCGCCGATCACCGCCGCCAGCACCGAGCGCAGCGGAATCCTCAGCGATGGCGCGAAGCGCCCGGCCAGCGCGGCGGCCAGCATCGCCCCCGCGATGATGCCGAAATCCATGACCGAGGTGATGTCGGCAAAGACGCTGGACTGCAGCGCCTCGGCATTGGCGGGACGCTGCCAGTAGCCCCAGGCCGAGACGTCGATACCCAGGGGCTGGGCGATCTTGGCACCCCACAGCGCAAAGGCCGAGGTGATGCCCCACGGCCGCCCCGAGATCGCCAGCGTCAGGAAGTTCAGCAGCGCCAGCGCGACCGCCCCCGCCACCAGCGGCCATGGCCCGCGCAGCCAGCGGGCCAGCCCGTGGCGCGGGCTTTCGGGGGCCTGCTCCAGCGCGCCGTGGCGGCGACGCTCGACGGCCACGGTCAGCGCGGCGATGGCACCGAAGATCGCCAGCGACAGCGCGATGCCGCCCCAGGGGCCCAGCGGCTGCCACAGCGCCACCGGCTCCAGCGCGGGCAGGCCGGCCCACCAGTCGAAATGCGCCGTCGCGATGACCGAGCCGATGATGAAGAAGACCAGCGTGATCAGCATGCGCGCATTGCCGCCCCCCGCGGTGAACAGCGTCCCCGAGGCGCAGCCGCCGCCCAGCTGCATGCCGATGCCGAAGATGAAGGCCCCCGCCAGAACGCCCAGGCCCGCCGGAGAGATCAGGCCGCGCACATCGTTGCCGAACAGCGTCCCCGAGGCCAGCGCGGGAAAGAACAGCACCACCGCGATCGCCAGAAGCAGCATCTGCACCCGCAGACCGCGGCCCCGCCCCTCCAGGATGAAGACCCGCCAGGCGGAGGTGAAGCCGAAGGCCGCGTGATAGAGCGCGATGCCCAACGCCCCCCCGATCAGGAACAGCGCACCCATCGCCGGACCCTGCACCACCCCCAGGGCCAGCGTCCCCAGGATCAGGGCGATCAGCGCGACCATGCCCGGCGCGCCCAGCGGCGGCAGGCCCAGACCGGGTTGCGGGGCGAGGCTGTTCGCATGGACCATGACGGCTCCTTCGGGCTGGACAGGATGATGGGGGCGCGACCCGGACGGGTGAACCCGCACGCCAACGCCGCGCCCCCCGGTCCGGTTCACCCCCCTAGAGGATGAAGTCGTCCGCATCCGGCATGTGCCGTCCCGCCAGGCGGATCACCATGTCGGGCAGGCGGTCGCCCGTCACGTCGATCAGCAGATGGGTCTCGGCACCGCGATGCTCGAACCGGATCTCGCGACCGCCGGTCAGCGGGGCGGGGCCGATCAGGTCCAGGTCCAGCGCGGACAGGTCCAGCCGATCCTGACCGGGGGTGAAGTCGGTGATCAGATCGGCGGCCGCGCGCGTGCTGTCGGACAGGCGGGTGAAGACGAAGACGTCCGCACCGATACCGCCCGCCATGACATCGGCGCCCGCGCCGCCGACCAGGATGTCGTCGCCCTGCTGCCCGAACAGCCGGTCCGCACCCAGACCACCCTCCAGCCGGTCGCCGCCGCTCTCGCCGCGCAGCAGGTCGTCTCCCGCACCGCCCAGCAGCAGGTCGCTGCCGCCGCCCGCCAGCATCACGTCATGGCCCGCATCGCCCAGCAGCGTGTCCCGTCCGGCACCGGCGACCAGCAGGTCGTTGCCTAGGCCGCCCGACAGCCAGTTGTCGCCCAGCATGTCCGACAGGCGGTCGTCGCCCGCCTCGCCCGACAGGCGGTCGTTGCCCAGCCCGCCGTTCAGCACGTCGGTGCCCGACCCGCCGAACAGCCGGTCGTCGCCCGTCATCCCGTCCAGCCGGTCGTTGCCCCCATTGCCGCGCAGGACATTGGCGGCCGCGTTGCCCGTCACCCGGTCGTGGCCGCTGCCCGCGGCATAGGCCTCGATCACGGTGCCCGGAGCGATCTGCAGGTTGCCGCGCAGCCCGTAGATGTCGGAGGCCGCCCCCGCCCGCAGATCGACGCGCTGTGCCGCGCGGTCGTTGGCGAAGTTCAGCAAGTCGAACCCGCCCGCGTCGTGGATGGTGATGGCGATCTCGCGCGCGTCGCGCACGCTGCCCTGCGCCACGCCGTTCTGGGCCGAGAAGATCCGCCCCAGCCAGCTGTCGCCCAGGCTGTGGCCGACGCCGTAGGTGGTGTTGCCCGCCGTCAGCGACCCCGCCCCCGCCGCGCCGTACAGACGCTGGATCGCCAGGATGTCGGCCGGCATCAGCGTGCCCAGATAGGCCCGGTCGGCGGGAATGTTGGGATTCTCGTCCTGTCCGAAATAGGACATGACCGAGGCCTGCCAGCTGTCGTTCGAGAAGCGCGCGTCCGATTCGAAGCTGCCGCTGCCGTTGTAGTTGCCCTGATGGCCCAGCCCCAGGGCATGCCCGATCTCGTGGACATAGACCTGGAAGGAGTAGGTGCCGATCTGGACGCCGTCCATGTCCAGCCAGTCGCGGTCGACGTTGATGTCGGACCGCAGGATCCGCCCGCCCAGCAGCGTCGACTGCGCGAAGGCGCCGTCCAGATGGTCCGAGAAGGTGATGTCGGCATTGCCGCGCTGCTCGACGAAGTCGAGGTCGGCGACGGCCTCCCAGGCCTGCATCGCGTCGCGCGCCAGCCGCCGTCCCGCCGCGTCCAGCCCCGACAGATCGACGCTGACGACGCCGTCCGCGCCCACGTCGAAGCGGCGCTGCGACTGGCCGCGGTCGTCCCAGTAGCCCCGAACCAGATAATCGGCCAGCTGGGCCATGGGCGCCACGGCGGGCGGGCGCACCATTTCGGCGGTCAGCTGATAGCTGCCGGTGCCGGAGGCGAAGGCGCCGGCCGACAGGTAGTAGACGCCGTCCCGCGTAGCCGTGAAGGTCAGCAGGCTGTCGAAACCGAGACCGCCGTCATCGTTCAGCGCCAGAAGGCCGCCCTGCGGACCATAGAGCCGCAGCAGCGGGTCCGAGAGCGTGCCGCCGACCAGGTCGAACCGATAGGTCTGCCCGGCCTGCAGCCGGATGCCGACCCAGTCCTGATCGCCGGGCTGGCCGATCACCCCCAGAAAGCCGTCGCCCGGCGCGATGCGATAGGGGGTCCAGCCGCCGGTGGGCGCATCGCCCCCCTCGCGCAGCGTGGCGCGCAGCATGTCGATGCCGCTGCCCGACAGCCCCTCCAGGGCGCAGGCCTTGTCCTGCGGCCGCAATGCCGCGCAAACCTGACACATGAATGCAATCCTTCCCTAATCGACCAGCCCGAACCGCAGAAGATCGTGGGCGAAGCTGCTGAAATCATCCGGTCGCAACGACCGGTCCGTCATCGTGAAATCCAGTCGCGGCCCAAAGGCGCCGGTTCCCCGCGCGATGCGCGCCGACAGCATGTCGGGCCCGGTCGCGATGACCTCCAGCCGGACCGCCTGCTCCCCCGCCGCGTCGCGCAAGGCGGCGCAGAGGCGTTCGGACAGGGCGGCATCGGCACCCGGCCGCGTCGTGCAGGCGGGTCCCGCCGGTCTGTCGGCCGCGGCCAGGGTCATGGCCGACAGGCCAAGGCCGATGATCCGGGCAGTCAGGCGCATGGGCATATCCGCGGTCGATGCATGTCGTGAAACCGGCCCCGGCGGGCCGTGGCACAACCTTACCGGGACGGGGCCGGTCCGGTAAAGCGTCCGGATGCAGGATCAGACGCCCAGATGCCGTTCCGCAACGTCGGGATCGCTCAAAAGCTGCGCATTGTCGCCGGACCAGACGGTGCGGCCCTTCTCGATCACCACATGGCGGTCGGCAAAGCGGGTCAGGGCGGACAGGTTCTTGTCCACGATCAGGATCGCCTCGCCCTGATCCTTCAGGCGGGTCAGGCAGGACCAGATCTCGTCCCGGATCAGGGGGGCCAAGCCCTCGGTCGCCTCGTCCAGCACGACCAGGCGGGGGTTGGTCATCAGCGCCCGGCCGATGGCCAGCATCTGCTGCTCGCCGCCCGACAGCTCGCTGCCCTTGTGGCCCATGCGTTCGGACAGGCGCGGGAACAGGTCCAGCACGCGCGACAGGGTCCAGTGGCCGGGGCGCGCGGTGGCGATCAGGTTCTCGCGCACGTCCAGTGTCGGAAAGACCTGCCGCCCCTCGGGAACTAGGCCCAGGCCCGCCCGCGCGATGCGGTGCGGCGCGGCGCGGGTCACGTCGCGCCCGTCGATGCTGACGCGCCCGCCCCGCGCCGCCAGCAGGCCGAAGATCGTGCTGATCGTCGTCGTCTTGCCCATGCCGTTGCGGCCCAGCAGGGTCACCACCTGCCCCTGCCCGACCGTGAGGTGGATGTCGTGGAGGACCTGCGCCTCTCCGTAACCGGCCTGCAGCCCCTCGACGATCAGCATCACGCATCCCCCAGATAGGCGGCGCGCACCGCCGGATCGGCGCGAACCTGATCGGGCGTGCCGGTCGCGATGATGCGGCCATAGACCAGCACGCTGACCCGGTCGGCCAGCGCGAAGACCGCGTCCATGTCATGTTCGATCAGCACCAGCGTCACCTGCCCCTTCAGGCCCGCCATGACCTGGACCAGACGCTCGGCCTCGGCCCCGCTGGTCCCGGCCAGGGGCTCGTCCAGCAGCAGCAGGCGCGGGCGCGTGGCCAGCGCGATGGCCAGTTCCAGCGCGCGCTTCTCGCCATGCGACAGGCTGCCCGCGCGGGTGTCGGCGCGGTCGGCCAGACCCACGCGGGACAGCGCGTCCCGCGCCTGCGCGTTCAGGTCGGCATCCCGTGCGACCGGGGCGAAGAAGCGGAAGCTGCTGCCCGCATGGGCCTGCACGGCGGTGGCCACATTCTCCAGCACGGTGAAGCCCGGCAGGATCGAAGTGATCTGGAAGCTGCGCGACATGCCCGCCCGGACCCGCGTGGGCATGGGCCGGCCCATCATCTCGGCCCCCGCAAAGCGGACCGAGCCCGCATCCGACCCCGCCTGCCCCGACAGCTGCGCGATCAGCGTGGATTTCCCCGCCCCGTTCGGGCCGATGATGGCGTGGAGTTCCCCTTCGGTGACCTCCAGGTCCAGATCGTCGGTGACCTTCAGCGCGCCATAGGCCTTGCGCAACGCGCGCACGGAAAGAAGGCTCATTTCCCGCGCCCCCTGAAAAGCCCCGTCAGCCCGTCGCGCGAGAACAGCACGACCAGGATCAGCAGCGCGCCGAAGATCAGCCGCCAATGTTCGGTGAAGAGCGCCAGCCATTCCTCCAGCAGCAGCGCCAGCGTCGCCCCGGCGATGGCACCCAGCAGATTGCCGATACCGCCCAGGACGACCATCACCACCAGTTCCCCCGAGCGGTGCCAGTTCATGTAGGACGGCGAGACGAAGCTGGCCTGATTGGCGAGGATCACCCCGGCGATGGCCGTCATCGCGCCCGAGATGACGAAGGCCGTCAGCTGGAACCGGAAGGGGGTGAAGCCCACCGCCTGCATCCGCAGCGGGTTTTCCCGCGCCCCCGTCAGCACGCGACCGAACCGCGACCCGGTGATCGCGACACACAGCAGATAGAGCCCCGCCAGCATCGCCAGCGCCGCGTAATAGAGCGCCCGGTCGTCAGCCAGCCAGTCCTGCCCCAGCACGGTCGATCGTGCCGTCAGCGTCACCCCGTCATCGCCCCCATAGGCCGAGAGCGAGACGAAGAAGAAATAGGCCATCTGCGCGAAGGCCAGCGTGATCATGATGAAATAGATGCCCCGCGTGCGCAGGCTGATCGCCCCGGTGACCAGCGCGAAGGCCGCCCCCGCGACCACCGCCACGCCCAGATGCGCGCCCAGATCGGTGATGCCCGCGCGCGACAGGATCGCCACCGCATAGGCGCCGATGCCCAGATAGGCCGCATGGCCAAAGCTGACCATGCCGCCATAGCCCAGGATCAGGTCCAGCGCCAAGGCGGCCATGGCAAATGCCAGAATGCGCGTCGCCACGACGACCAGATAGGGGTCCCCCGTCATCGCCGCGATCAGCGGCAACAGGGCGAAACCGCCGAAGATCGCCCAGGCCGCCACCCGGCGGCGCATCAGCCAGCGGGTCATGGGCGCGCTCCGAACAGGCCCTGCGGCCGGGCGGCCAGGATCGCGGCCATCAGCACATAGACCAGCATCGGCGCCAGCACGCGCCCGGTCTGGGCGGCGGCGGACGGCTCCATCACCGCGCGCAGGATGATCGGGCCGAAGCTGCGGCCCAACGTGTCGACGATCCCAACCAGCAGCGCGCCCGCAAAGGCTCCCTTGACCGAACCGATGCCGCCGATGACGATCACCACGAAGGCCAGGATCAGCACGCTTTCCCCCATGCCCGGATCGACCGACAGGATGGGTGCCACCATCGCCCCCGCAAACCCCGCCAGCATCGCCCCGAAGGCGAAGATCACCGTGAACAGCCGCCCGATATCGACGCCAAGCGCGCCCACTATCGCGCGGTTCGTGGCCCCCGCCCGCAGGCGCATGCCGATGCGGGTGCGCGTGATGACCAGCCACAGCCCCACGGCGACCGCCAGCCCCGCCGCGATCACCACCAGCCGGAACACCGGATAGCGCAGCGCACCCACCAGCGGCACCGACCCCGACAGCGCATCGGGCGGCAGGATCGACAGCGGCGACTGGCCCCAGATGATCTTGACCAGTTCCGTCACCACCATGACCAGCCCGAAGGTCGCCAGCACCTGATCCAGATGCGGGCGGTCATAGAGCCTGCGAAAGATCAGCGCCTCCAGCACCAGCCCGATGGCCAGCGTCGCGGGCAGGGTCAAAAGCAGCCCCAGCCCGTAACTGCCGGTCATGGAGGCGAACATCACCACCAGATAGGCGCCGACCATGTAGATCACGCCATGCGCCAGGTTCACGAAATCCATGATCCCGAAGACCAGGGTCAGCCCGGCGGCGATCAGGAACAGCAGGACGCCCAGCTGCACCCCGTTCAGCAGCTGCAGCAGGAACAGGCTGGTCATCGGTTCAGTTCATCTGGCAGTTGGCGGCGTAATTGTCCTGATAATCGTCGAAGATCTTCTCGACGACCGATGTGGCGAACTTGCCGTCCTCGCGCTGCACGACCGTGGTCAGGTAGAAATCCTGGATCGGGAAGTGGTTGGGACCAAAGCTGAAATCGCCGCGGACCGAGGTGAAGGGCGCCCCCTCCAGCGCCGCGATCAGCGCGTCGCGGTCCGTGCCGCCCGCCTCGCGCAGCGCGCCGTCGATCAGGCGGGCCGCGTCATAGCCCTGCATGGCATAGACGCCCGGCACGTGGCCGTATTTCGCCTCGTAGGCCGCGACGAAGGCGGCGTTTTCCGGCGTGTCCAGATCGGGCGCCCAGTTCGACCCGGCAAAGAAGCCCAGGGCCGCCTCGGCCTGCGCGGGCAGGGTCGCCTCGTCCACGGTGAAGGCCGACAGGAAGGGGATGCCCTCCAGCCCCGCCTGGCGATACTGGCGCACCAGGTTCACGCCCATGCCGCCCGGCATGAAGGCGAAGACCGCATCGGGCTGCATCGCGGCGATCTGTGCCAGTTCGGCGGAATAGTCCAGCTGACCCATCTGGGTGAAGATCTCGCCCGCGACGCCGCCGGTATAGCTTTTCTTGAAACCCGCCAGCGCGTCCTGCCCGGCCTGATAGTTCGGGGCCAAGAGGAAGACGTTCTGGAACCCCTGCGCCTGCGCATGGGCGCCCATCACCTCGTGCATCTGGTCGTTCTGGTAGGAGGTCGCGAAGAAGGCCTTGTTGCATTCCGCCCCGGCCAGGTTCGACGGGCCGGCATTCGGGCTGATCAGGATGCCGCCGCCCTGCGTCACCGGCTGCACGATGGCGCCCGCGACGTTCGAGAAGATCGGCCCGACCACGATGTCCGCGCCGTTCCGCTCGACCAGTTCGCGGGCCTTGTTGGCGGCGACGTCGGGCTTCTGTTCGTCATCGACCACGATGATCTCGGTGGGGATGCCACCCAGATCGCCGATCTCCTCTGCGGCCAGCAGGAAGCCGTCGCGCGCCATCTCTCCCAGCACGGCGCCGGGGCCGGAGAGCGTCAGCAGCACGCCCACGGTCAGCGTGTCGTCCTGCGCCAGGGCCGGAGCGGCCAGGGCGGTCGTTGCGGCAAGCGCCGCGATCAGCGAACGGGTCTGGGTCATGGTGCGGTCTTTCCCTGTTGGCGGGGACCGCGTTGGTCGCGGCCCGGTTCGGATGCCTTGGCACCAGAACGCAACAGGCGGGCGCGACCTGTCAAGAAATTATTTCAGGCTTAAAACATTTCGGTCGAAAAAAGGGCCGCGCAGCGCGCGACCCTGATCCGATGGCCCTGCGGCGATCAGAAACCGAAGGAGAAGCGGCGCGTCACGCCGAGGCGCAACGAGGGCTGGTATTCCTCCTGCACCACGGGCGAATCGGCGGCGTCGCCGATCAGCTTGCCGTAACGCACCTCGCCCAGCAGGGCGGTCGTGTCGTTGATGGCATAGCGCGCCTCGAAGGTGATCGCGGCCTCGTTCAGGCCACCGCCGGGGGCGGTCGCGGCCAGGCCGCTGGTGGCGCTCTCGGCGGGCGTCACGCCGAAATAGGTGTTGTTGAAGTCGTCGTTGCCATAGACCAGCTCGGCGCCCGACCACAGGGTCACGCGGTCGCTCAGCTCGGTGCGGTACTTCGCGCCCAGCTCTCCGGTCAGGCCTTCGTGGCCGTCAAAGCCGCGGCGCAGGCTGCCATAGGCGGTCACCGGACCTGCGCCGTAGCTGACCCGCAGGCCCAGCTCATAGGCGCGGTCGATGTCGTTCAGCCCTGCGAGCGCGGCATCGTCACCGCTCTCGCGCTTGCCGACGGTGCCGAAGGACGGCGCGATGGAGAAGCCCTGCTCGGGTGCCGTGCCGACCGGACCGAAGCCCGCATTGCGCCAGATGATCCAGGGCGAGACCTCGGCATCCTCGGCGCCGGGATAGGACGGGCCGACCGTCGCGCCCAGGCCCAGATCGACCGAATAGGTCCGCCCCCCGGCAATGCCGAAATCCTGCGCATGGGCGGGAACGGCGAACAGGACGGCAAGGGCAAGGGCGTATTTCATGGGGTCTGATCCGCGCGAATGGGGCTTTCGGGGCATGTAGTGCGCCTGCCCCCGGGCGCACAACCATCCGACGAACATCCTGTTCCATCCGCCGCATTTTCGCAACAGTGTAGCGATCACGGCCGCGTCAGGCGGAGGCCGGTCACCCCTTCTCGGCGGCTTCCAGCTTTTCCAGCGCGCCCATCCACAGCTCCTCGGCAAAGGCCAGCGCGCGGACCGCCTCGGCCCGCTTCTTGCCCCATTTCTCGGCCTCGTAGGGATCGTTGTAGAGCGCGGGGTCGGCCAGCTTGACGTCCAGCTTGCCCATCATCTCGGTCAGCTTCTGCACCCGCTCCTCGGACTTGCGGGCCTCGGCGCGCAGCGCCAGCACGGCGTCGCGGCCGGGGCGCTTGGGGGCGGCGGCCCTGGCGGCCTCGGCCGGCTTCTCGGCCGGGGCGTCGCCCGACAGCAGGAACTTGCGGTAATCGTCCAGATCGCCCTCATAGGGGGCGACCGCGCCATCCTTGACCAGCCACAGCCGGTCCGCGACCAGCCCCAGCAGGTGCATGTCGTGGCTGACCAGCACCACCGCACCGGTATAGTCGTTCAGCGCCTCGGACAGCGCCTCGCGGCTCTCGATGTCCAGGTGGTTCGTCGGCTCGTCCAGGATCAGCAGATGCGGCGCGTCGATCGTGGCCAGCAGCAGCGACAGGCGCGCCTTCTGGCCGCCGGACAGGGCGCGCACCTTGGTCTCGGCCTGCGCCTCCATCAGGCCGAAGCCCGCCAGCCGCGCGCGCTGTTTCGCCTGCCCTTCGTCGGGCCGGACCGAGCGGATGTGATCCAGGGGCGTCTCGTCCAGATGCAGCTCATCGACCTGATGCTGGGCGAAATAGCCCACGCGCAGCTTGGACGACCGCGTCACCCGACCCTCCATCGGCGCCAGCCGGTCGGCCAGCAGCTTCGACAGGGTCGACTTGCCCTGCCCGTTGCGGCCCAGAAGCGCGATCCGGTCATCCTGGTCGATGCGCAGGTTCAGCTTGCGCAGAACGGCGCGGTCGCCATAGCCGACCGACAGACCCTCCATCGCGACGATGGGGGGCGACATCTCCTCGGGCTGCGGGAAGGTGAAGCGGAAGAACTTCGCCTCCTCAGGCGCGGTGATCGGCTCCATCTTGGCCAGCATCTTGACGCGGGCCTGGGCCTGGCGCGCCTTGGAGGCCTTGGCGCCGAAGCGGTCGACGAAGCTTTGCAGATGCGCGCGGCGGTCGGCCTGCTTCCTGGCCTCGGCGGCCTGCAGGGCGCGCTTCTCCGCGCGGATGC
This sequence comes from Paracoccus sp. ME4, assembly GCF_046736325.1. Taxonomy (GTDB): domain Bacteria; phylum Pseudomonadota; class Alphaproteobacteria; order Rhodobacterales; family Rhodobacteraceae; genus Paracoccus. Next base: position 2,236,813 of record NZ_CP151276.1, read on the forward strand.
GCGTGAAGCTGTCATAGCCGCCGGTATACAGCGTCAGCTTCTTGTCTTCCAGATGCAGGATATGGCCCACCGCGCGGTTCAGCAGGCCGCGATCGTGGCTGATGATGATGACGGTGTGCGGATAGCGGGCCAGATAGCCCTCCAGCCACAGCGCCCCCTCCAGGTCCAGATAGTTCGTCGGCTCGTCCAGAAGCAGCAGGTCGGGCTGCGCGAACAGCACTCCCGCCAGCGCGACGCGCATCCGCCAGCCACCGCTGAAATCACTTGTCGGACGCGCCTGATCGACGGTCGGAAAGCCCAGGCCGTCCAGGATCGTCGCGGCGCGGGCCTCGGCCGACCAGGCGTCGATGTCGGTCAGGCGGGTCTGGATCTCGGCGATGCGGTTCGGGTCGGTCGCGGTGGCGGCCTCGGCCATCAGCGCGGTGCGTTCCACGTCCGCGTCCAGCACCGTCTCCAGGACCGATCGTCCGGTGGCCGCCGACTCCTGCGCGACGCCGCCGATGCGGGCCCGCGACGGCAGGCTGATGGCGCCGCCGTCCAGCTGCGCCTCGCCCTTGATCAGGCGGAACAGCGTGGTCTTGCCCGCCCCGTTCGGACCGACGAGGCCGATCTTGTGGCCTTCGGGAATCGTGGCGGTCGCGCCTTGGAACAAGGGGCGGCCCTGGATGGAGTAACTGATGTCATCGATGCGCAGCATGGGGCGCGGCATGGCCTAAAGGGGGCGGGGCGTCAATGCCTGCTTGCATCGCGTAATGTTATACTATTACTTTATCTGGGTCCTGAACCGAAAGGCCCCTCCATGACCCCTGACCCCCGCCTTCCCGTCACCGTGCTCTCCGGCTTTCTGGGCGCGGGCAAGACGACGCTTCTGAACCGCGTCCTGAACAACCGCGACGGGCTGCGCGTCGCGGTGATCGTGAACGACATGTCCGAGGTCAACATCGACGCCGATCTGGTCCGCGCCGAGGGCGGCCTGTCGCAGACCCAGGAAACCCTGGTCGAGATGTCGAACGGCTGCATCTGCTGCACGCTGCGCGAGGATCTGCTGATCGAGGTCCGAAAGCTGGCCGAGGCGGGCCGCTTCGACCACCTGCTGATCGAATCGACCGGCATCAGCGAACCGCTGCCCGTCGCCACGACCTTCGAGTTCGCCGACGAGGACGGCGCCAGCCTGTCCGAGGTCGCCCGGCTGGACACGATGGTGACCGTGGTCGATGCGGTGAACCTGACGGCGGACTTCTCCAGCCACGACTTCCTCTCCGACCGGGGCGAGGTGATGGGTGAGGGCGACACCCGCACCCTGGTCGATCTGCTGACCGACCAGATGGAGTTCGCCGACGTCATCGTGCTGAACAAATGCGGCGATGCCGGCCCTGCCCGCGTGGATGCCGCGCGCAAGATCATCCGCGCGCTGAACGCCGACGCCCGCATCATCGAGACCGATCACGGCCGCGTCGCCCCTTCGGACATCCTGAACACCGGCCTGTTCGACTTCGACCGCGCGCACACGCATCCGATGTGGGCCAAGGAGCTTTACGGTCATGCCGACCACACCCCCGAGACCGAGGAATACGGCATCGCCAGCTTCGTCTATCGCGCCCGCCTGCCCTTCGAGCCGCGCAAGATCCACGAGCTGCTGAACGGCCCCCTGCCCGGCGTGATTCGCGCCAAGGGGCATTTCTGGGTCGCCACGCGGCCCGATTGGGTGGCGGAATTCTCTCTGGCGGGGGCGCTGTCCTCGGTCCGTCCCTTGGGGCAGTGGTGGGCCTCGGTCCCGCGCGACCGGTGGCCAACGCATCCCGAGGGGCACGCCTATCTGGACGCGCATTGGTCCGAACCCTTCGGCGACCGGCGGCAGGAGCTGGTCTTCATTGGCGCCGGCATGGACGAGGACCGCATCCGCGCGCGCCTGGACGCCTGCCTGCTGGGCGAGGAATGGGGCGACAACCCGGCGGGCTGGACCGCCCTGCCGGACCCCTTCCCCGCCTGGCGCCGCGCCGCGGAGGCGGCATGAACCGGCCTGTCATCCTGCGCCCCGCCACGGGCATGACCGACGGTCACGACCCCCGCGTGCTGGGCACCATCGCGATGCCGGGCGTCGCGGTCGCGCTGTGGCACCCCCGGCCCGACCCGGCCTGGCAGGCCTGGCTGGACGCGCTGCCGCCCGAGCGCCTGCCGCGCCTGCGCCAGGTCCTGCGCCCCCGCGACGCGGCGGCGGCGCTGGCCGCGGCCTGCGACGCCGTCGCCCTGCCCGACGGTCCGCAGCGCCAGGCGCTGATCGCGCGCATCGCCGAGCTGACGCAGCTGGCCGCGCGGCACATGGATGCGCTGATGGTCGCGCTGCGGGTCGATGTGGCCACCGGGCAGGCCTGCCCGAAATGGCATCTGGATGCGGTGCGCGCACGGCTGCTCTGCACGCTGCGCGGGGCGGGCACGCAGTTCGGCCCCGCGACCGGCCCGGCCGAGGTCGACCGGGCGCAGGCCATGCCCACGGGCAGCGTCGGCCTGTTCCGCGGCCGCGCTTGGCCGGGCGAGCCCACCGGCATCCTGCACCGCTCCCCGCCCGCGATCCCGGGACAGGTTCGTCTGTTGGTGGTCGTCGATCCGGTGGAGGAGGTCGCGTCATGCTGAGCCGCTGGAACGCCAATCTGGGCCGCACCGCACAGCGTCAGCGCAGACGCACGCGCGATCCGATGGCCGCCTATGACGCCCTGCCCGCGCCGCTGCGGGCGTGGCTCGCGCGGGCGGCGCTGCCCTGGTCGCCCGCCTCCTGCCTGCGCCTGTGGGAGCGGGGCCGGGCGCGCGGGCTGTCGGTCGAGGCGCGGCTGGCCGCCCTGGACCGCGCCCAGGCCCGCGCCCTGATGCGCGAGGCGCAGGCCGCCTGACGCGTAAGTTGACCATGCGTCAACGCGGTCGCCTCTGGCGGCGCAGGGGGCGGATGCCTAGGTCGGGGGTCAACGAAAGACCGACCGAAAGGACATCCCATGCGCAGCATCATCCACGAGCGTTTCGGCGAACCCGCCGATGTGGTGCAGACCGCCGAGCGTGACCGCCCCAGCCCGACCGAAGGACAGATCCTGGTCCGCGTGACCCTGTCGCCGATCCACAACCACGACCTGTGGACCATCCGCGGCACATATGGCGTGCGTCCCGACCTGCCCGCCATAGGCGGCAGCGAGGCCGTGGGCATCGTCGAGGAGACCGGCCCCGGCGTCGATCCCGCCCTGAAGGGTCGCCGCGTCGCGGTGGCGGGGGTCAAGGGTTCCTGGGCGGAATACGCCATCGCCCAGGCCGCCGGCGCCATCCCCGTTCCCGACGCCATGCCCGACGAGGCCGCGGCGCAGCTGATCGCCATGCCCTTCAGCGCCATCACGCTGCTGGAATTCCTGCATGTCGGCAAGGGGGACTGGGTCGTCCAGACCGCCGCCAATGGCGCGGTGGGCAAGATCATAGCGGTGCTGGCGCAGTCGCGCGGCGTGCGCCTCTTGAACCTGGTGCGCCGCCCCGAGGCGGTCGAGGAGCTGACCGCGATGGGCATGACCGACGTGCTGTCGACCAGCGATCCGGACTGGGTGGCCAAGGCGCGCGCGATCATCGGCGATGACGGCGCCCGCGCCGCGGTCGATTCGGTCGGTGGCGAGGTCGCCGCCGGTCTGATCGAGTTGCTGGGCACCGAAGGCCTGCTGGTCACCTTCGGCTCGACCACGGGCGATCCGCTGCAGCTGCCCGCCGGGCCGATCATCTTCAAGCACCTGTCCATCAAGGGCTTCTGGGGCGCCAAGGTGATGCCCGCGACGCCGCCCGCCGACCGTCAGCGCATGTTCGCAGAACTGATCGGCCTGGTGATGGAGGGCAAGCTGGAGCTGACCTCGGGCGGCGAATTCGGCCTGGATCAGGCGATCGAGGCGATGGACGCCGCCCTGACCCCAGGCCGCACCGGCAAGGTGATGATCAAGCCCTGACGTCCAGCCCCGTCTCGCGCAGGTAATGGCGCACCGCATCGGCGACATGCCGGAACCGGTCCCCGCCCAGATGCTTGCCGCCATACCAGCGTGTGACGATGACCACATGATTCTGCAGGCCGGCGCGGTCCAGCATCTGCAGGATCAGCTGCCCCGCGCCGCTTTCGCCGTCATCGTCCTTGACGCCCTCTCCGCCCAGGATGGCGGCCCAGCTGTGATGGGTGGCCTGTCGGAACCGCTTGACCCGCGTCAGCTCGGCCAGCATCGCGGCCACCGCCGCCCGGTCAGCGGCCGGCCCGCCCGATACCGCATAGCGCGACCCCCTGTCGCTGATGATCCTGTCGAACACCTGCATCAGCGCCGCCGCACATAGAGCTCCAGCCGGTGATGGACGATATCATAGCCCATCTCTGCGGCGATCTCGGCCTGCAGGCGTTCGATCCGTTCGTTGGTGAACTCCATGACCTCGCCGCTGTCCACGTCGATCATGTGGTCGTGGTGGCGCTGGTCGGCGGCCTCCCAGCGGGCGGGCTCTCCCTGGAACTCCAGCTTCTCGATCACGCCCTGCGCCTGCAGCGTCGTCAGCGTGCGATACACAGTGGCCAGCGACACCCCCGCCCCGGCGGTGACCGCGCGGACATGCAGCTCGGCCGCGTCGGGGTGGTCGTCGGCCGCGGCGATCACCTGCAGCAGCGCCGCGCGCTGGCGCGTGACGCGGACCCCCGCATCCCGCAACGCCTGCTCCAACCTGTCCGCACGCCGTCTGGTCATCCGCGCATTCTGCCGCAGCCGGGGTCCAGTTGCAACTGGTTCTCAACTGTTGACAGTTGCGAACCGTTCGCAGATAAACGCGGCATTGGAGGATGCGATGTATCGATTCCTGACGCCGTTCCTGTTCCTGATCCCGACCCATGCGAGTGCCGACCAGCTGCAGGTCGCCACAAGCTTTACCATCATCGCCGACATGGCCCGCAACGTGGGCGGCCACCTGGCCGAGGTCCGCTCGATCACCCCGCCGGGGGCGGAGATCCACGACTATCAGCCCAGCCCGCGCGACATCATCGGCATTGCCGATGCGGACCTGGTGCTGGTCAACGGGCTGAACCTGGACGGATGGGCGCAGCAGTACCTGGACCGTGCCGGCGACGTGCCCATCGTGACGGTGACGGACGGCATCGAGGCGCTGCCGATCAGCAGCGGCGACTATGAGGGCAAGCCGAACCCCCATGCCTGGATGGCGCTGGATTCGGCGCAGATCTATGTCGACAACATTGCCACCGCGATGGGCCAGGCCGACCCCGAGAACGCCGCCGCCTATGCCGCCAATGCCGAAACCTACAAGCAGCAGATCGCCGACGTGATCGGCCCCCTGCGCGACGCCGCCCGCGCCCTGCCCGAGGATCGCCGCTTCCTGGTCACCTCCGAGGGCGCCTTCAGCTATCTGGCCCGCGATTTCGGGCTGACCGAGATGTATCTCTGGCCCATCAACGCCGAGGGCCAGGGAACGCCTCAGCAGGTCCGCGCCCTGATCGACGCCATGCGCGACACCGGCGCCCCGGTGATCTTCTCGGAAAGCACCATCTCGGACCGTCCAGCCCGTAGCATCGCGGCCGAGACCGGGGCCGATTACGGCGGCGTCCTCTATGTGGACAGCCTATCGGAGACGGACGGGCCGGTGCCGACCTATCTGGACCTGCTGCGGGTAACCTCGCAGACCATCGTGGACGCGCTGGCCGATGGCTGATCCCCTGGGCATCGAGGTGGCCGACCTGACCGTCGCCTATCGCAACGGCCACCGCGCCTTGGCGCAGGCCAGCTTCACCGTGCCGCAGGGTTCGGTCACCGCGCTGGTCGGCGTGAACGGCGCGGGAAAATCGACGCTGTTCAAGGCGCTGATGGACCTGCTGCCCCATGCGACGGGTCAGGTGCGCATCCTGGGCCTGACCGTGCGCCAGGCCCTGTCGCGAAACCTGGTCGCCTATGTCCCCCAGGCGGAAGAGGTCGACTGGACCTTCCCCGTGCTGGTGCGCGACGTGGTGATGATGGGCCGCTACGGCCATATGGGCTTCCTGCGCCGCGCCCGCCCCGCCGACCGACAGGCGGTGGCCGATGCGCTGGCCCGCGTCGGACTGACCGATTACGCGACCCGCCAGATCGGAGAGCTGTCCGGCGGCCAGAAGAAGCGCGTCTTCCTGGCCCGGGCGCTGGCGCAGGAGGCGCGGGTGATCCTGCTGGACGAACCCTTCACCGGCGTCGACGTGCAGACCGAACAGACGATCATCACGCTCCTGCGCCAGATGCGCGACGAAGGCCGGGTGATGCTGGTCTCGACCCATGACCTGGGCTCAGTCCCCGAATATTGCGACCGGGTCGTGCTGGTCAAAGGCACGGTGCTGGCCTTCGGCCCGACCGAGACGACCTTCACCCCCGCCAACCTGCGCCAAGCCTTTGGTGGCACGCTGCGCCATTTCATGCTGGGCGGCACCGACCTGCATGACGACGCCGACGCCCGCAACGTCGATGTCTTCACCGACGACGAACGTCCTCTGATTTTCTACGACGACCGCCCCCGCACCGGAGGCGGTGCATGACCCCGTCTTCTTCACGCAAATATCCCACGGGGGTGCGGGGGTGTGAAACCCCCGCCTACGACGCCCGATGATGGACCTGGCCCTGACCCCCTTCACCTATGGCTACATGACCACCGCGATCTGGGTCTCGGCCCTGGTCGGGGGCGTCTGCGCGTTCCTGTCGGCCTATCTGATGCTCAAAGGCTGGAGCCTGATCGGCGACGCACTGTCCCATTCCATCGTGCCGGGCGTGGCGGGGGCCTACATGCTGGGCCTGCCCTTCGCGCTTGGCGCGTTCCTCTCGGGCGGGCTGGCGGCACTGACCATGCTGTTCCTGAACACCCGCACGGGGCTCAAACAGGACGCGATCATCGGGCTGATTTTCACCGGCTTCTTCGGCATCGGGCTGTTCATGGTGTCTCTGAACCCGGTCGCGGTGGACCTGCAGGCGATCACGATGGGCAACATCCTGGCCATCGCGCCGGGCGACGTGATCCAGCTGGTGCTAATCTCGACCGTCTCGCTGGCGATCCTTCTGATGAAATGGCGCGACCTGATGGTGGTGTTCTTCGACGAGACCCACGCCCGCACCATCGGCCTGCACCCGAACCGCATGAAGGCGCTGTTCTTCACCCTGCTGGCCGCCTCCACCGTGGCCGCGATGCAGACCGTCGGCGCCTTTCTGGTAATCGCGCTTGTGGTGACGCCGGGGGCCACGGCCTATCTGCTGACCGACCGCTTTCCGCGGCTGATCGTCATTTCGGTCGTGATCGGCACCACCACCTCGGCCATCGGCGCCTATGCCAGCTTCTTTCTGGACGGCGCGACGGGCGGCATCATCGTGACGCTGCAGACGCTGATCTTTTTGGTGGCCTTCGTCTTTGCCCCCACCCACGGGCTGCGCGCCACGCGCCGCCGCGCCCGTGACGCGGTCGAGGGGCGGACATGAACGGCCTGATCCTGCCCTTCACCTTTCCGTTCATGGCCGATGCCGCGATGATCGCGGTGATCGTGGCCATCCCGGCGGCGCTGCTGTCCTGCTTTCTGGTCCTCAAGGGATGGGCGCTGATGGGCGACGGCATCAGCCACGCGGTCCTGCCGGGCATCGTGCTGGCCTATGCGATGGGCCTGCCGCTGCTGGTCGGAGCCTTCGCGGCGGGCATGATCTGCGCGTTGTCGTCCGGCTGGCTGGACGCCAACAGCCGCATCAAGCCTGATACCGCGCTTGGCGTGGTGATGGCGGGCATGTTCGCGGTCGGGCTGATCCTGTTCACGGTCTTTCCGCCGGGCGTGCACCTGGACCACATCCTGTTCGGCAACATCCTGGGCATCGGGCCGGGCGATTTCGCCAAGGCCCTGCCCATCGCCGCCGTGGTGACGCTGGCCCTGCTGCTGAAATGGCGGGACTTTGCGCTGCTGGCCTTCGATCCGGTGCAGGCGCGGGTGTCGGGGCTGTCGGTGGGCTGGCTGCATTACGGGATGCTGGCGATGATCGCGGCATCGGTTGTGGCGATGCTGTCGGCGGTGGGGATCATCCTGGCCGTGGGCCTGCTGATCGCGCCCGGCGCCATCGCCTTCCTGCTGACCCGCCGCTTGGCGGTGATGATGGCCCTGGCCACCGCCGTCGCGGTCGCGGCCAGCCTGGCGGGCATCTGGGCCAGCTTCTGGCTGGACAGCGCGCCCGCGCCGACCATCATCGTGATCCTGACGGCCCTCTTCGTGCTGGCCTTCGGCTGGCGGCAGCTGGCCCCGCGCGCCTGACCCCTTCCCACCGCCCGCCGCACATGGCACCCTGTTACCGCCACCAGGAGGAGAGACCCATGCTGCCCCCCCGCACCGACTTTCCCGAAGGCTTCACCTTCGGCGCCGCCACCTCCGCCTATCAGATCGAGGGCACCGCGGGCGCGGGCCTCTCCCACTGGGACACCTTTGCCGCCACGCCCGGCACCATCATGGACGGCACCGACGGCAGCCGCGCCTGCGATCACCTGACGCTCTGGCCGCAGGACCTGGACCTGGTGCGCGATGCGGGCTTCGGGGCCTATCGCTTCTCGACCTCCTGGGCGCGGGTGATGCCGGACGGGGTGACGGTGAACCCCGAGGGCCTGGATTTCTACGACCGCCTTGTGGACGGCATGCTGGAACGCGGCCTGAAACCCTTCCTGACCTATCACCACTGGGACCTGCCCGCCGCGCTGTCCGCGCAGGGCGGCTGGCAGAACCGCGACGTGGCGGCGAAATTCGCGGATCTCTGCACCACGATCAACGCCCGCATCGGCGACCGCGTGGCCTCGGCCGCCACCCTGAACGAGCCGTGGTGCATCGCCTGGCTGTCGCATTTCATCGGGGCGCATGCGCCGGGCCTGCGCGACATCCGCGCCGCCAGCCGCGCGATGCACCATGTCCTGCTGGCCCATGGCACCGCGATGCAGGCCCTGCGCGCGGAGGGCGCGACGAACCTGGGCATCGTGCTGAACTTCGAGACCAGCCACCCCGCCGATGACACCCCCGAGGCCGCCCGCGCGGCCGCGACCCAGGACGCGATCTACAACCAGTGGTTCATCCGCGCGCTGATGGGCCAGGGCTATCCCGATGCCGCGCTGGAGGGGATCGGCCCGCACCTGCCCGACGGCTGGCAGGAGGACATGGTCCTGATCGCGCAGCCCTTGGACTGGCTGGGCGTGAACTACTACACGCGACGTCTCTACACCGGCAATGACGGCCTCTGGCCGCATGCCAGCGAAGCGCCCGGCCCGCTGCCCAAGACGCAGATGGATTGGGAGATCCGCCCCGAGGGCCTGACCGAGTTCCTGACCCGCCTGAAGCGCGACCACACCGGCGACCTGCCCCTCTATGTCACCGAGAACGGCATGGCGCTGGAGGCCGGCGCGGACATCGCCGACGATGCCCGCCGGGTGCAGTTCATCGCCGACCACCTGCGCGCGACCAAGGCCGCGATCGACCAGGGGGTCGATGTGCGGGGCTTCTTCTACTGGTCGCTTCTGGACAATTACGAATGGGCCTTCGGCTATGGCCCGCGCTTCGGGCTGGTCCATGTGGATTACGACACGATGGTCCGCACCCCCAAGGCCAGCTGGCACGCCTTCCGCGACATGCTGACCCCCGCGGCCTGACCGCCCCCCACGCCGGTTGCGGGCCGGGTGCGCGCGGGGTATCTGCGCCACAGCATGCCACGGGAAGGACAGCCATGATCGTCATCGCAGCCATCATCATCGGGGCCGCCCTGGGCTGGCGCCGCGCCGGGCAGCTGGGCGGTACGCGCGCCGACCGGGTGCAATACGCCATTGCCTTTGCCCTGGGACTGGCCATGATCGGGGTGTTCGCCACGATCATCGTTCACCGGATGGCCTGATGTTCCTGCCCTTCCTCGACAGCCTGCGCCGGCACGGAGTTCCGGTCTCGCTGCGGGAATGGCTGGACCTGATGGAGGGCATGGGCGCGGGCCTGGACGGCACCACGGTCGAGGGGTTCCACGCGCTGGCCCGGATGGTGCTGGTCAAGGACGAACGCCATCTGGACCGCTTCGACCGCGCCTTCGCGGAGACCTTCTCGGGGTTGGAGACGATCCCGACCGAGGCGCTTCTGGACGAACGCACCCTGCCCCGCGAGTGGCTGGCGAAGCTGGCCGAAAAGCTGCTGACGGATGAGGAGAAGGCCCAGGTCCAGGGCAGCGGCAGCTTTCAGGCGCTGATGGAGAAACTGCGCGAGCGGCTGGCCGAACAGAAGGGCCGCCATCAGGGCGGCAACAGGTGGATCGGGACGGCAGGAACCTCGCCCTTCGGCGCCCATGGCTACAACCCCGAAGGCGTGCGCATCGGCCAGGATGAAAGCCGTCACCGCCGTGCCGTCAAGGTCTGGGACAGACGCGAGTTCCGCGATTTCGACGACACCGCCGAGCTGGGCACCCGCAACATCAAGGTCGCGCTGAAGCGCTTGCGCCAATGGGCCCGCCACGGGGCCGCGGACGAGCTGGACCTGCCCGGCACGATCCGCGCCACCGCCGATCACGGCTATATCGACGTGCGGACCCGGCCCGAACGGCGCAACGCGGTCAAGGTGCTGCTGTTCCTGGACGTGGGCGGCAGCATGGACGACCACATCCGCGTGGTGGACGAGCTGTTCAGCGCCGCCCGCGCCGAATTCAAGCACATGCAGCATTTCTACTTCCACAACTGCCTCTATGAGGGCGTGTGGACCGACAACCGCCGCCGGTGGGACGCGCAGACCCCCACATGGGAGGTGCTGCGCCGCTTCGGCCGCGACTACAAATGCATCGTGGTGGGGGACGCGTCGATGTCGCCCTACGAGATCGCGGTGCCGGGCGGGGCCAATGAACACTGGAACCCCGAATCCGGGCAGGTCTGGCTGCAGCGCCTGGCCGAGACCTGGCCCGACCACGCCTGGCTGAACCCCGTCCCCGAGGCGCATTGGCGCCACACCCAGTCCATCGGCATGGTGCGGCAGATCTTTCCCGACCGGATGCTGCCCCTGACGCTGGACGGGCTGACGCGCGCCATGCGGCTGCTGGGATGATCGCCGACCTGGCCGCCCTGCTGCCGGTCTGGGGGCCGTGGCTGGTCGGGGCGATGGCCTTCCTGTCCTGCATGATGGTGCCGATGCCGACCTCGGCGCTGCTGGTCGCGGCAGGGGCGCTGACGGGGACAGGGCATCTGGACCTGACGCTGATCGGGCTGGGCGCCGTGCTGGGCGCCAGCGCGGGCGATGCGGCGGCGTTCCTGCTGGCGCGCCGGATGCGGCCGTGGCTGATGCGCGGCCGGCGGGGCGCGATCCTGGCACGCGCGCAGGCGCTGATCGCGCGGTGCGGGGCGGGGGCGGTGTTCCTGTCGCGCTGGCTGGTCACGCCGCTTGGGCCGGCCACGAACTATGTCGCGGGGGCGGCGGGGCTGTCGCTGGCGCGGTTCATGGCCGCCTCCATCCCCGGAGAGATGCTCTGGGCCGCGCTGCATCTGGGCGCGGGGCATCTGGCCGGGCGCGGCTTTCGCGGGGACGAGGCCGCGGCCCTCAAGGCGCTGGCGGCGGCGGCCCTGCTGGCTGCGGCGTTCTGGGCCGGGCGCAGGCTCTGGCGCGGGCGGTCGGACGCCGCCATATAGGGGGCATGATGCGTTACCTGCCCTTCATCCTGCTGGCGCTCTATCTGGTCGCGATGTGGTTCTTCTCCGCATGGCGCCTGCGGCAGGAGCTGAACCAGAAGGCCACGCCCCTGACCCATCCCCGCCTGACGCCCATGCTGGAGCGGTTGGGCCGCGCGATGGACCTGCCCCCGATCCGCGCCCATGTCTACGAGGTCGAGCCGGTGAACGGGCTGGCCGCCCCCGACGGGCGCATCTTCCTGACCCGCGGCTTCCTGCGCAAGCTGGACGCCGGAGAGGTCACCCCCGAGGAGCTGGCCAGCGTCGTCGCGCATGAGCTGGGCCATGTCAGCCTGGGCCATTCGCGCCGCCGGATGATCGACTTCGCGGGCCAGAACGCCATCCGCATGGCGCTGGCCGGGGTGCTGGGGCGCATCCTGCCGGGCGTGGGCACGTGGATCGCCAACCTGATCGCAACCGCCGTCGCCGCCCGCCTGTCGCGCCAGGACGAGTTCGAGGCCGACCGCTTCGCCAGCGCGCTGATGATCAAGGCGGGCCTCGGCACCGCGCCGCAGAAGTCGCTGTTCCGCAAGCTGGAGGCGCTGACCGGCGCGGGCGGCGCACGCCCGCCCGCCTGGTTCCTGTCGCACCCGCCCACCGCACAGCGGATCGCCGCCATCGAGGCGTTGGAGGCGCGCTGGCAGGCGCGTTAGGCACGCCGCGGAAAGCGGCCTTGCCGGAGCGGGATTTCCCCCTATTCTTTCGGGGATAGCCCAGAGGCCCGATGCAACCGCCGTTCCGACGCCATGTCCTCTACCTGCCCGGTTTCGACCCGATCCCGCCGCGCCGCTATCGCGAGCTGTATCGCCGCGAGGGCGCCGATCAGGCCCGCATCTCGGGTCACCGGCTGCGCATCACCAAGGCGCAGGCCGAGGGCTTTGCCTGGGCCGTCCACGGCCGCGTCGAGGGGCGTGACACCGCCACGGTGATCGAGGTCGCCGTCTGGTCCGACATCGTGCAGGCCTCCATGCGGCGCGGCATCGCGGGCACCTATCTGCAGATGGTGCGCACCGCCTGGACCTATATCGCCACTGGCACCCTGTGGCGGCTGATGCGGCTGCGGCGCGGGCCGGTCATCGCGGCGCTCTATCCCATCGCGGTGCTGCTGGCGCAACTGGCGCTGGCGGTCCTGGCGGGGGCGCTGGCCGCGTGGCTGGTCGGCGGCTGGCCGGGTCTGGCCCTGGGCGCGGCGGCGGCCTGGGCCGTGCTGGTGGCCGGGCGGCGGCTGGATGGCCGCCTTTTTGCCTATTACCTGATGCACGACTATGCCTTCACCGCGGCCGATCGCGGCGCCTATCCGCCCGCGCTGGAGGCGCGCCTGACCGCCTTCCGCGCCCGTCTGGACGCGATCCTGGACGACGGCCCCGACGAGGTGCTGGTCGTGGGCCATTCCTCGGGCGCCTATCTGGCGGTGTCGCTGCTGGCCGACCTGCTGCGCGCGCGTCAGGCCCCCGGCCCGGCCCTGTCGCTGCTGACCCTTGGGCAGGTCGTGCCGATGGCGGCCTTCCTGCCCGACGCGACGCGGCTGCGCGACGATCTGGCCTGGCTCTCGCGCAGCGACCGGCTGTTCTGGCTGGATGTGACCGCGCCGGGCGATGCCTGCTGCTTCGCGCTCTGCGATCCCGTCGCGGTCTGCGGGCTGGGCGGGGCGGAACAGCGCGGCCCGCTGGTCCTCTCGGCGGCCTACAGCCACACCCTGTCGCCCGAACGGCTGGCGGCGCTCAGGAACCGCTGGTTCCGGCTGCATTTCCAGTATCTCTGCGCCTTCGACCGGCCCGGAGATTACGACTATTTCGCCATCACCGCCGGCCCGCGGACGCTGGCGCAGCGGTTCGCAGGCCGCGCGCCCTCGCCCGCGCGGATCACCCGGCCCGTGGGCGCGCGGTGACGCCCCGGCCCCGGGGCGCGGAGGGGCGCGGCACCCTGCGCGGGCTGATCCGCGGGTTCCGGCGCGACCTGCTGGGCGCGCTGCCCGAACGGCTCTACGGCGCGTGGATGGCCGAATTCCGCAATCCGCTGATCCACAGCTTCTTCTGCAACGATCCGGCGCTGATCCGGCTGATCCTGCAGGAACGGCCGGGCGACTTTCCGAAATCGAACCGCATGCGCGAGGGTCTGGCACCCCTGCTGGGCAACGGCGTCTTCATCGCGAACGGCGCGGATTGGGCCCGCCAGCGGCGCATCATCGACCCGGCCTTCGACGGCGGCCGGCTGCGCGACAGCTTTCCCGCCGTGCTGGCCGCCGCGCGCGCGGCCAGCCTGCGGCTGGAACCGGGCGCGCAGGACATCGAGCCGCAGGCCGCCCATGCCGCCGCCGACGTGATCTTTCGCACGCTGTTCTCGCTGCCCGTCGAACATCGCATCGCGTCCGACGTGTTCGAGGCGTTCCGCGACCATCAGGCCGCCCAGCCCCTGGTGAACTTGGCCGCCCTGCTGCCCCTGCCCGCCTGGATGCCGCGACCGCATTCGCGCCGCACCCGCGCCACCGCCGCGCGCATCCGCGGGCTGATCGGCGATCTGGTGCGCGCGCGTCGCGGGGCCATCGCGGCGGGCACCGCGCCCGACGATCTGGCCACGCGGATCATGACCACCCCCGACCCCGAGACCGGCACGCCCTTCTCGGAGGCCGAGATGATCGACCAGGTCGCAGTGATGTTCCTCGCCGGGCACGAGACCAGCGCCTCGGTCCTGGCCTGGGCGCTGTGGCTGCTGGCCGCCCATCCCGACTGGCAGGAGCGCGTGGCGGCGGAGGCCGCGACCCTCGACGATTTCGCTAGCGTCGGCGGACTGCGCGTCACCCGCGCCGTGTTCCGCGAGGCGCTGCGCCTCTATCCCGCCGTTGCGATGTTCGCGCGTGAGGCCACGGCGCCCGAGACGTTCCGCGACCGGCGCGTGCCGCGCGGGGCGCAGCTGGTCATCTCACCGTGGCACCTGCACCGGCACAACCGGCTGTGGGACCGGCCCGACGATTTCGACCCCGCCCGGTGGGACAGGCCGGAAGGCAAGGCCAGCGCCCGCGCGGCCTTCCTGCCGTTCTCGGCCGGGCCCCGCGCCTGCCCCGGCGCAGGGCTGGCGATGGTCGAGGGGGTGGTGATGCTGGCCACGATCACCGCGCGATGGCGGCTGGAGGTGACCGACCGCCAGCCGATGCCCGTGGCGCGGCTGACGATCCGGGCGCGCGACGGGATCCGGGTCAGGCTGACGCCGCGCTAGCGGAACAGCACGAGCGATCCGGGCGACCAGGCCAGCCGGGTCCGCGTCCCGACCTCCTGCACGTCGCGGCCAAAGACGTTGCGCATGGAGATGCGGACCGTGCGCGACTTGCCGTCGTCGCGCGCGACCCCGTCCAGGCGCAGGTCGTAATAGGTCATGTCGCCGTAATAGACGACCTCGTCGATGGTGGCGTTGGTCTCGCGCGGCTGCGTATGGGTCGCGCCCGGAGCGACCAGCGTCATCGTCTCGGGGCGAAAGCCGATCACGTCCCCCGCATCATCCGGGTTGGCGCGGCTGATCTGGCGCTCGGGCAGCTCGACCGTCCCCAGGCCCGCGACATCGACGGTGACCATGCCGCCGATCTCCGACAGGATCGTGGCGGGCAGGAAGTTCATCACCCCGATGAAATCCGCGACCCGGCGCGTGGCCGGGCGGGCATAGAGGGCCTCGGGGCCGTCCAGCTGCGCGATCTCGCCCTCGAACATCACGGCGATGCGGTCGGACATGACCAGCGCCTCCTCCTGGTCATGGGTGACCAGGACGAAGGTGATGCCGACCTGCCGCTGCAGCTTGATCAGCTCGACCTGCATCTGCTCGCGCATCTTGCGGTCCAGCGCGGACAGCGGCTCGTCCAGAAGCAGCACCTTGGGCTTGAGGATCAGCGCGCGGGCCAGTGCCACCCGCTGCCGCTGGCCGCCCGACAGGGCATGCGCGGAGCGCGCGCCGTATCCCTTGAGGCCGACCATCGCCAGCGCCTCCTCGACCGCAGCGGCCTTCTCGGCCTTGCTGCGCGGATCGCGGCGCAGGCCGAAGGCCACATTCTCGGCAACGGTCAGATGCGGGAAGATGGCATAGGACTGGAACACCATGTTGGTGGGCCGCTTGTTCGCGGGCACCTCCTCCATGCGCTTGCCGCCGATCAGGATGGCGCCGTCGCTGATGTCCTCGAAGCCCGCGATGGTGCGCAGAAGCGTGGTCTTGCCGCAGCCCGACGGGCCCAGCAGGGAGAAGAACTCTCCGGCCCGGATGGTCAGGTCGATCCCTCGCAGCGCGTGATAGTCGCCGTAATACTTGTGGACGCCCTTGCATTCGATCATCGGCTTGGCTTCGGTCACATCAACCCCCCGGTGGGCTTGCCGCCGATGCGGGCATTGCCCCGGCGGCGGAAATATTCGCCGATCGACAGAAGGACGATCGACAGGATCACCAGCACCGTGCCCAACGCCATGATGACGGGGATCGCGCGCGGAAAGCGCAGCTGGCTGAAGATGTAGGTGGGCAGCGTCGGTTCGTTCCCCGCCAGGAAGAAGGCCAGGATGAACTCGTCCAAACTGATGGTGAAGCTGATCAGCAGCGCGCTGATGATGCCCGGCATGACCAGAGGAAGCGTGACCAGACGGAACGCGCCCCACTTGCTCTCGCCCAGGTCATAGGCCGCCTCCTCCAGGCTGCGGTCCAGCGACGAGAAGGCGGTGGTCAGCACGGCGATGGCATAGGGCATGCAGATCAGCGTGTGCCCGGCGATGACCGTCATCAGCGACAGCTGCACCCCCATGCCCAGCAGCACGACCAGCAGCGACATGGCCACGATGATCTCGGGCAGCACCATGGGCAGCATGATGAAGCCCATCATCCCGCCCTTGCCCGGAAAGGCGAAGCGGGTCGAGGCCCGCGCCGCGAAGATGCCGAAGCAGGTGGCCAGGATGGACGAGGCAACCGCCACGGTCAGCGAATTGGTCAGCGCCCGGCGCAGCGTCGCGTCGCCCCACATCTGCCGGAACCAGTCGGTCGTCACCCCCTGCAGCGGAAAGGCGATGATCGTGCCGGAGTTCAGCGCGAACATCGGCAGCAGGATGATCGGCGCATAGAGAAACAGCAGATAGAAGATGGCATAGGCCTGAAGCCCGCGTCCCTGTCGGTTCATTGGCGCACCCTGAGGAAACGGCGGTTGAGGAACAGGAAGACCAGGCTGACCACCGCCACGATGGCCATGGCCGTCACCGCCAGCGCCGATCCCAGGGGCCGGTTGTCCAGCGCCAGCATCTGGACCTGGATCAGGTTGGCGATCATCGGGATCTTGCCGCCGCCGATGACCTCGGGCGTGACATAGTCGCCGATGGTCGGGATGAAGACGATCAGCACCGCCGCGATGACGCCCGGCATCGCCAGGGGCAGCGTCACCCGCCAGAAGGTCATCAGCCGACTTTCGCCCAGATCGCGCCCGGCTTCCAGCAGGGATCGGTCGATCTTCTCCAGCGCGACGAAGATCGGCAGGATCGCGAAGGGCGCATAGGCATGGGCCAGCGTCAGCACGATCGCGTTGGTGTTGTAGAGGATGAAGGTCAGCGGCTCGTCGATGATGCCAAGGCCCGTCAGGGACGAGTTGATGACGCCGTTGTATCCCAGGATCACCTTCCACAGGAACACCCGGATCAGATAGCTGGTCCAGAAGGGAATCGTGATCAGGAACAGCCACATGGCTTTCTTTTCGGGCCGCACGCAGAAGCTGACGTAATAGGCGACCGGAAAGGCCATCACCACGGTGGCCAGCGTCACGATGGCCGCCACCATCAGCGACCGCAGCATGACGGTCCGCACGATCGGGTCGGTCAGCACCTGGGCATAGTTGTCCAGGGTGAATTCGCGGATGACCTCCAGATAGCCGTCGGTCAGGAAGCTGTAGGCCAGGATGGTCAGCAGCGGCGCCGCCAGGATCACCAGCGCATACAGGAACGGCGGCGCGATCAGCGACAGCCCGGCCCGTGCCTGGTCGTCGAACTTGGCCTTTGCCATGGCGATCCCCTTCCGTCCGCCCCGCCGGGCCTTTCGCAATTGCTGTCACAGGCCGCGCGCGAGGAAAAGAGGTTTCTGGCCCGCCTAGCGCCACCAATGCCCGGTCAGCGCCAGCCGCGCCAGCGATGCGCGCCGCTGAAACGGCGTGATCGCGGTGGTGGCCTCGAACGGATCGGTGCGCCCGGCCATGATCTCGGACAGCAGGCGCGGCACGCGGGGGCCGGGATAGAGCGCCGCCGCCGCCCGGCGCGGCAGCTTGCGGTGCATCCGCGCGGCCATGCGCAGCCCGTCGCGCGCCTGTTCGGCCAAGACCCGTGCGTCCTCGGGGCGCGCCGGTTCCAGCCCCAACCGGACTGCCTGCAATTGCGGCAGCGCGCGCAGCCACGCGGCCAGCCCCGCACCGCGCGCCTGATGGGCAACCACCTCGCGCGCGCCTTCGGTCGCCCCGCAGCGCCGCGCGGCCAGCCACATCAGCTGCCCCGCCGTCTCCTCGACATAGCGGGCGACCGCGTCGGGGGTAGCGAAGGGCTGGCGCTCGCAGTCGCGGCGGCGCGGTTCGGCCAGGGCGGCCAGCCCGCCAGCCTCCGCCCCCCAGGCCTCCCACAGGGGCGTCAGCACGTCATGCAGCGGCGGCGCGGTGCCGCGGCCCATCTCCTCCAGCCGGTCGACCCACCATTGCAGCCGCATCTCGGCCAGCATCGGTTCGGCCGACTGGAAGGGTGCGCGGGCGACCTCCAGGTTCAGCGCATAGAGCGTGACCAGCGCCGGGCGGTCCTGCGGCTCGGCCACCAGCACCGCACCGAAGCGGTCGGGGTCATGCTGGCGCAGGCTCTCGGTGCAGGCCTCCAGCGTCATGCGCCATGCGCCCGCGCCAGCGCGGCCAGCCGCGCGGGGTCGAACCCCGGCGCCAGCGACCATTCCGGCCCCTGCGCCGTGTCCTTGACCGCCACGCCGGCGGCCGCGAACCCGTCGCGGATCGCGTCTGCCGTGGCGAAGTCGCGCCCCTGCCGCGCCGCCAGACGGGCCGCCAGCAGCCCCTCGATCAGCGCCGCCGCGTCGTCATCGGCCGCGGCCCACGCGCCCATCCCCGGCAGCAGCAGCCCCAGCATCCGCGCCGAGGCCAGCAATCCCGCCGCATCCCCCTTGGCCGCAAGCTCGTGCAACACCGCGATGGCACCCGCAGCGTTCAGGTCATCGGCAAGCGCCTCGATCAGCGCGGGTGCCGGGCTTGGCGCGGGCTCGATGCCCGCGACAAGCCCGTGCCACCGCCGAAGCACCGCTTCGGCCTCCTGCGCCTTGGCCTCGGTCCAGTCCATCGGCTTGCGGTAATGGGTGGAGAGCATCACGAAGCGGATCACCTCGCCCGGCACGCCCCGGTCCAGCAGGTCGCGCACGGTGAAGAAGTTGCCCAGGGACTTGGACATCTTCTTTCCCTCGACCTGCAGCATCTCGTTGTGCAGCCAGACATTGGCGAAACCCGCCTGCGGGTGGGCGCAGCAGCTCTGGGCGATCTCGTTCTCGTGGTGGGGGAACTGCAGGTCGATGCCGCCGCCATGGATGTCGAAATGCGGCCCCAGCAGCGCCGCCGACATCGCCGAACATTCGATGTGCCAGCCCGGACGCCCGCGCCCCCAGGGGCTGTCCCAGCCCGGCAGGTCGTCGGACGACGGCTTCCACAGCACGAAATCCATCGGGTCGCGCTTGAACGGCGCCACCTCGACCCGCGCGCCCGCGATCATGTCGTCGACCGACCGGCCCGACAGATTGCCGTAATCCGGAAAGGAGCGCACGTCGAACAGCACATGCCCCTCGGCCTCATAGGCATGGCCCTTGGCGATCAGATCGGCATTCATGGCGATCATCTGGCCGATATAGGCGGTCGCGCGCGGCTCGTGATCCGGGCGCAGGGCGCCCAACGCATCCATGTCGGCGTGATACCAGCCGATCGTCTCCTCGGTCCGCTCGGCGATCAGCGCCTCCAGCGACAGCTCCGACCCGGCGTCGCGACGGCGCTGCGCCTCGGCGTTGATCTTGTCGTCCACGTCGGTGAAGTTGCGCACATAGGTGACCGCGCCCGCGCCATAAACATGCCGCAGCAGCCGCACCAGCAGATCGAACACCAGCACCGGCCGCGCATTGCCCAGATGCGCCCGGTCATAGACCGTCGGCCCGCACAGATAGAGACGCACGTTGCCTGCGTCGATGGGGACGAAATCCTCCTTGCGGCGGGTGCGGGTATTGGTCAGCCGGATCTGGGTCATGGGGGCCTCGTCGTCGGGGTCGCACGGGTCTAGCGCATCGCGCCCTGGCTTTCCACCCAGGCAATCTGGCGCGGCAGCGACCGCGATGACAGATCATAGCCCTCGGTGATGGTGCGCCGCGCCGCCGCCCGGATCGCGGGCGCGTCCGGATCGCCCGCCAGCCCGCGGATCAGCGCCGCCGACAGGGCCTCGCGGTCGAAGAACCCGACCAGCCGGCCGTTCACCCCGTCGGTGATCAGCTCGCGCACCGGCTCGGTGTCCGATCCCACGACATAGGCCCCCGCCGCCATCGCCTCGGTCAGCGACCAGGACAGCACGAAGGGATAGGTCAGATAGCAATGCACCCGCGCCACCCGGATCAGCGCCAGATAGTCCGCATAGGGCACCCGCCCCAGGAAATGCAGCCGCGACAGGTCCAGACGCCCGCCCAGCTCGGCCAGCATCTTGTCCTTCCAGCTGTTCGCGTCGCGCGGCTTGCCGCCGTAGCTGGTGCCGTCCGCGCCCACCAGCACCACCTGGGCATGGGGTCGCGCCTCCATCACCGCGGGCAGCGCGCGCATGAAGCTGTGAAAGCCGCGATAGGGCTCCAGCGAGCGCGAGACATAGGACAGGACCTCGTCCCCCGCGCGCAGCGTCGGCCCGTCGGGCAGGGTCAGGACGGCATCGGGGTCGGGCGACACGCGCGCCGTGTCGATGCCGTCATGGATCACGGTGATCTTGCCGCGCAGCTCGGACGGAAAGCTGTCGGCCTGATAGCGGGTCGGCGCGATGGCCGCATCCGCCTGCACCAGCGCCTGGATCAGATGCGCGGACCGCGCCACGGTCATGAAGCGCGTCTCGTCCCGGTCGGGGCTGACCTCGGGGTCGAAGCCCACGTCATGGCCGCGGGTGCGGTACATCAGCTCGGCATAGACCAGCAGGCGCGCCTGCGGCCAGATCTCCTTCAGGAACAGCGTCTCGCCCCAGCCCGGATGGCCGATGATGACATCGGGGTGAAACCCGTGCCGGTCGCGCAGCGCGCGCGCGCCCCGCGCCGCCAGCAGCCCGCGTTCGGCATGCTCGGCATAGCTGCGTCCCAGCACGCTGGCGGTCTCTACGGGTTCCGGCGCCTTGTAGCGCAGGGTGCGGATCGGGCTGCTGCGCTCGTTCTTCTCGTCGGTCAGGGCCAGGACCTCATGGCCCCGCGCGGCCAGGGCAGGTGCCAGATGCGGAAACTGGCCCGGAAAGTTCTGGTGGACGAACAGGATCCTCATGCGTGGATCGGAAAGGCCGCGCGCAGCAGGGCGCGGGTGTACTCCTCGCGCGGGGCGTCGAAGATCTGCGCGGTGCTGCCCTGCTCGATCACCTCGCCCGCGCGCATGACCATGATGTGATGCGCCATGGCGCGCACCACGCGCAGGTCGTGGCTGATGAACAGGAAGGCCAGCCCGTGCCGCTCCTGCAGGTCGCGCAGCAGGTCCACGATCTGGACCTGCACGGTCATGTCCAGCGCGCTGGTCGGCTCGTCCAGCACGACGACCTTGGGGCGCAGGATCATCGCGCGGGCGATGGCGATGCGCTGGCGCTGCCCGCCGCTGAACTCGTGCGGATAGCGGTGCATCATCTCGGGGTTCAGGCCGACCTCGGCCATGATCTCGGCGACCATCCGGCGGCGGTCGCGGCCCGGCTCGACCCCGTGGACGCCCAGGCCCTCGGTGATGATCTGCTCGACCGTCATGCGGGGGGACAGGCTGCCATAGGGGTCCTGGAACACGATCTGCATGTCGCGGCGCAGGCGGCGCAGGCGCGGCCCGGACCAGCCCTGGATGTCCTGGCCCAGATAGAGGATCGGCCCCCGGCTCTCGATCAGCCGCATGATCGCCAGGGCCAGCGTCGTCTTGCCCGACCCGGATTCGCCCACCACGCCCAGGGTCTCTCCGGCGCGCAGGCTGAGCGTCGCGCCGTCCACCGCCTTCACATGGCCGGTCACCCGGCGCAGAAGCCCGCGCTTGATGGGAAACCAGACCTTCAGGTCGCGCGTCTCGACCATCACCGGCGCGTCCGGCGGCACGGGTCGCGCCTGCCCCTGCGGTTCCGCCGCCAGCAGCTTGCGGGTGTAGGGGTGGCGGGGATCGGCAAAGATCGCCTCGACCGGGCCCTGTTCGACGATCTCTCCGTCCTTCATCACGCAGACCCGGTCCGCGATGCGGCGCACGATGCCCAGATCGTGGCTGATGAACAGCATCGACAGCCCCTCGGTCGCCTTCAACTCGGCCAGAAGCGCCAGGATCTGGGCCTGGATGGTCACGTCCAGCGCGGTCGTGGGCTCGTCCGCGATCAGCAGGTCCGGGCCGTTGGCCAGCGCCATGGCGATCATCACGCGCTGGCGCTGCCCGCCCGACAGCTGGTGCGGGTAATCGGCCAGCCGCGTTTCCGGGTCGCGGATGCCGACGCGGGTCAGCAGCTCCACGATGCGCGCCCGCGCCTTGGCGCCCGTCAGACCCTGATGCAGCGCCAGGCTTTCGGACAGCTGCTTCTCCAGGGTGTGCAGCGGGTTCAGCGAGGTCATCGGCTCCTGGAAGATGAAGCTGATGTCATTGCCGCGGATCTCGCGCAGGGCGCGGTCGGGGGCGCCGACCATCTCGCGGCCCGCGTATTTCACCGACCCCTCGACCACCGCCGACGCGCCCAGAAGCTGCACCGTGGAGAGCGCCGTGACCGACTTGCCCGACCCGGATTCGCCGACGATCGCCACCGTCTCGCCCCGCGCGATGTGGAAGCTGACGCCCTTGACGGCGGGGATCACCTGCCCCTCACTGCGAAAGCCGATGCGCAGGTCGGTGACGGCCAGAACCGCGTCCGAGGGCGGCGCAGGGACGGGCCGGGCCTCGGCCTCTCCTGGCATGGACCCGCCATGGCTCTCGGCCACGGCGGCGGGGGCGCCGGGGGCGGGACGGATGGGCAGATCGCTCATCGGAAGGTCTTTCGCGGGTCGAAGGCGTCGCGGATGCCCTCGAAGATGAACACCAGCAGCGACAGCATGATCGCGAAGGTGAAGAAGGAGGTGAAGGCCAGCCAGGGCGCCTGCAGGTTCTGCTTGGCCTGAAGGGCCATCTCGCCCAGGGAGGCCGCGCCCGCGGGCAGGCCGTAGCCCAGATAGTCCAGCGCGGCGAGGCCGCTGATCGTGCCGGTCACCACGAAGGGCAGCATGGTCAGCGTGGCGACCATGGCATTGGGCAGGATGTGGCGGAACATGATGACCCGGTCGCTGACCCCCAGGGCGCGGGCCGCGCGGACATATTCGAAGTTGCGCGCCCGCAGGAACTCTGCCCGCACCACGCCGACCAGCGCGGGCCAGCCGAAGAGGATGGTCACGAAGACCAGCAGCCAGAAGCTGCGCCCCAGGATCGCGAAGAGGATGATGATGACGTAGAGGCTGGGCGTCGAGGCCCATATCTCCAGCACGCGCTGGAACACAAGGTCGGTGCGTCCGCCGAAGTAGCCCTGGATCGCCCCCGCCGCGATGCCGATGGTCGAGGCCACCACCGTCACGATCAGCGTGAACAGGATCGAGGTGCGGAACCCGTAGATCACCCGCGCCAGCACGTCCCGCGCCGTGTCGTCGGTGCCCAGCCAGTGGTTCGCGTCCGGCGCGGAGGGCGCGGTGCCCACGTTGTTGATGGTCCGGTAATGATAGGGGATCGGCGGCCAGATCATCCAGCCCTGCTCGGCCGTCGGCACGTCGGTCGAACCCGACTGCACCGCGGCCATGAACCCCTCGGGGTTGTCCCAGCATTCCTCGCGCCCGCCCGAGACGATCAGGCACTGCACCGCCTCGTCGCGATAGATCGCCTCGGTGCCGAAATCGCCGCCGAACGCGGTCTCGGGGTAGAAGTTGTAGGCGGGCCAGTAGAGGTCGCCGCGATAGCTGACGACCACGGGTTTGTCGTTGGCCACGACCTCGGCGAACATCGCAGTGACGAACAGCACGGCAAAGATCACCAGCGACCAGAAGGCGCGGCCGTTGCGGCGGAAGTTGCGCCAGCGGCGGCGGTTCAGTTCCGACATGGCCATCAGCCGGCCCTCCGCTCGAAATCGATGCGCGGATCGACGAAGACATACATCAGGTCGGACAGGATGCCCACGACCAGGCTCATCAGCCCGAAGACGTAGAGCGTGCCGAAGATCACCGGATAGTCGCGCTGCACCGCGGCCTCGAAGCCAAGGCGCCCCAGCCCGTCCAGAGAGAAGATCGTCTCGATCAGGATCGACGACCCGAAGAACACCCCCAGGAACATCGCCGGAAAGCCCGCGATCACGATCAGCATCGCGTTGCGGAAGACGTGGCCGTAGAGGACCCGGCGTTCGGTCAGGCCCTTGGCGCGGGCGGTCATCACGTACTGCTTGTTGATCTCGTCCAGAAAGCTGTTCTTGGTCAGGAGCGTCAGCGTGGCAAAGCTGCTGATGGTGGCGGCAATCACCGGCAGTGTGGCGTGCCAGGCATAGTCCTTGATCTTGCCCCAGACCGACAGGTCCGCGAAATTGTCGGATGTCAGGCCGCGCAGCGGAAAGATCTGCCAATAGCTGCCGCCCGCGAACAGCACCATCAGCACCACCGCGAAGAGGAAGGCCGGGATCGCATAGGCCATGATGATCACGCCCGAGGTCCAGGTGTCGAAACGCGTCCCGTCCCGCGTGGCCTTGGCGATGCCCAGAGGGATCGAGATCAGATAGGCGATCAGCGTCGACCACAGGCCGAGCGTGATCGACACGGGCATCTTCTCGACCACCAGGTCCATGACGCTGATCGAGCGGAACCAGGACACCCCGAAATCGAAGCGGACATAGTTCCACATCATCGACAGGAAGCGTTCGACCGGCGGCTTGTCGAAGCCGAACTCGCGCTCAAGCTGCTCGATGAACTCGGGCGGCAGGCCGCGCGCCCCCTCGTATCCGCTGTCGCCGGCCAGCTGTTCGGCGCTGTCGGCGGTGGCGCCGGACAGGTTGCCCATCACGTCGCCCTCGCCCCGGACCTGGGCCGCGATCTGCTCGATCGGGCCGCCGGGGACGAATTGCGTCAGGGTGAAGTTCACGACCATGATGCCGATCAGCGTCGGAATGATCAGCAGCAGTCGCCGCAGGATGTAGGCGCCCATCAGCGCAAGCCCTTCCCCGTTCGGTGCGGCCCCCTTGGCGGGACCTTGTCGTTATCCGCGCTTGTCGGCAATCCGCGCCGGGAAATCAAGCGCATCGCAGGCTCAGCGCAGCTGGCCCGCGGCGCGCAGCTCCTCGGCGCGGGCCTGGTCGTACCACCAGAAATCCGTCACCCCCAGGCCCAGGGTGGGCAGGGTCTCGGGGCGGTCATAGACGTCCCAATAGGCGACCGTGGTCACGGGCTTGTACCATTGCGGGATCCAGAAGCGCAGGCTGCGCAGCGCCCGGTCCAGCGCGCGGATGGCGACGCGGTTCTCGGCATCCGTCGCGGCGGCGCTGCCGATCTCGATCAGCGCGTCGATGGCGGGGTTGGCCAGGCCCATCGGGTTGAACACGTCGTCGCTGTGCTCGGAGCCGAAGACCTGCGCCGTGCCGCCGCCGATGCCATAGCCGTTGCCCAGGCTGTCGCGCACGATGTCGAAATCATGGCTGCGGGTGCGGGTGGTCAGCTCGGACGGATCGACCCGCGACAGGACCGCGTCCACGCCGATGGCGCGCAGGTTCTCGACATAGGGGTTCACGATGCGGTCATAGCTCTGGTTGAAGTCGAGGAACTCGACCCGCAGCGTCTGGCCGGCGGCGTTGCGGCGGATGCCGTCGCTGCCGGTGGTCCAGCCCGCCTCGTCCAGCAGCGCGGCCGCCCGGCGCGCATTGCCGCGGTCCAGCTGTCGTTCGCCGCTGGCGGGGCTGGTGACGGCATCGGCGGTCAGCACGCCCTCGGGCAGGTCGGCGGCCAGCGGCTCCAGCAGGGCCAGCTCCTCGGGGCTGGGCGGACCCTCGGCCTTGAGGTCGCTGTTGTCCCAGAAGCTGTCCAGCCGGGTGTTCATGCCATAGAACAGCGCCTGGTTCGACCATTCGAAGTTGAACATCAGCCCGATCGCCTCGCGCACGCGGATGTCCTGGAACTTCTCGCGCCGCAGGTTGAAGACCCAGGCATCGCCCGCGGCGATGTTGCCGTCGGGCAGCTCCTCCTTGACGACCGCGCCCGAGGCCACCGCCGGGAAGGTGTAGCCCGTGGACCACAGCTGCTCGGACGGCTCGACGCGGAAGGTGTAGATGCCGGCCTTGAACGCCTCGAAGGCCGCGTCGAAATCGGCGAAATACTCGAAGCGCAGCGTGTCGAAATTGTGCCGGCCCACGTTGATGGGCAGGTCCTTGCCCCAATAGTCCGGGTTGCGGCGCATGGTGATCGACCGCCCGAAATCGGCGCTGTCGAAGACATAGGGGCCCGACCCCAGGAAGGGTACGGTGCTGGTCGCTTGGATGTCGCGGGCATTGGCCTCGAAATCGGCGCGTGAGAAGACGATCTGCGCGCCCATCTGCCCGATCACGTCGCGGCGCGGCGCATCCTCGCGGAAGGTGAATTTGATGCGGTGGGGGTCCAGGACCTCGGCGCTCTCGACCATGCGCTTGATCGCCTCGCTGAAGGACGGAAAGCCCTTGTCGCGCAGCAGCTCGAACGAGAACAGCACATCATCGGCGGTCAGCGGGCTGCCGTCGCTGAACCGCGCCTCGGGGCGCAGGTTGAAGATCACCCAGTCCCGGCTCTCGGGATATTCGATCGTCTCGCAGATCAGGCAATAGTCCGAATAGGGGTCGTCCAGGACCGGCACCATCAGCCGCTCCAGCATGATCGTGGACGGGGCGGTGGCCCGGCCGCGGAAGGTGAAGGGGTTGTAGCTGTCGAAGGTGCCGATGCCGTGCTGGGACATCTCGCCGCCCTTGGGCGCGTCCGGGTTCACGTAGGGCAGGTGCGGAAAGTCGGCGGGCAGCGCCGGCTCGCCGAACAGCGCGATGCCATGCGTCTTGATAACCGTCGGGTCGCCGGCCGCGTCCTGCGCCCAGGCTGGGACTGCGGCGATCCCAAGAAGCAGCGTGGCAAGGCGGGCGGCGTGGCGCATGTCGTCTCTCCGGTCTGGACCAGCGAGAGGCTAGGCCAGCCGGGGGCAGGGCTTCAAGCCGCGATTTCGTGAACGATCACGGCAGAAACCCCGGCGCGCGGGCCGGGGTTTGCGGGGTCGTCACGACGGGTCGCGTCGATCAGGGATTCGATTCGAGATAGGCGATCAGGTTCGCGCGGGCCTGCGGATCGCGGATGCCGGCAAAGCTCATCGCGGTGCCCGACACCACACCGCGCGGGTTCTCCAGGAATGCTTGCAGGTGGTCATAGTCCCAGGTCGGGAACTCGGCCGCATGCTCGGTCATCGCGCTGGAATAGCCGAAGCCCGCGACGCTGGCCGTGGCGCGGTTCACGACGCCGTTCAGGTGCGGGCCGGTCCCGTCCTTGCCGTCCAACGCGTGGCAGGACCGGCACTTGGCCCATTCCTTCTCTCCGGCGGCGGCATCGGCCGAGGCCATCAGCGCGGCAAAGTCGATCTGCTCCTCCTCGGCGCCGCCGGCTTCGGCGGTCTCGGGGACGGGGATGGTATAGGCCTGCGCGATCTCCTCGTCGCCGTGGCCGCCGCCATGTCCCCCGCCATGCCCGACCGAGAACAGGCCGCTTGCGGCCCAGTTGGCCAGCATCAGGAACAGCAGCGCACCGATGAGGGCGCCTGCGGCCTTGGTCAGGGTCATGGTATTGAACATCGCGTGCGGTCCCCGCCTTGGTAAGCTCGTCAAGTCGTGCGGTATCTATCCGCTTTCGCTTTCGGGGATCAAGGTATAGTTACCCCGGCACGCTGAATTTTCGGACATGTGGGGCCGCGCCATGACAACGAATCGCATCGCCTTCCAGGGAGAGCCTGGCGCCTACAGCCACGAGGCCTGCCGCGCCGCCCGCCCCGCCATGGAGCCCCTGCCCTGCCGCACCTTCGAGGACGTGATCGAGGCCGTGCGCGCGGGCGAGGCCGACCTGGCCATGCTGCCGGTCGAGAACTCGACCTATGGCCGCGTGGCCGACATCCACCACCTGCTGCCCGAATCCGGCCTGAGGATCATCGGCGAGGCCTTCGTGCGCGTCCATATCAGCCTGCTGGCCGTGCCCGGCACCATGCTGGAGCAGGTGCGCGACGCGATGAGCCATACCGTCCTGCTGGGCCAGTGCCGGGGCTTCCTGCGCCGCCACGGCATCCGCGCGCTGACCGGCGCGGACACGGCCGGCTCCGCCAAGGAGGTCGCCGCGCGCGGCGAGCCCGCGCTGGCCGCCCTGGCCGCCCCCCTGGCCGCCGAGATCTATGGCCTGGAGCGCCTGGCCGACGAGATCGAGGACCGGCAGAACAACACGACCCGCTTCCTTATCATGGCGCCCGCCGCCGACCTGACCCGCCGGTCGGACCGCATGCTGACCAGCTTCGTCTTCCGGGTGCGCAACATTCCGGCCGCGCTCTACAAGGCGATGGGGGGGTTCGCCACGAACGGCGTGAACATGACCAAGCTGGAGAGCTACATGGTCGACGGCGTCTTCACCGCGACGCAGTTCTATGCCGACATCGAGGGCCATCCCGAGGACGCCAACGTGGCGCGCGCCCTGGAGGAGCTGGGCTACTTCACCTCCAGCCTGGAGATCCTGGGCGTCTATCCGGCCGATCCGCTGCGCGAGGCGCAGCGTCAGCCCTGACGGTCGCGCATCAGCTGGACGAACTCCTCGATCCGGCGCTGATAGCGCCGGTCCAGCTGGCCCTTGCCCAGCTTGGCGGTCTGCAGCATCAGCCGGGCCTTCATGTTGCGCGGCTTGACCTCGGTTTCGACGAGGGCGCGCGAGCGGGCGCGGCTCAGCGCGATGACGGTGACGGCCAGGCCGATGTCCAGCGCCTCGGAACGACCGGACATGGTCACGGTCTCGGGGCGGTCGAAACGCGTCACCGCCAGGCGAAGCCGCCGCGCCTTGCCGCGCCAGTCGAAGCCGATGTCCCAGCCCATGCCGATGCCCGGTTCGCTCGACGGGTCCACCCGCGCGACCGAGGCGCCGCGCCCGATCATCATCCGTTCCAGCGTATCGAAGTTGCTGACGGCCTCGAACAGCCTCTCGGCCGGAAGGTCCGCATCGATACGCGTCGAGAACTTCATCTTTAACAACCTGCCGACAGGACCAGATACATCGGGGGAAAAATCCCCCTCATATCGCTGATAGTCCAGATCGGCCAAAGGGTTCAACCAACTCGTCAACATCGTGCAATCTCACTGCCTACATTTTTCCATACTGCCACGATCCCGTCCGGCTGTGACCCTGCCCAAATGTCCAATTCGTCCATCACCGCGACGGGCCGTCGGGGCGGATGGAAAAGATTCCCGCGGCGCGCCTCAATCTCAGGTTGTTGGCAGTCGCGACAATGCGTTAACCATGGGGCAAGAGACTGCCGCGGCCCCTCGGGGCGACTGTCACCTCCCGGATGCAGGGTCACCGTTTCACGATGCCTGACCGCAACACGATGCGCCCCCTCGACGGCGATCCGGCGCATCCCGCCCCGGACGGGATGGTGCTGCGGATCCTGGCGACCAGCGACCTGCACATGCATCTGCTGCCCTACGACTATCTGGCGAACCGGCCGTCGGACCGCATCGGCCTCGCGCGCACCGCCGGCCTGATCCAGGCGCGCCGCGCCGAGGCGCAGGCCTGCCTGCTGGTGGACAATGGCGACATCCTGCAGGGCGGTCCGATGGGCGATCTGGCGGCGCGGCGCGCGATGCCCTTCGCGGGGACGCATCCAGCCATCGCGGCGATGAACGCGCTCGGCTACGACGCGGCGGCCCTAGGCAATCACGACTTCAACTTCGGCCTGCCCTTCCTGCGCCGGACCATGGCCAAAGCGCGCTTTCCGGTGCTGGCGGCCAACCTGACGGTGCATCGCGGGCCGGGCTTCGCCGCCTCCTGCATCGTCACGCGGCACCTGACCGCGCCGGACGGCACGCGCCTGCCGCTGCGCGTGGGCGTGATCGGCTTCCTGCCGCCCCAGACCGAGGAATGGGACCAGGACCTGCGCCCGCAGATGCGCAGCGACGACATCCTGGACTGCGCCGCAGCCAGGGTCCCGCGCCTGCGCGCGCAGGGCGCCGACATCATCGTGGCGCTGGCGCATAGCGGGATCGGCGCCCCCCACGCCGCCCCGCGGATGGAGCATGCCGCCCACGCGCTGGCCGCCCTGACCGATGTGGACGTTGTCATCGCGGGCCACACGCATGAGGTCTTTCCCGCCCCCCGCTGGCAGGGCCGGCCCGGCATCGACGCCCTGCGCGGCACGCTGGCGGGCAAGCCGGCGGTGATGCCGGGCTATGGCGGCTCGCATCTGGGCGTGATCGACCTGCGCTTTGCCTGGGGCGCGGACGGCCGCCCGACACTAGCGGGCTTCTCCGCGCGGGCCGAGCCGGTGCCGGCGGACATGCCCGCCGCGCCCCTGGTCGCGCGCCCCATCGCGACCGCGCATCGCGCCACGCTGCGTCAGCTCTCGGCACGGGTGGGCCGGTCGGGGTCGGCGCTGAACAGCCATTTCTCGGTCGTGGGGCATGATTGCGGGCTGCGGCTGGTGAACCTCGCGCAGCGCTGGCACGTGCGGCAGCGGCTGGCCGGGACGGCGCACGCGCATCTGCCGGTGCTGTCGGCCTCGGCCCCCTACCGGGCGGGTGGGCGCGGGGGGCCGCATCACTTCACCGACGTGCCGGCCGGGACGCTGACGCTGCGGCACCTGTCCGACCTCTATTCCTTTCCCAACCGCATCACCGCGATCCGCATCACCGGCGCCCAGCTGCGCGGCTGGCTGGAGCGGTCGGCCAGCCTCTTCAACCGCGTCCCGGCCGGGTCGCGCGACATGCCGCTGCTGAACCGCGACTTTCCGGTCTACAATTTCGACGTGATCGACGGGATCGGCTGGCGCATCGACCTGTCGGCCCCCTCGCGATACCATCCCGACGGACGGCTGGCCTGCGACCGCGCCACGCGCATCCGCGACCTGACCTGGCAGACCCGCCCCGTCACCGACGACCAGGAATTCGTACTGGCGACCAATTCCTATCGCCTGGCCAGCTGCGGCCTGTTCAGCCCGCTGGTGTCGCGCAACACGATCCTTCTGGACCGCGACGCGCTGACCCAAGACGTGCTGCGCTGCTATATCCGCCGCCAGCGGCAGATCCGGGTACCCGCGCGGCCCAACTGGGGCTTCGTCACCCAGCCCGGCAGCAGCGTCCTGTTCCAGACCGCGCCCACCGCCCTGGCCCGTCCCCTGCCCGACCCCGACCGGCTTCAGGCCCTCGGGCTGGACGAGGACGGATTCGCGGTGATGCGTCTGATGCTGTGATGCGGATGGGCTTGCATCGGCCGCGCGCCCGTCCTATCTGTCGCCGCGAGAGGTTGGCGCGGGCAGGCGCCTCGCCAAATCGGTCAGGTCCGGAAGGAAGCAGCCGTAACGAGCCCCGCTTGGGTCGCTGTCCAGCCTCTCACCTTCTCCACCCTCAAGCAGATGTTTTTTCAGGAAACCTTATGTTTCCAAGGGCGTCCGCCCCAATCTCTGCTACAAAACGCGCTACAAACTACGCGCTGGGGCAAGGATGAAATACGTTCGGCAGGTGAGGGGAAAGTGGACGGTCAGGATCACTGTTCCGAAGCAATTACGTGGCCTCATCGGCAAGCGCGAGCTGGTCGCGACGGACCTGTCCAGCTCACCGAAGGAACGCGACGCACAAGCTCATCGAATCATCGACGGCTTCCTTGCGCAGATCGAGACGGCCCGCCGACAGCATGCACGACTGCTTGGATCCCCCGAGGAGGCGAAGGCCACGACGGCTAAGCGGCATTATGAGAACATCATCGGGTCGTATGCACGCAAGCGGGAGGGCATGCCGACATCCGCCGACATCCAAGCCGAGTGCGACCGCATTCTGGACCGCATCGACCGTGGAGAGATCGAAGACGGAATCAGCAGTCGTTTCAACCTTTATACGGATCTGGAGCTGAAAGGACGGGCGCGGGAGTTCGATGCCAACCTGAGGTCGAGGCGCCTTGCGGCCTTGAGGGTCGACTTCCAATCCGGAGAGACCAAGCGGGTGGATGCGGACGTCGAGGCCGAGGTGGCGCGCTTGGGTGTCGATCTGGCGAAAGGATCGCGCGCATGGCAGTCCATGGCCGAAGTGATGATGCGGGCAGAGATCGCGGCGCTGGAGCGCACATTGGAAATGGACCGCGGCAACTTTGCGGGTGTCGCGGCTGACCCACTCCTAACCGCATCGGAACCCGTTCATCCAGCACCCATGAAAAAACCGAGGAATGGGTGTGGCATCGCCCTCTCGGCTGCTCTCGAGGCATTTCACCGCGAGCGTTCCGCGGGCGGCCGCACCCTGGCCCCAAGAACCATGGAGGAACATCGAAACGCCGCGCGCATGTTCATCGAGTTCATGGGCGGCGACGTCGACATCCGCTCCGTCACGAAACAAGACGTCATTGCCTATAAGCGGGCCTTGCTGGAGACGCCTAACCGCTACACCATGCGCTTCCCGGGTCTCTCTCTTCCTGAGGCTGTCGCGGCCAACATGCAGCTGCCTCAGCCATTTTCCACGCTTGCACCGCAGACGATCAACATGAAATGGCTTTCGCATCTTTCGACGATCTTGCAGTGGGCATCGAACAACGGCCATATCGAGACGAACCCGGCCCATGGCATCAGGGTGGATACCGGCAGCAAGAGCCATCGCCCCGCGAGCCGGACACCGTTTACCACGGATGAATTGAAGATCATCTTCGGGCAGCCATTCTTCGAGGACCCCAAGGCTTACGGGTTGGAGCAATGGGCGCTTCTGCTAATGCTCTACACGGGGGTCCGCAACTCCTCCGAGATGGCGCGGATGCGCCTTGAGAACATCTATGAGGAGCAGGGTGTTCCTGTCTTCTACCTGGCTGACGCCTCGAAGAACGAGCGGAGCAAGCGACTGGTGCCCATCCACAAGGAGCTGATACAGCTCGGGTTCCTCGACTATGTGGCGGCACGTCGTGCAGACGGCCAAGTGTTTCTGTTCCCCGAATGGGCCGCGCGACCGGACAAGGTCAACGACTGGTTCAACGTCACGTATCTGGTGAGGATCGGCTTGAAGGCCCCGGACAAGGTATTCTATTCTTTCCGGCACACGTTGGCGACCGCACTTGCGCGCGCAGGCGTCTCCAGAGACGTCTCGAAGATGATTTCAGGCCATGCCCCACAGGAAATCGCGGCAACCTACATCCACACGACCCCAATTACCCTCATGAACGAATGCCTGAACAGGGTCACATTCGATTTGCCGATAGCCGCGTTGAAGGCCTAGCGGTGCAGATCGGTTAGGCACGTCCGCAGGCTGCACAATCCGGACATGCCTGATGGAATCGACGAAAACTCGGTCCTGACACGATGACCAACCAGGATGCTGACGACGTGATGCGGTGACGTCCATCAAGATGTCTGGACCAAGCTGGGCAGGTTTGCCTTGGCTGCGCGGCAGCGGAAACTTTGACGTTGCCCCGTCACGTCGGCGCGATCGATGCAGCATGATCCAGATCCGAACCCCCGACAGTTTGCATATCGGCCCGACATCGACCGACGACAAGCTGCGGGGCCACCTTCAGGGGCACATCTTAGGGACGCATCAGGTGTCGTTGATCCCGAGGCTGCACCTCAAATGTGCGGGGACTGGTTCGGTCAGGCTCCACGTTATCGTGATCGGGGGCCTTGCTTTCCTCAGCTTCGAGCCGGGGCTGGCCGCAATGGAGAAGCACGCCCGTGCTGCGCTCGCGGCCTCGCGCAAGGGTTGCGACACCGAAGGCTTGCATTTCCGCCCGCCTCGGCTGGTAGACGCCCGCCGAGTTCGCCTAGACCTTCACCTCGTGATGGGGTCTGACGCTGCGCAACCCACAAAGTTCCGCGCTAGCCCCACTGTCCAACCCTTCCCAAAGGGCAGGACTCAACCCCGGAGCCTTGCTCAAGCTGGATAAAAACTAGCGTCAACGCCAATGACCGCAGACACGCTTGGCCCGCACATTGCCACGAAGAGAAGCCGCGCCCTCATAGCTCGCCAATCAAGGGCATCGGAGGGCCTAGATGTCGTTCTCTGTGACGCCGTCCTTCTCGACATAAATTATTGGTCCTCGCATCAGAAGCAAGATGCCTGCTGTCAAGAGGACCATCCCGACCGGAAGGTAGATCGCAGTCAAACTGCTGAAGGCCCAGTTGTCTTCCGACAGGCGATACAGTGCCGCCGCCAAGAAGATCGAGCCGATGATCAGCAAGTTATGCACCATCGATCGCCACCGCACGATCCGGATCAGCCTGACATCTTTTACAAGTTCAACCATCTCATTCACCTCATGTTGCTTCTTTCATCATCTTAGGTGTCGGCAAACGACGTGTCGCACGGGATGTCAGGCCTGACGGCGACTTTTCAGGTCACGTCTGTTTATGTGTGCGTAGACGCTCTGATTGCGGTGGTGTTCGCGTAGATGCCGGAAAAGACCGTCTTAGGGATCTTTGATCTCCAAGCTTCGCCACAGATGTTTGGGAACAGGCGGGTTGAGCTGCCAGTGAATGGTGATTGGCGCCTCGCCGTCCCAGGACTCGAAACGTGGCTCGCCGCAATAAAGGAAAGGCGCGCCCTTGCCGTTGCGCAGGCGGTTGGCCCGGACGAAAAGATGCACCTTGGCCCCGGCATCCCGCCCCGACAGGATACGCCCCACGCGACTGTCGCGCCTCGTCTTGTTCTGCGTCTGCCAGGTCATCCGGTCGGGCGCGATGAATCCGTCCTCGTAATCGCTGCCTGCCCGGGCCCCATCCTTGTGCAGCGTGGTCAGCAGCACCAGGTCGCGGCCCACGCCCACGATGCCCGCGTTCCAGTTGCCGGGGTTGAAGACGGCACCGAACAGCGGTGGAATATCCTCGCGCATGTATTCCTGCCAAAGCGTGGGGGCGGTGGTCTCGTATGGACTGGGCTGGTCGTCCAGCTCGGATCTGTCTGTCGAGGCCAGTCGCCAGGTGGCCAGTTCCAGCACCATGTCCCGACCAGCGTGGCCCGGGTCCGGTCGGGTCAGGGACAGGCGCTGCCCCTCGCGCCTCAGCAGCGGGTGGAAGGCCCATCGCGCCAGTCCCTCGTCGGTCCCCGTCCCCTGAAGCAGCGAGCCGAGCGCCTGAAGGGCCGGAATGGGCAGGGTCCGGTCCCGCTCTAGCATGCGCAGCAGATCGGCGAAGGCCGTGGCTGCCGCCGCATCGACCGGATCGCCCATGTCGCGCACGAAGTCGAACCAGCCGCCATGCCCGTTCCGCGACGGATCGAACCCCTCGGCCGCCATCTCAGACGCGGTGGGCCGCCGGCCGTGACGCAGGCGGAAATCAACATAGCGCGCCTCAATCTCGGCTCCGGCGCGCGACGGGCGCAGCAGCTCCCGAAGGATCTCGATGACGCGCAGGTCATAGGTGATGCTGCATCCCTCGGGCAGCCTGAATTGGTCCGACAGGACCTGCTCCAGCCGCAAGGCCAGCGACCGGTCACCTGGCCCTGCCCCCAGAAGTGCCCGGAGGCGCGTCAGAAAACTGCGGTGGTTGCCGATATAGTCGATCACGCGCAGCACCTTACCCTCAACCCGGCGCAGGCCACGCCCCAACTGCTGCAGCCAGATGATCGCGCTTTCCGTCGGACGCAGCATCATGACCGTGCCGATGTTCGGCACGTCCACGCCCTCGTTGAACATGTCGACCGCGAAGAGGATGTCGATCTCGCCACGTCCCAACTGCTCCAGCGAGGTGCTGCGGGGTGCCGATCCGGGACCGGAATGCACCGCGACCGCGCGCAGGCCCGCGGCGCGGAATCGGTCGGCCATGAACTCGGCATGGCGAACGGAACAGCAGAACCCGATGGCCGGACCCTCCCGGTGCAGGTGGAACTGTTCCAGCGCGTTGGCGGCCCGCGCCTCGGTCGCCAGCGCGGCCTCGAGCGCGGTGGGATCGAATTGCGAGGACCGCCACGGGATCTGGTCGTAATCCACGTCATCAGGCACGCCCAGGTAACGAAACGGCGCCAGCAGCCCCGCGTCGATCCCCTCGAACAGGTCGCAGTGATGGACCAGGTTGTCGTCGCACAGCGAAAGAAGGTCGGCACCGTCGCTGCGGTCGGGCGTCGCCGTCAGACCCAGCAGGAAGGCCGGCGTGAAATGCGCCAGCAGGCCGCGATAGCTGGCGGCTTGGGCATGGTGGAACTCATCTACCACGATATAGTCGAAGGCATCGGGCGCAAACCGGCGCAGATGCTCGGACCGGCCGATGGTCTGGATCGACGCGAACAAGATCTCGGCCGCCTCATCCTTTTGGCCGCCGTCATAGCGACCAAAGCGCGCGTCGGGCCTGATCCGGCGAAAGGATGACATGGCCTGGCTGAGAATCTCCTCGCGGTGGGCCACGAACAGCACCCGCCCAAAGGGCTGGCTGTCAAAGGCCGCCAACCAGGTCTTGCCCAGACCCGTGGCCAGCACGACCAGCCCGCGCCTGTGCCCTGCCCTGCGCGTGGCGGCAAGCGCATCCAGGGCCGCCTGCTGGATGCGATGCGGCCCTGGCGCAGGCTCGGGCGGTTCGTCGGCGACGATGGCCTGTGCGATCTCGGTCAGCGGCGCCCGGCGCCTGCGCGCGGCATAGGCGTCGATCCAGCCGGGGGTCAGCAGCCGTGTCGAGGGGTGCCGCAACAGCGCCTCAAAGGCGTCGTGCACGGCATCGGTCGCGGTCTCGCTGTGCAGGTTCCATTCGACGCCCGTGGTCAGCGCGGTCCGCGACAGGTTAGAACTGCCGACGATGGCCGAACCCGTCCGGTCCGCAGCGCGGAACAGCCAGGCCTTGGGATGGAAGGACCCTGCCCCCGTCTCGAAGATCCGCAGCTCGGCCCCCTCCAGATCGCCAAGCCGCCGCAGGGCCGCGGGTTCGGTGACGTCCATGTAATCGCCGACCAGCACCCGCAGCTGCCCGCCCCGATCCAGCAGGTCGCGCAGCCAGGGCTCCAGCAGGCGCACGCCGGATTCCATGGCGAAAGCTATGGCCAGGTCCACCCGGACAGCCCCGTCGATGCTCTGCGCCAGCAGCGCCAGCAGCGGGTCCTGCGCCCCCGTGACCAGCCGGGGCGGTGCGGACGCCCGGCGGGGCAGCAGGTGAAAATGCCCATGGGCATCGCTGACATCAAAGCCCGTCCAACCTTGCGTCAGCGCCTCTGCAAGGCGCGCCAGAAGCCCCATTTGTTCGGTGGCGGTCAGATCACCCCACCGCGCGACGTGGCGCTGTGGCGCGATCATATCGCCCTGCGCGAGGCAGAGCGGGCAAGAGACAAGGGGCAGGTCCAAAATGGCGATCCTTCGAAATGCCGCCAGGTTATGCATGCGCCAGGTCTTGTCCAGGAGGGATCGGTGGCGGCCACTGCTATGGGGCTTGTTGTCGTGTGACCAGCCGACGTAACGTCCGTGCATGACGCTTAGCCAAACCCAGATCATCCGGTCGCTTGCCGACGCGCTTCAGTGGTTCGAGAAAGAGCTGGCCTGGGGCACGCCGGTGGCCGAATTGCGGCATCTGACCGGCCGCATCGGAGAGCTTTATGCAGCCATGATCACGCGGGGACAGATGGCACTGTCGATCAATCAGGTCGGCTACAACGTCGTCTCGGCCGAGGGCGAGCGGATTTCGGTCAAGACATTCACATCCTCTACCCGCATCGATTTCAACTTGGCGACTCTGCACAACGCCTCGAGGGTCATGATCTTTCAGATCGTCATCGACGAGGGCGAGCCATCCATCAGCGAGTGCCTGGACTGCACAGTCGAGGCGTTGCAGCCGATGCTCCGGACGCTGGCCGGTGGAACCTATCTGCCGGTCAACCGCATCCTGACGCCAAAGCAGACCGTGCAACCGCCAAGCAATCTGCGCGAGGTCGCGCGCGTCGCATGGGGAGCCTATCACGTCTCTCAGCTGGAAAACGGGACAATCATCGTGCACGAGAACGGCGAACAACTGCCCATGGCCGCACCTGCCCTGCGTATCATCGCGCGCGAGATCGGCGTGAATTTGTTGAACGGGACCGGAACCGCAAAGAACACTCGGCGGCTTGGCGCCGACATCATCGCGGCGTCGGGATAAAGGCGCCATCAGGCGTCAAGACAGGCGTGATCACCAAGCTGACCCACCACCGCCCAACCAACACAAACAAACCGCCCGCTGCGCAGGCCCGCATCGGTCAGAGATCTGAGAAAAAATCCTCGTCGACGCGCTTGATGATATAGGTGCTCTGGGTGCGGACACCGACGCCATATTGGATCATCAGGGCCGCCAGCCGTTGGCCATTGATCAGCTTGATCCGATGCTGGACGCGCTCGACATAGGCCACGGCATCGCGCGAGTAGTCTGATGTCGTGACAAAGACACCCTTGCTGGCGCCTTCGCCGGTGAGCGAGCCAACGAAACGCTGTAGGTCCGGTCGGCCCACCTTGTAGCTGGGGTCATACCGCTTTGCCTGGATATAGACCGCGTCGAGGCCCAGCGCGTCTTCGTCAATGACGCCATCGATCCCACCATCACCTGTCGCCTTGGTCGTGCGGGCATTCTCGAGCGAGCCGCCGCCATAGCCCATCGCCGCAAG
The DNA here is from genome assembly GCF_046736325.1 of Paracoccus sp. ME4. Taxonomy (GTDB): domain Bacteria; phylum Pseudomonadota; class Alphaproteobacteria; order Rhodobacterales; family Rhodobacteraceae; genus Paracoccus. Next base: position 2,275,524 of record NZ_CP151276.1, read on the forward strand.
CAGATCGAGGATGAGCGTTTCGAACCGAAGCGGGTTCATCACCTGGAGCAGCGCGAGCAGATCGTCACGCAACGCGGCGTTCATGACGCGGTGTGCGGCGGCCATGGCGTCCTCGGGCGTCTGGTGATGATCGACACGGACGGCAGCGCTGCTGGGCACCTCCGCAGGCAAGGCAGCATCGCCGTCCTGAACGTCACCGGGGCCAGCGGCTGCCCGGACACGCCAGTCTCGGAAGCCCTCGAAACCGTCTAGAAAAGCGTTGTCGATCCGCGCGGGATTGGTCGCCAAGACGTCTCGCCCCTTCTCCGTGATGACGTGCTGGTTACGCTTGGGGCTCTCCAGAAGGCCCGCCTTGGACAGGTAGGTGCGTGCCCAGTGGGCGCGGCTCTGCAACACGGTCACGCGGCCACTCGGCAGCAGCTCGACCGCCTCTTCGTCCGAGATGTCGAACTGCGCCGTGAGGCTCGGAACGCAGGCCGCGACGTTCGGTGCGCCATCGGCAAACAGGCGCAAGACGGGTAGCATCAGGGTTTCGTAATCTGGAATGGGCATCAGTCTACCTGAATGTTCATGGCCTTCATGAGGCGAACGATCGCCATCGGATTTTCAGCGCCGCATTGTGCGCAACGAAGAACCGGTCACGCTCTATCGGCAGCCACACCTAGCCCTGACGCATCGCCTCAGCGAGACATAAAGTCGTCTGTGGTGATCACCTCGCCGTAGAACATTTCCAGCCCTGCCATTATAGCGGCGTGGACTTGAGCTGCCGGAACGGTCGTTTCACCGAAGGTCAGGTCCATCGTCGCGCAGGCGTCGTGAATAGTCACAGTGGCATAGCCGAGATCACTAGCCGCACGCACTCCGGCATCGATGCACATATGGGACATCGCGCCGACAATTATCACCTCATCCACATCATGCTGATCGAGCAGATCCTTCAAGCCCGTCTCGCGAAACGAGTTGGGGAAATTCTTCGTAATTATCTCCTCGTCGGGTCTTGGCTGAACGGCCTCGTTAATATTCGTCCCCTCGCTGCCCGGCACGAAGAAAGGTGCGTCCGGAGCCTCGTGGCGGATATTGACCACCAGATCGCCTCGTTCGCGAGCGAAAGCTATGACACGGGCTGCGTTGCGGCTTCCTCGATTCCCACTAGCGGCAGCTTGCCCGATGGCCAGTATTCATTCTGCAGGTCGATTACGAGAACGGCACGTTTCGACATTTTGGGAACACCCCTCCTGATCGCGTGGTTGGCGGCCACTGTCACCCAGTCCCACGATCAGGACAATCACCCTGTTTCAGATGACACTGGTGGACTCATCGATGGGAAAGAATTTGGTTCACGGGCTGGGCGACGCACTTTGACGTCTAAGTGACTCATATAATTGTGCAGGTCCAAGTAAGATATCGCGAAGTCCGTCACGCACCTTGTCTGACTCCAACGCCTGCTTGCTCATGACTGCGTGGGCGTCGAAGGCGTCAATTATAGCATCGACGATGGCCTGCTTGAGCAGCGGTGAGCTTGAGAACTGCTCTTTCGTATTGTGCGACGCCTGCTGGACTAGGGCCTCGCTTTCCAGCAGTTTCCCACGGATGACGTTGTTCACGTAGATCAACTGGTCGCCGTCAGACAGCTCGCCCTGGAAAAGGTCATTCACGCGGGATAAAATCTCGTCGAGCTGGGCCTTTTCCTTGTCTTGGATGCCGCCACTACCCGCCGCTGTGATTGGCTGAAGTAACTTGGCCTCGCCGCCCAGTGCGAGGTTTTGTGGACCTTTCGCCGCAAGCTTGTGGTGGGTCAAGACGACCTTGGACAGATCAACCTCAGCGCGCTCGCGCCCGAACTCCAGAAGCGGGATCAGCTTTCGGAAGAAGATGCTGCGGGCCTCGATGGACGTGTTGCCATAATCAAAGATCTGAGACAGGAAACTGTAGATACGCACGAAAGTGGCCATGTCGTTTCGAAACAGGAGCAGCGCATCCATGCGATCCAGGGCGTCCTTCGCGTCCTGATCGCGCTCGGCCCCGAGTGCGACACGCCGCGCGGCTTGCGCGGCAGCATAAAACTTGAGCAGTCGGTCAGCGACCGGAGCGATGGCGGCCGAAAGTTCGGCATGACTGGCCTTGGGATTTGTCTCGACGCGGACCACTCGATCCACCTCGTGATCATCGTAGTGGCCCTGGGCGTCCAGCTTGGCCCGGAGATCATAGACCAGATTCGGATCGGTCACATTGGCCAGCATCGCGTTTTCATAATAGGTCCGGAACGCGGCCAAGATATCCTCGCTGCTGTTGACGAAATCTAGGACATAAGTTGTGTCCTTGACGATCGCACCGCTCTGATAGCCGCGGTTCAGCCGCGACAAGGTCTGAACTGCCTGAATGCCCGCCAGCCGCCGATCAACATACATCCCGCAGAGAAGGGGCTGATCAAAGCCGGTCTGAAACTTGTTCGCGACCAGCAGGATGTGATACTCGGGATCGGCAAAGACGGTGCGGATATCGCGGCCTTTCAGGCCGGGATTGAGGATGTCGCTGGTCTCCGTGACCGGATCGCTGCCGCTGTCCTTCACCTCGCCCGAGAACGCCACCAGCGTGCCAAGGGGATAGCCCTTGGACTTGATGTATTCCTGCATGGCCAGCTGCCAGCGGACCGCCTCCAGCCGGCTGCCGACCACCACCATGGCCTTGGCCGTCCCACCCAGCAGCGGCTGCACCATCGAGCGGTAATGCTCGACCACGACCTGAACCTTCTGGCTGATGTTGTAGGGATGCAGCCGCACCCATTTCATCAGCGCCTTCACGGCCGCGTCGCGTTCGACCTCGCTCTGATCCATCTCGCGGCCCTCGGTGGCCAGACGGAAAGCCAGGCTATAGGGCGTGTAGTTCGTCAGCACATCGAGGATGAACCCCTCCTCAATCGCCTGGCGCATGGAATAGACGTGGAATGCCTCGGGCAGGTTCGTGCTGCTGGCCGGCAGAAACGGGTCAGGACGGCGCCCGAACAGCTCCAGGGTCTTAGCCTTGGGCGTCGCAGTAAAGGCGATGTAGGTCACTCCTAGGGGGCTGGCCCGCACGGCCATCTGGGCCGCCAGCAGATCCTCGGTGCTGACCTCGCCACCATCCTCCAGCGCGGCGACCTCCTCGGCGGACAGAATCTCTTTCAGCTTGGCGGCAGCTTGGCCGGTCTGGCTGGAATGGGCCTCATCGGCGATCACGGCAAAGCGCTTGCCCTTGGATGCGGCCAGCTCCTGCACCGCCGCCAGCGCATAGGGGAAGGTCTGGATCGTGCAGACCACGATCTTTTTGCCGCCCGCCAACGCTTCGGCCAATGCCGTGCTTTTCGACCCGGTCTCGCCAGTGATCGTCGCCACCACGCCAGTCGTGCGCTCAAAGCTGAAGATCGCGTCCTGTAACTGCGCATCGATCACATTGCGGTCGGACACAACCAGCACGGAATCGAACAGCTTGCGGTTATGGTCGTCATGCAGATCGGCCAGGAAATGCGCCGTCCAGGCAATCGAGTTTGTTTTGCCCGACCCCGCTGAATGCTGGATCAGATAGCGCCCGCCCGGACCCTCTTCCAGCACCTTGGCGCGCAGGCGACGGGTCGCGTCCAGTTGGTGAAAGCGCGGAAAGATCGCGCCGGTCAGCTTTTTCTTGGCGTCGCGCGTGGGGACCATATAGCGGCCAACGATCTCCAGCAGGCTGTCGAGCTGCCATATCTGATCCCACAGATAAGAGGTGCGGTGGCCATGTTCGTTGACTGGGTTGCCCGCGCCGCCATGGGCGCCCTTGTTGAAAGGCAGAAAGCGCGTCTCGGGCCCGGCCAGCCGGGTGGACATCATCACAGCGCTGTCGCTGACGGCAAAATGAACCAGCGCGCCGCCGGGGAAGGACAACAGCGGCTCGGCCCCCTGACCTTTCGGCGCGGGGTTGCGGTCAAAGCGATACTGATCGACCGCATCCTGCACACCTTGGGTAAAGTCGGTCTTCAACTCGGCCGTGACGATGGGCAACCCGTTCAGGAACAGGACCAGGTCGATGCTGTTCTCGTTGGCGCGGGAATAGCGCAGCTGGCGCACCACGCGCAGCCGGTTCGCGCCATACATGGCCAGCAAATCGGCATTCATTCCCATGGCGGGGCGGAACTGCGCCAGCTTCAGCGGCGCGCGCAGGCCGGTCAACTCGACCCCGAACCGCAGCAGGTCCAGCGTGCCACGGTCATCCAGCTGCTTGCGGATGCGGTCCAGCAGCATGGCCTCGGCGGCGGCACCGTGGGACTTGCTCAGCGCCTCCCAGGCCTTGGGCTGGCTGGCCTGCACCCAGGCCACAACGTCGGGCGCAAACAGCGCGCGGGCGCGGTCATAGAGAGCCGCATCGCCGTCCTTGTGCAGCCAGCCCTGTGCTGCCATCTGCGCGCAGATGAAGCTTTCGAGGTTCACCTCGTGATGCAGGCTCATGCGGCCTCCGTCTCGGCTGCTGCGAGGTCGCGGACGTCAATCTTGCCGGTGACCGCCGCCGAGATGATCGCGGCCCGGCGTTCCTGGAGGAGACAGATAGCGGACCCGGCTGCATCAACAAGTTGATCTAGTGCCGAAACTGAGGAGCCAAGATAGCGCACGATTTGATGCTGCTCGTCTATTGGGGGAACACAGATCACGAGCTCGGTTGCTGTTGATACATTGAAATGCAACTGGATTGCGCCACCAGACCCCTCCGAGAACTGCCGGAGAGCGAAGTCAGAATTGAGATACCAAAACAAGTATTGGCTATTCGAGGTGGTTGGCCGCCTGATTATGATCAGGTCAATGCAATTGCAGCCATTGAACTCTTCCGTAACAACGGCACAGGTCCCGGGTTGGCCCGTGCGGACAGCGACGATATCGCCCAAATTCAACTTCGATTTTGCCTGAAGTTCATTTGCTTCATCTGAAATGAAAACAAGGTTCTCGGCTGTAATTTTTCCGGGGCGAACGTTTAGAGATCGAAGGGCTGGAACGCCAGCTTCTACATAATACTTTGATGGCTCAACGACGATGCCGACTGTCACACTAGGGACTACATTCTTGAGCCGCTTCACCTCCCACCGTTCCGGCACGTCGCCCAGCCAGTCCACGCCCGAGGGCTTCATGGGGGCTGCGGGGTTTAGGCCCTTGGTGACGGCGTGGCTGATGACGGCCTGACGCTTTTCGCGCAACAGCGTGATCAGGCGACGCTGCTCGTCCACCAGCGCGTCGATCTTCGCTGTCTCCTGGTCAAGGAAGGCCGCGATGGCGGTTTGTTCGGCAAATGTCGGCAGAGGCATCGGGACTTCAGCAAATTTTTCTACTGTGAAGTGCGCAATAGTTGATTTGTTGCAGAGAACGTCGATGAACCCTTTAGATTTTATGGTTACCATCCAATAGTAAAGGAAATTAGAACTATTTCCACTTAAGGCACGCACACGGTGGACAGAGTTCTGAATAAAGCAGTTTGGGATTTCACTCTGCCATATGGCCGACCGTCCGACATCGCCGCCCTCGCTTACCAAGAGGTCTCCGGCAACTAGCGCCAATGATCGCGCTTCACTACTAGAAAACCACATACTCTTGATGTCTGAAACATCTACACGGCCCCATTGCACGTTAGCTGCGCGGAGGTATGGTGCTTTAAAGTCGTCATCGCTTCGCTGCTCATTTTGGAGCATTTTTCCGAGCGTGATGTTGAAGGCGCGCTTTACTGAGACAACATCCCACCCCTCCGGAACCTCGCCCAGCCACTCCACCCCTGATTCCCGATAGGCCGGGTATCGCCGCGTCATGCCGACAGCCCCGACAGCATGGCTTTGATGCGGGCCGTGACCTTGGCCAAATCGGCGTCGATCTGCTCCAGTGGCCGGGGGGCCTCGAAGACATAGAAATGCCGGTTGAAGGGGATCTCATAGCCGACCCGATTCTTGTCGTGGTCGATCCAGGCATCTGGCGCGTGGGGCAACACCTCACGCCGGAAATAGGCCTCGACATCCTCAGTTAGCGGCACGGTCTCGGTGTCGCGCAAGGAACTATCTGGCTTGGGTTTTCCATGCTTGTCTCTTGCAACTTCGCCCCGTGGATCTGGAACAGCGCTCCCATCGGCGATGGCTGCACCTAGCCGCGCCGAAAACAGATCCCCGTCACCAGACATATCAAGGGACAGTCGCAAAGCATCCAAGAACTGTGCTCGGCTCAGAAAGTGAGACCCGTCTAACTTGTCATTTAGGACTTCCCCAAGCCGGTTTTGTTCTTCGAGCTCCAGCGCCCTGACCGCCGGCAGACGCTCCACCGTCGACCAACCTCTATAAGCATAGGCAACGCGTAGGGGCCGCTCGACAGTGATCTGGCGAAAGCCGAAGGCCTCGTTCGGAAAGAGCCGGGACAGGGGCGCGAGCTTGACCTGACCGCCCTCGGGGGCTTCGGGCGGAGCCTGTTCGGGGGTTAGCACCTGACGTGCAATCTCTTTCCCGGCGGCGTCCAGAACGCGGGCCAAGCGCGCCTCAGTGCAGGAACCGAACAGGCGCGTGAGAGTGGCGATGTCGTCCTCGCCCATCTCCTTGCGCTTGGAGCCGAGGCTCTTGCGCATCTTCTGCCAGAAGCTGGATGCGTCGATCAGCTGGACCTTGCCCTTGCGATGGGCGGGCTTGCGGTTGGTCAGCACCCAGACATAGGTCGAGATACCGGTGTTGTAGAACATGTCGGTCGGCAGGGCGATGATCGCCTCGACCAGGTCGTTTTCTAGCACATGGCGCCGGATCTCAGACTCGCCACTGCCCGCGCCGCCCGTGAAGAGAGGCGAGCCATTGAGGACGATGGCAAAGCGGCTACCCCCATCCTTGGTGGCGCGCATCTTGGACAGAAGGTGCAGCAGAAACAGTAGCGAGCCATCGGAAACGCGCGGCAGGCCCGGGCCGAAGCGCCCTAGATGACCCTGACGTTCGTGCTCGGCTCGAACGATCTTCTCGACCTTTCTCCATTCGACTCCAAAAGGCGGGTTCGACAGCATGTAATCGAATTTTGCGTCCGGATGGCCATCGTCGGACAGGGTGTTGCCGAACTTAATGTTCGAGACGTCCTGCCCCTTGATCAGCATGTCGGCCTTGCAGATGGCGTAGGACTCCGGGTTCAGTTCCTGGCCGAACATCACCAGCGACGAGCTGTCATTATGTTCCGTCAGGTATTCCCCCGCAACGGACAACATGCCACCAGTGCCCGCCGTTGGATCATATATGGTCCGGATCACGCTTGATCTGGACAACACATCATCATCCTCGACAAACAGGAGATTCACCATCAGCCGTATCACTTCGCGTGGCGTGAAATGTTCACCGGCGGTTTCGTTAGACAGTTCAGCAAAGCGGCGGATCAGCTCTTCAAAGACCAAGCCCATCTGGTGGTTGTCGACATGATCCGGATGCAGGTCGATCTGTGCAAAGCGCTCAGCCACTTGATATAGCAGTCCAGCTTTTTGCAGGCGGTCAATCTGGACAGCGAATTCGAAACGTTCAAAAATGTCGCGGACATCAACTGAAAAACCTTGGAGATAGCTGTAGAGGTTTTCGGCAATGTTATCCTGATCGCCTAGGAGCTTTTTTAGGTCTATGTCGGACGTGTTGTAGAAGGACTGCCCAGCCTTGCGCAGTAGGAAAGGAACCGGATTGACCCCCTGCTGGAGACGTATGTCATATTCTCCCAGCACCGCCGCCTTGGTCGGTCCCAGAACGCAGTCCAGTCGCCGCAAAACAGTGAAGGGCAAGATCACCTTACCATAGTCGCTCTGCCGATAGTCTCCCCGCAATAGATCGGCCACGGACCAAAGGAATGATGAAAGGGCTTGCTGGTTCAATGTGCTAGTTCCTTGTCTTGCGGGCATATAAAGCCCAAACCTTGCGGCGGTGACAAGGGTCGGCATCAGGTGCGGCTATCCGCTTGCCGCGGAGGCCTACGGGCAACTGTTCCAGAGGTGTAGCAGGAAATCAAAGCGCCGCATCGACCAGTCTCAGCGCGCCGTCCGGCAAGGGCCGCTGCAACTCCTCGGCACGGATGCCGCCGAGCCAAGCCTCCCATTCCTCCGTGCGCGTCAGGATCACCGGCATCGCCTTGGGATGGATCGGTGCAACCTCGGCGTTCGGGGGGCAGGTCAGGAAGGCGTAGAGATCATCTGTCGTCTCGCCGTCCTTGACCTTACGGAGCGAGGTCCAGCCGCGGGTCTCGATCGCCGCGAAGAACATCGTCGTATCTGCGTCAGTCGGTGCGAACCACTGCACCCCCTGCCCCTTGCCGCGCGGCTCCGAGAAGCTGGTGACCGGCACCAGGCAGCGATGCCCCTGCCCCAGCCACCGCCGCCAATGCGGCGAGCCGAGGTTGCGCACATTGGTGACACCGGGATCGCGCGCGGTCTTCAGGACCGACGGCGGCGAGGGCATGCCCCATCGCGCCTTGACCAGTTCAGGGCCATCCTCGCCATTGCGGATGATCGGTGCCAGCTGGTCGGGATAGATGCTGCCGGACGCCAGGTTTCCGGCGCGGTCGGTGAGCCCATCGATCAGACGGGTCAGTGCCTCCTGCGAAGTGGTCACGTTATACAGATTGCAGATCGCTCCATCCTCTCGCTGGCCTCGCCCCCGTTCTGGGCCTGCTTTCTGCTTGCGTCAATCACGTCACGGCCAATCCCATGACCTTATCGGGGGATCAGGATGGCACAGCCTACAAGGACAACGACGGCTTATCCCCCGCTTTGAATCCAGCCTTTCCAACACCTTGCGACATGGGCCTCTGCGCTCACGGCAAAACGCATAACGCGACGGTTGACAGAATGGCATGGCAAGAACAAAACAGGAACTAACCCGACCCGTTCATTGCCCATCAAAAAGGAGCCCTGTCTCATGCCTGCCGTCCGCCCCGCCCTGGCCGAATTGCGCGCCCGGATCGGCGAGATCGACGGCACGGGAACACGCCAGCATGGCGTGCTGCCCTTCGGGGTGCGGGAACTGGATCGACGCTTGCCCCAAGGCGGACTGTCGCTCGGCGCGCTGCACGAGGTCGCCGGCGGCGGCCAGGGCGCGGTGGACGGCGCTGCGGCCGCCTGCTTCGTGGCGGGCATCGCCGCTCGGATGAAGGGCCAGGTGCTGTGGTGCGTGACCCAAGCCGATCTCTTCGCGCCGGGCCTGGCGCAGGTGGGCCTGCCGCCCGAGCGGGTGATCCATGTCGAGGCCGGCGACGACATCTCGGTCCTGGCCGCGATGGAGGAAGGCCTGCGCCACGGCGGGCTGGCCGCGGTGGTGGGCGACGTGGCGCGGCTGTCGATGACCGCCTCGCGCAGGTTGCACCTCGCCGCCAAAGGGTCGGGCACCATCGGTCTGGCGCTCCGGCGCTGGCGGCGGCAGGCGGACGCTAGCGACTTCGGGCAGCCAACCGCGGCGATGACCCGCTGGCGGGTGTCGGAACTGCCCTCCGTGCCCCTGCCCGTCCCGGGCGTTGGCCGGGCCCGTTGGTTGGTGGAGCTGATCCGGGCGCGGGCCGGGGATTCCTTCGATCTCGAACTGGAGGCATGCGATGGCGCGGGTCATCTCCGTCTTCCTGCCGATGTGGCCGATCGATCGGCGGCAGCGGCAGGCGGGCGTCACATCGCCGTCGGGTGACGGACCGTTGATCATCGTGAGTCGCGTGGGCAACCGGCGGCTGATCACCGCCGCATGCCCCGCCGCACTCGATCTGGGCCTGCGGGTGGGCATGACGGTCAGCCGGGCGCAGGCGCTGGTGCCGGATCTGCGCATCGAGGCGGACGACGCCGCAGCGGATGCCGGGGCGCTGGAGCGGCTGGCGCTGTGGCTGCTGCAGCGGGTCGCGCCGATTGTCTCCCCCGATCCACCGGACGGGATCGCCATCGACTCGACCGGTGCCGATCACCTGCACGGCGGCGAAGCGGCGATGCTGGAGGCGTTGGCGGGAAAGCTGGCTTTGTCAGGCATCACCGCGCGGCTGGCCCTGGCTGACAGCTGGGGCGCGGCCCATGCGCTGGCACGGTATGGGGGGGACAGCGTCATCATCGCGCCCCTTGGTGCGTCAGACGCCGCGCTGACGCCCTTGCCGCTGGAGGCCTTGCGCCTGCCCGCAGCGACAGTGGCCGGTCTGCGAGACCTCGGCTTTGAGACCATCGGCGATCTGATGGATCAACCGCGCGCACCCCTGACCCGCCGCTTCGGCGCGGAGTTGTGCCGGCGTCTGGATCAGGCACGGGGGCTTGCCTCCGAGCCGATCGCGCCCCTGCGCCCGGAGGGGCTGATCGAGATCCGCCGCGCCTTCGCCGAACCCATCGCCGCGCCCGAGACCATCGCCCGCTATATCGGCAAGCTGGTGGTCCAGCTCTGCTCCGAGTTGACCGCCAAGGGGCTCGGCGCGCGGCGGCTGGACCTGCTCTGTTCGCGGATCGACAACCGCACCGAGGTCCTGCGCGTGGGCCTGGCCGTGCCGCAGCGCGACGCGGCCCGGCTGACCCGGCTGCTCTGCGACCGGATTGTCACCCTCGATCCCGGCCTCGGCATTGAGATCATGACATTGACCGCCACGATCGCCGAACCGCTGGTGCCGCGCCAGGCGGCCACCTCGCTTCTGGAGGAGGCGGCGCCCGATCTCTCGGGCCTGATCGACACGCTGTCGAACCGGCTCGGCCCCCGGTCGGTCTTCCGCTTCGCCGCGGTGGCCAGCGACGTGCCGGAACGCGCCATCATCCGCATTCCGCCGCTGGCGGACCCGGCCACCCCCGGCATGGACGCCTGGCCCGACCATTGGCCACGCCCCGCGCGGCTGCTGCCGCGGCCCGAGCCGATCGAGACCATGGCGCTGCTGCCCGACCATCCGCCGCGCTGGATCCTCTGGCGCGGGGTGCGGCGCCATGTGCAATGCGCCGACGGGCCAGAACGCATCTTCGGCGAGTGGTGGAAGCGCGACGCCGAGGTCCAGGCCGTGCGCGACTATTTCCGCATCGAGGACGAGACCGGCGCGCGCTACTGGATCTTCCGCCAGGGCGACGGCGAGGATCGGGCCACCGGATCGCATCGCTGGTTCCTGCACGGGATGTTCGGATGAGCGAGCTCTCTGGATGAGCGGCCCTCCTTACGTCGAGCTGCAGGTCACCTCGCAGTTCTCCTTCCTGCGCGGGGCCTCCTCGGCCGAGGAGCTCTTCGCCACCGCCGCCCTGATGGGGATGGAGGCCCTGGCCGTCACCGACCGCAACTCGCTGGCCGGGATCGTGCGCGCCCATGTGGCAGCTAAGGAGACCGGCGTGCGGCTGATCGTCGGCTGCCGGCTGGATCTGGCCTGCGGCATGTCGGTCCTGGTCTATCCGACCGGCCGGCCGGCCTGGTCCCGCCTCTGTCGGCTGCTGTCGGTCGGCAAGGCGCGTGCCGGCAAGGGCAAGTGCCATCTGGAATGGTCGGACGTGGTCGCCGCCTGCGAGGGCCTGATCGGCATCCTGATCCCCGACCAGGCGGATGATCTCTGCGCCCTGCAGCTGCGCCGAATGCGCGAGGCCTTCGGCGAGCGCGCCCATCTGGCCCTGACCCTGCGCCGGCGCCCGAACGACCAGCTGCGGCTGCATGAGCTGTCGACCCTCGCCGCCCGCATGCGCGTGGCGACCGTGGTGACAAACGACGTGCTGTTCCACGCGCCCGACCGCCGCATCCTGCAGGACGTGGTCACCGCGATCCGCCACAACACCACCGTCGACGCCTTGGGCTTTCGCCGCGAGCGTCACGCCGACCGTTACCTGAAGACGCCCATTGAGATGCACCGGCTGTTCACCCGCTACCCGGAGGCCCTGGCCCGCTCGGCCCGGATTGCGGAGGCCTGCCGCTTCTCGCTGGACGAGCTGGAATACCAGTATCCCGAGGAGCGCGACGATCCCACCGTGACCGCACAGGCCACGCTGGAGCGGCTGACCTGGGAGGGCGCGGCCGAGCGCTATCCCGAAGGCATCCCGGCCGAGGTCACCGCCAGCCTCCAGCATGAGCTGCGCCTGATCGACCGGTTGGACTATGCCCCCTACTTCCTGACCGTGAACAGCATCGTGCGCTTCGCCCGCGCGCAGGGCATCCTCTGCCAGGGCCGGGGGTCGGCCGCGAACTCGGCCGTGTGCTTCGTCTTGGGGATCACCTCCATCGATCCGGGGCGCAACGATCTGCTGTTCGAGCGCTTCGTCAGCGAGGAACGCCGCGAGCCGCCCGACATCGACGTGGACTTCGAGCATGAGCGGCGCGAGGAGGTCATCCAGTGGATCTACCGCACCTATGGCCGCGACCGCGCCGCGCTGACCGCTGTAGTGATCCGCTATCGCTCCAAGGGCGCGCTGCGCGACGTGGGCAAGGCCCTGGGCCTGCCCGAGGATCTGATCCGCACGCTCTCCAGCCAGATCTGGGCCTGGTCCGAGGAGGGGATCGCCGACGACGAACTGCGTGCGCTGAACCTCAATCCCGATGATCGCCGCCTGCGTCTGACGCTGGAGCTGGCTGCACAGCTGCGCGGCACGCCCCGGCATCTCAGCCAGCATCCGGGTGGCTTCGTGCTGACCCATGACCGGCTGGACGACCTGGTGCCCATCGAACCCGCCGCGATGGAGGATCGCCAGATCATCGAATGGGACAAGGACGACATCGAGGCGCTGCGCTTCATGAAGGTGGACGTGCTGGCGCTCGGCATGCTGACCTGCATGGCCAAGGGGCTGCAGCTCCTGGCCGATCACAAGGGCATCCGCCACGATCTGGCCAACATCCCGGCCGAGGACCCGCGCACCTATGCAATGATCCGCAAGGCCGACACGCTCGGCACGTTCCAGATCGAGAGCCGCGCGCAGATGTCGATGCTGCCGCGCCTGCGCCCGCGCACCTTCTACGACCTGGTCGTGCAGGTGGCCATCGTGCGCCCCGGCCCGATCCAGGGCGACATGGTCCATCCCTACCTGCGCCGCCGCGCGGGACAGGAGACTGTCGATTTCCCGACCCCCGAGCTGGAGAAGGTGCTGGGCAAGACCCTCGGCGTGCCGCTCTTCCAGGAGCAGGCCATGCGCGTCGCCATCGAATGCGCGGGCTTCACGCCGGGAGAGGCCGACATGCTGCGCAAATCCATGGCGACCTTCAAGTTCACCGGTGGGGTGTCCCGGTTCCGCGACAAGCTGATCGAGGGCATGGCCGCGCGCGGCTACGACCGCGATTTTGCCGAGCGCACCTTCCGGCAGCTGGAGGGCTTTGGCAGCTACGGCTTTCCCGAAAGCCATGCGGCCAGCTTCGCGCTGATCTCCTATGCCTCGGCTTGGCTCAAATGCTGGCACCCGGACGTGTTCTGCGCCGCGCTTCTGAACAGTCAGCCGATGGGCTTCTACGCCCCCGCCCAGATCGTGCGCGACGCGCGTGACCACGGCGTCGAGGTCCGCCCGGTCTGCATCAACGCCTCGCATTGGGACTGCACCCTGGAGCCTCTCGCAGACGGCCGGCGCTTTGCGGTCCGGCTCGGGCTGCGGATGGTCAAGGGCCTCGCCAACGCCCATGCGGCGGCGATCGTGCTGGGCCGCACCGATCAGCCCTTCGCCTCGGTCGATGATCTCTGGCGGCGCGTGCGCGTGCCTGTGGCCGCCCTCACCCGGATCGCCGAGGCCGACGGCTTCCGGCCTACCTTACGCCTCGGGCGCCGCGAGGCACTGTGGCACCTCAAGGGACTGGCCGACGAAGAACTGCCCCTCTTCGCCGCAGCCGATGCGCGCACAGCGCCACCGGAGTTCGCCGAGCCGACCGTCGCCCTGCGCCCGATGGCCACCGGGCGCGAGGTGGTCGAGGATTACGGCCATACCGGCCTGTCGCTGCGCCGCCACCCGGTGGCGTTTCTGCGCGACGACCTCGCCCGCTGCCGGATGATCCCCTGCGCGGAGGCCATGGCCTCCCGCAACCGCCGCCGCTGCGAGGTGGCGGGCATCGTGCTGGTCCGCCAGCGCCCCGGCTCCGCCAAGGGCGTGATGTTCATCACCCTGGAGGACGAGACCGGCATCGCCAACCTGGTCGTCTGGCCCAAGGTCTTCGAGGCCAACCGCCGCACCATCCTCGGCGCGGGCATGATCGCCGTCGCCGGCCAGGTGCAGCGCGAGGGCGAGGTCGTCCACCTCGTCGTTCACCGCATCACCGACCTCTCTGCTGATCTCGCCAGCATCGGCCAGCGCGGCGACGCCTTCCCCCTCACCCATGGACGAGGCGACGAGTTCAGGGCGACCGGCGGGAGCTTGCCGGGCAAGGCCGGGCCGCCGGCACCGCGAGACATCTACATCCCGGATCTGCATATCGATACGGTCAGGGTGAAGACAAAAGACTTCAGGTAGGTCCTTAGCCGGCAGCCTAAAGTAATCGAAAGCTGATGCGAAGGGCGGAGAGCCGACCTTCGCTGCACGTGCGAATGCAACCTTGCCACGGCGTGAAAGCGGACTTTATCCTTAGATCACGCTGCCAAACTCCACGCGACCTCCAGCGGGGGCTCGAGAACGAACCTCCGATGCTTATTCTGGCACGCTTTGGACTCTATAAAAAAGCGGACTCGTTGGCCGCGACTGTTCTATTGATTTGCTTCCATCTTAGCCTGAGCCTCGTGTCGGAAGCCTTCGTCGGGATGAACGATGATGGTTTCGGGACAACCCAACTGGAGATAACTAATGGCAGTTGAGTTCGCAGCCGCCGAGCGCAGCTCATGCCACGCCCGCTTATCATCAACTCCATGCTTGGCCAGTTCCGTAACGACCGCTTCGTAGGGCCAATCGTCGCCCCCATTGATGGCCAAGTTACCAACCAGATGAATAGCTCTATAGGATTCTCGGTCAATCAAACCTTTGCTTTCCATACGTCTGCAAAAATCTGTCAGCAATTGCATCCGGATCATACCGCCAATGATCTCCAACCAGTTTAAAGACCGATTGAACATCTTGTGGGATGCCGGAACAAATGCGGCAACGCGATAGAGTAGCCTGGCAACAAAGGACGCCGCATCCCGAGCGTCGATGGGAAAAACGGACCCCAGAACCGTGCGCGCACCTATCGCGAGGAACCCATTGGCCGT
This sequence comes from Paracoccus sp. ME4, assembly GCF_046736325.1. Taxonomy (GTDB): domain Bacteria; phylum Pseudomonadota; class Alphaproteobacteria; order Rhodobacterales; family Rhodobacteraceae; genus Paracoccus. Next base: position 2,290,622 of record NZ_CP151276.1, read on the forward strand.
CGTGGCATGGTTTCGGTCCGCTGCATGCGTGTCGCATGCACTGAGAACTACAACCGGTGGAACCCGAGGCCGCATGCGCTGCAACTGCCAAATATCAATACTCTCGTCCAAGAGCTGAAGCACAGCAGGTTTGTCCTCCTCATGACCGCCATGCCCGTCAAAGATGACCAATGAGCCGTCATATGAATTCAGTGCAGCTACCAGGTCTTCCTTGTTCCGTATCCTCTCTTCTCTTATGCGAATTTTGTCTCTGAAATGAGGCTCAAATGCAGACAGCGCTACATCGAAAAAACCGCTTATGGGGTCACTCTTATCGAGTGCGCTCAAAATCAAGACTTCCTCGAAATCCGATGTCGTTAGATGTATATATTTTTTCGGCAACACTTGCTCAATAAACAAATTTCCAGGGGTCACTGGGACTTTCGTAATATTTTTCTGGACGCAGATCGGAAGTCCCCGAACATTAATCCATTCAAGGTGGGCGTCGCTAATCAGGCGAATTCCATCCTTTGCACCTTCAATAAACTCGAAAAATTCTACTGGGACCGATGCCGTGATCGCGCTCTGAACCTTTCTGAAAGCTTCCCGTCTCTTCCTGTCCGTGGTGTGCCTTGCATGGTAGTGTTGAACAAACTGCCGGACCTGCCCGGATGTTCGGTTGGCTGCATTGGGCAATCTTATTACTGCTGATAATTCTGACGCAGAAAGCGTGCCTACGCATTGTGTCGCGAGACTCAGCTCAGCACCCCGTTCAAGTATGATGGGATGAGGGTTTGGTTTGTCGCCTTCTGGTCCACCTAGGAACGCCTTGATCTGTCTCTGATTACCGATTGTGAATCCGTAGCCGTCTTGGCGTTGAAGCATTCGCCTGACAGCAAGAATATCTTTCTTTTCTTCTGACGTGAATGTGCTTCTGGCCAAGCTGGTCTCGTAAAAGTGCGGATAGATCGAAGGTGCAAACAAGCTAAGACTTGGAGGTCGCCGGAAATACTGGTTGGCTGCACGCTCGCCGATCCGCTCCCTTTCCAGCAGAACTGAGCGTGTGGTTTGAACAATTATATCCACGTAGGGAGCAATCCCATCGTCTATTTTTTTAAAGCCACCGCTGGTCGAATCGCGAAACCCTGCCACGTATAGCGAAAACAAATTGGGGGCTACAACATTATGGCCACCGACTTTGTATCCAAGGTCGCGCTCGTCAGGTTCGCGCCAGTTTCTAAGATGTTCTCGAGCCGCGTCCAGAGCATCCGGCTTAATCTGTCCTACAAGCGCATCGCAGACATTCAGGAATGATTCTTTCAACTTTTCCAAGCTGAATTCTTTGTATGTTATTGTGCCTCCTTTCTCCGCAACGACCGTAAGGGGAAATGAGTGCGCATTTATCCATTCGCGATATGTCTCGCTCTCATGCTCGCGCCCCAAGAAAAGAACTATGAACGGAAGGAATGGAGGTGTAACCATTCTCTTTAGAGCTCGCGGTGATTGGCCTCGCCAAGTCACCGAAGCTTGCCCAGACATCCTCCTTGCAAGCCGGATCTTTTGCCCTTCCGGTGTCAACTCCCAAATGTCGCTTGGCAGAGTATTGATAAGCTGGATGATGCCCGCATTATCCATAAGGCTGCGTGCAAATCCCTGCAAAAAGCTGGCCTCATTTGGATCACCATCCTCAACCGGGATAATGTAGGTAATCTCTCCCATAAGATCGTAAAGATCGCTGCCGCAATCAGTCGATTGCATTTGGATGGCCTTCGTCATTTCGTCTCCTTAGTAGATCGTTTTGGCCGCATAAAGCTTCGAAAAGCCTTCATCGTAAGCGACGAATGTCCGGCTCGTAAGCGCTCCGTCGAAGTTATGGCTGACTTGCGATCGTTGGATAAGGGCCGGGAGCACTTCAGGTGGCTCTGTTGCGCAAATCGCGTAGCGGCCGGACTTCCCCTTTTCCCGGACAGACTTATCCTACGGCCTCTGTGCCGGGGATTCCGAGCGCGGTGTAGCCGTTCATCACGGCCACGCGGATCTGGAACTCGGCGACCTGACGGTCGAAGTCTCTCGCTGTGAGGCGCTGACCCAGCAGCTTGACGCAGTGCATCTTGGTCTCTGCGCGGCTTCGGCGGTGATAGTCGCTCCATCGTCGCCAGATGGTCCGTCCCAGGTGCTTGGTGGTGCGCAAGATCTCGTTCCGGGCTGCCGCGCCGGCGGTGGTTTCCTTCCAGGGTTTGGCGTTCTTGCGCACTGGAATGATGGCAGCGGCACTGCGGCCGGCAATGGCATCGTGGCACTTGCGGGTGTCGTATGCGCCATCGGCGGTAACGCTGGCGATGTCCTGGTCGGGTGGGATCTGATCGAGCAACTCAGGTAGCATCGAGGCATCGCCGATGTCGTTACTGGTGAACTCGACGGCCCTTATTTCCAGTGTTTTCTCGTCGATGCCGAGGCGGATCTTGCGCCAGATACGGCGTTTCGGGCCCCCGTGCTTGCGCGCGTTCCACTCGCCTTCACCCTCGACCTTGATCCCGGTGCTGTCGATCAGCAGATGCAGCGGACCCTGCGAGCCGCGACAGGGGATGTTGACGCCCAAGGTTTTCTGACGACGGCTGAGCGTGCTGAAGTCCGGCACCGACCAGTCCAGGCCGATCATTCGCAGAAGGCTTTCAACGAAGCCAGTCGTCTGCCGCAGCGCCATGCCAAACAGCACCTTCATCGTAAGGCAGGTCTGTATCGCTGCGTCGCTGTAGGCGGGCTGTCGGCCGCGCTTGCCTGTCGGCTCAGCCTTCCAGATCATTTCAGCGTCGAACCAGACCGTCAGCGAGCCGCGGCGCTTGAGCGCTTCGTTATAGGCTGACCAGTTCCTGGTCTTGTAGGTCGGGGGTGCGGGGCTGCTCATCACCCTCAGCTACCACTTTGGATTCACCAGATGAATCCCCTAACCACATTTGTGCAACAGAGCCGCTACTGAGCAAAGTCAAGCCGTCGTCAGCCAATGTCGGCTTCCGCAAAACTGTAGCGCAGCTTCGGCTCCCTTTGCCAGTGTCGGCTCAGGGCAGTCAAATCCGGCTAGAACTCGGCAGGACGTCACTATTGCGACGCCCTGCCGCCCCGCCCTCGGACTGCCTCACTGACCTTTGTGCCTAACTCTTTTACTGCGCCAGTCGTCGAGGGCTTCGCAGCAAGGCACCGGGCAAGCCTGTAATGAGCGCGCAGAACGCCAGGATCTACCACGTCAGCAGCCGAGGCCTTCACAAGCAGTTCCATTGCCAACCGCAGATTCGATGGCGACGGGATCCGGCCACGCGCTTCGACGGCGGTGATCAAATCATCTGCCATGCGTGCCTCAAGCCAAATGAACAGCTCATGAGGCAGCGCGCTTTCAGTCGTGCGGAATCGCTCCAAGCGTTGCGTCAGGGCCGTAATCTGACGCTCCGTAGCCGTCAGTAGGGCTGAGTGTAGTTCGCCTGCTATCTCAAGGACCTCTGCCCGCCATTCACTCCTGATCCCACGCTCCAGAAGATCATGCGCGCGGCCCGTTCCAAGCAACGCCACGACCCCGGCTACAGGCCCGAGGATCAGCCCGCCAGCAGGGCCCAACACCACAAGGCCCAAGATCGCACCCCCGGCCTGTCCCGCGCCAGCCAGACCACCGCGGATGGTTAGGTCGATGATGAGCCATGCCGGTAGGTCCTCGACGGGGATCTGTCCTGTCCATGCCTTATGGGCTGCACGCGCCCCGCCAACGATCGTCGCATAGAGCGGCACGGGCACGTCGGCCAATCCGGCGGCAGCCTCAAGCGATCGGTCGACCAGGCTCTGGACATGATCGAGATCGAAGCCGCTCGTGGTTGTCACCATCGGTGCCCACGGCTCATCCAACGCTTGGGCCCGTGTGGCCAGCGCGTTATCGGCGATGACTGGAATGTTAGGGTATTTTGCGAAATGCTCATGTAGCAACGAGATGCTGGTGCCGCATTTGACCTGGACCGGAACGCCGTCCACGATCAGGTCGTAACCCGGCATCGTGGAGCTCTCGGGTAGGATCACATCGTGACCCTCTTCGATCAGTTGCGCCATGACCAACTGCTCAGCGCTATAACCTCTCAGCCCATCACGCATATGCCTTGACGCAAAGCTCGCAACATGAACCGTAAGGTCAAGCGCTGTCTCGAATTCGGCCACCCGCGAGAAGTCAGCAGCAGCCAAGACTGCCGGATCGACCGCCGCAACGTGATAGAGCATGTCACCCGCGGTCAGGCCTGCAACCAGAGCAGTGTCCTGGCGTTCGGCGCCCTGTTCACCAGCAATCTGCGCACCCCAGAGACCTGGCGCCCTACCAGACGCAGAAGGAATGTCCGTCGACAGCGTCGCGACGATTGTCCCGGCGTGAGACCGAACCGCCTTGAGTTGCTTGTCGCCGAGATGACGCAGCTCTGTATCGGGCATCCGGTGAAGCCTTCGAAACGCGTTCAAGAGCGTGGCTATCCCATTCTCCACACCATGACCGCGCACGGCCAGGAGGATTGCGACCCTTGCGGCGGCGACCTCACGGGCGGCACCGGCCCGGCCGCTGATCGCCCAATAGCCAAGGGCCGCGCTGCCGGCGATGACTGTCACGGGATTGATCAACACGAACAAAAGCGATGTGAGCGTCGGTCCCGCTACGAAGGGGATGACGGCAGACAGCTTGGCAGCGGCGATATAGGGCGCAAAGCCCGCCGCTCCAATCGCGCCAGCCAATGCGGCCCATCCGCCGCCGGCAAGGACCGCAGCCGAGATCGCCTGCTGCCCCTTGCGAATGGATGCGGCAACCTCGGGGTCCAGCTCTCCGCGATCGCTTGCTGCTGCAAGGCTATCCATCATGACCGTCATCTCATGTGCGACGACATCCGGAAAGGTCACCGCCGCCCGCGCGCGCCTGCGGGCGCCCATCGCACGGCGCAGCAGCTGCCGTCCCGCCCGATCCGCGATTGAGAGGTCGGCATCCGCTGCTTTCTGCTGCGCATTTGCCACGGCAGGGGCGAGGATCTCGGAGGCGCGGACAGCGACGGCGGCAGCCTCCTCCTCCAAGGCGCGGGATGAAAGGGGATAGAGGTCCGGCAGCCCAAGACCCTGTTTGACGCCAAGCCACAGCCTTGACCTCAGTGCATCCGTTGAGAGTGGTCCTTCCATCAAATCGTTGGCAAAGGCAGTCACACGATCGGCACCCTGCTTGCCGTCCAAGACAAGCTTTCGCCGACCGGCCTCGCCCATGGCGCTAGCAATTCTTGAAAGCTGGGCGGCGTCCATCAAGGCAAGGAGACCGCAAATTTCTTGGCGCGACGCATCGCCCAGTCCGGCGGCGATCTCGCGGGGGGACGGAGCGTATTGCTGGGAGATCATGTTGGCCATCTTGAGAGCCTACTTACAGGGTCGGTTTCAGGGAACCCCTGCTGTGTGACGGTAATTCCTGATTTAACTGGAGCTTTGCTTTGTGGGCATCAGCGACATCCTCCTGCCAATGTCGCTGCAGTGAGCATGAGCGGCCGGTCTGGAGGAGCGGCACTGCCGCGTTGCTGCTCTCCCGACTGACCGCTGATGGCCGTGTGCGTTGCTCGTAGCTCCGGAACACGCGTGGATCCCCTAACACCATGCCCTTAGCACACTAAGCCTTCTGGCACATCGATGAATGAGTAGGTATTGCATAGAAGGCCGCTGCTCTATGCCTCTGCTATCGCCGCACAAAGACTGCTGAACATGGACAATTCTCTCCTCGCCTCAGTCTCAGGTCTCCCCTCCTTCATTCTATACATCGGGGTCGCCATCGGCCTGTTTTTGGCCTTCATGAAGATCTACGCGATGGTGACGCCCCATGATGAGCACGCCCTGATCCGCGCCAACAACGCAGCCGCGTCCATTTCCTATGGTGGCGCCATGATCGGCTTCGTGCTGCCGATCGCCTCGGCGGTCCAGAACTCCATCAGCCTGCTCGATGTCCTGATCTGGGGCGTTGTGGCAGGAGTCCTGCAGATCCTCTGCTTCCTCGTCTTCCGGCTGTTCCACCGGGATATCGTGGCGAGGATCGAGCAGGGCGAGACGGCGGCTGCCATGCATCTGGCGGCGGCAAGCCTCTCTGTAGGACTGCTCAACGCGGCGGCCATGACTTACTGAGACTCGCTCGGTCGGCAGCTGCGGTTCAGACTGTAAGGGTGCCAGAGCGTGCGCATAACATTCTGCCTTCAGCCGCTCTGACATGTCAGTTAGCGCTGCTATCCTCGGCAGGTTGTGCCAGCTTGGAGCAAATGGGGCATACCCCCCTCTTCAGCGAGTTCGAAACGCTCGGGGATCGATAGCAGTTCTTTCTGCATGACGGACGCTACCTAAGCGATATGGCGGCAGCCGTCCGCGTGACCGATTGAGGAAGCTGCACCGCATCAACGACGTGTCCTCGGCAGATACGTATGGGCCGCAAGTCGTGATGAGCGCGGATGACCGGGCATCCATGAGAAACGGGCAGATGACTTCTTTCTTCGCTATTTCGCGTTGCAGGTGACAGGATGCCATTTTTCCCATGCCCTATACCGCTCATTCTGATCCGAGGAAAACGCAGATGCGAAGATTTGTCATTGCCATGGGCGCTGCGCCGCACATGAAGCTGTCGCGCCAGGGAGTCGAATTTAGCGCGACAGATGCCCCCATGACCTTCGACACCCATGATGCGGCCTATGACTATCTCGTTCGACACAACGAGGAGGAGCCGCTGAAAGGCGTTCGGGGCGAAATCATTGAGGATCTCTCGCTGTAGGCTGAGCCGGCAGCACTATCATTCTTGGATAATGGATGCACAGCGACCAAAACAGGCACATGAGAAGGCAGGCCTTCGTTTGGGCGAAAGCTCTTTCCTTATGGGCCCTTCCAAGACGCCTTGACGTTGCAGCTCGGTGACCATTCCGGACAGGAGGATGTCAGTCGGACAGGGCGTGGATCAGGGCGCGGGGGCGGCCGGTCTCCTCCCACAGGAAGGCCAGCGTGATCGGCAGGCGAAAGCGGTAGGGTCCGGCGGCGCCTGGGTTCAGCCAGAGGATGCCGCGGGTCTCTTCGATGCCGGGCCTGTGGGAGTGGCCCGAGATCACGACGGTCGATTCCGGGTCGGCGCTCAGGGCCTTGCGGTCATGGATCATGTGGATGCACAGGCCGCCGATGGTCAGGTTGACGGTTTCGGGCAGCGCCTGAGCCCAGGCACCCCGGTCGATGTTGCCGCGGATCGCCGTTACCGGGGCGATGCGCGCCAGGACGTCCAGGTGGTCGGGGTCGCCTATATCACCCGCATGCAAGATGCGGTCGACGCCATGCAGCGCCTCCAGCGCCTCGGGGCGGAGCAGGCCGTGGGTGTCCGAGATGACGCCGATGCGCGTGCCAGGGCCGGGCCGGAGAGGGGATGGCATGGGGCCGCTCCTGCGATTGATCGCGCGTCAGCCCGGCATCGTGACGACGATGGGGCCGCGTCGGGTCGCGACGACGGTGTGTTCGTATTGCACGACCGGCGCTGGGGGCTGGCTGTAGAGGGTCCAGTCGTCATCGGCGCCCGGCGCGGCCCATTGTCCGCCGCGCGACAGGAACGGCTCGACCGTCAGCACCAGGCCGTCATGCATCCGGCGCCGGTCGCCCCGGGTGGGCCAGGTCGGGACCTCCTCGGGCGCCTCATGCAGGGCCTTGCCGACCCCGTGGCTGGCCAGGTTCCGGATCAGCGTATAGCCGCGTTTGGACGCAAAGGCGCCGATGGCGTTACCGATCCCGGCCAGCGGCTTGTCATGCCCCACCTGCGCGATGCCGATGTGCATCGCGCGCCGGCCGTCGCGGCACAGCCGGTCAAGCGACGGCGGAACGGGGTCCAGGCAGAAACTGGCCCCGGTATCGGCGAAATAGCCGTTCAGGGACGCGGACACGTCGATATTGACCAGATCCCCCGCGGCCAGCACGCGCGCGCCGGGGACGCCATGGGCGATCTCTTCGTTGACGCTGATGCAGGTCGTGCCGGGGAAATCATAGGTGGCCTTAGGGGCCGATACGGCGCCCTCGCGCTCCAGCAGGTCGTGGCCGATGCGGTCCAGTTCGCGCGTGGTCATGCCCGGCTCCATGGCCGCGGCCATCGACTGCATGGTGTTTGCCAAGATCCGGCCGATTGCTCTCAGGCCGTCCAGGTCATCTTGGTGCGTGATTGTCATTTCGTATCTGTTGCGCGCCGGGGGAGGATCTCAACATGTTAACTCAAAGCCGCAGTCCTGTCGGGTATGGCAAGGCCACCCCGCCGATTTCTTCCTGCCGGTAGCCCATGGCAGATACAGGAGAGCTGAACCGGTGCCAATGGCGCCTGTCACCATCTCTCAGCCGACCCGGCAGCCCAAGCCGTAGCCGTGGCTCGGTGAAAGACCGCTTGCCGCGCTGAGGTTGGTCGGTCGGACAAAATCAACATGGCGGTTGGACGGGCCTGTCCGTCGACGCTGACCAGACAAAGGGCCCGCGCCCGAGACAGGGGCGCGGGCTCTGGTCACATGGGGTCGATCTGCTCGACCGCCGCGCGGCAGGCGTCCTCATCACCCGCCGCGAGAGCCGTCCGGGCTTCCTCGATCAAACCGTCGCGGTCGGCGGTCGGTTCGGTCGCGTCGGTATCGGGGGCGGCAGCCTCGGCAGCCTCCGCAGCGGTGGGTTCACCATCCTGCTGTGCCTGGACATCCTGACCGGACATGGCGACCTCGGTCCCGGCCTCGGCTTCCGTTCCCTCCAGAGGCGCAAGCGATCCATCCTTGGCGATCCCGCCATCGGCTGTGTCTTGCGACGCGTCCGAGGACGCGGCGTCAGGTGCGTCTGCGGTCGCGTCCGTCACTGCGCCCGTGCCGGCATGGAGCGTTTCCAAGGGTGCCAGCGATCCGTCCTTTGCAATGCCTTCAGCCGCGCCAGCCTCGGGCGCGGTCGATGCGGCGGTTTCGGCACCCATCCCCGTCTCGCTAGTCAGACGGGCCAAATCCTCGGCACAGTCCGCACTTGCCATACCGGCAAAGGCGCAGACCGCACATCCGGTCAGCCAGGTGATTGAGCTTTTCATCTTCATCTCCCATGAATCTCCGTCTCCTCCTCCGGAGACCGCAGTGAAAGCGCCAACCGACGCTGATGTTCCAGCTGCGCGCAGTAACTTTTTCTGAGGCCACGCTCTCGGGCTGCTCCTGGCCCGATCCCTGCAAGGCCTGTCGCAGCGATTTTTTCTATGAGGTGACCGATGGCCGTTAACCCGTTGCGGTTGAAGGCCAGAAACTCCTTGGACCTTGCCGGACGCGGAGGCTGAGGCTGAGGCTGAGGCTGAGGCTGAGGCTGAGGCTGAAGCTGAGGCTGAGGCTGAAGCTGAGGCTGAGGCTGAGGCTGAGGAGCTTGATGGACGCACGGGCAGTTGGAAGGGCACCTAAATGTCTTCCTTCGTGGTCCTGGCCAGGCGGGCCGTTCTGCCATCCTGATCCGACCCATCAGATCGTTCGACGTCACGCTTCACGAAGTTCTACTTCACTCCCCGCTCCTGCTAGGCTCCAGACCCATTGATTTCATGCTTTTCGCGTGATTCAGGCTCCTCAAGGAGACCTGATCGATGAGTAATCTTTACTGGCTGAGCGACGCCCAGATGGAGCGTCTGAAACCGTTCTTTCCCAAAAGCCATGGCAAGCCCCGCGTCGATGATCGCCGTGTCCTCAGCGGCATAATTTTCATCAATCGCAATGGGTTGCGGTGGTGTGACGCGCCGAAGGAATACGGCCCGGCCAAAACCCTCTACAACCGCTGGAAGCGCTGGAGCGACAACGGGGTTTTTGCCCGGATCATGGTCGGCCTTGCCGCCGAGAGCGCCGAGCACAAGACGATCATGATCGACGCGACCTATCTCAAGGCACACCGCACGGCCTCAAGCCTTGGGGTGAAAAAGGGGGGCGCGGGCGCCAGATCGGGCGCACCAAAGGCGGTATGAACACCAAGTTGCACGCTGTCGCCGATGCCAACGGGCGGCCGATCGGGTTCTTCATGTCGGCCGGCCAGGTCAGCGATTACACCGGCGCGGCGGCGCTGCTGGGCAGCCTGCCGAAGGCTGGGTGGCTTCTGGCCGACAGGGGCTACGACGCTGATTGGTTCAGAGACGCGTTGAAAGACAAGGGGATAAAGGTTTGCATCCCCGGACGGAAGTCCCGCAAGAAGGTCGTCAAATACGACAAGCGGCGTTACAAAAGGCGTAACCGCATCGAAATCATGTTCGGGCGTCTGAAGGACTGGAGGCGCGTCGCAACCCGTTATGACCGCTGCCCGGAAACGTTCTTCTCAGCTATTATGCTCGCCGCAACCGTCTTGTTCTGGCTGTGAAACTCAATGAGTCTGGAGCCTAGCCACGGCCAATCGAAATCACCACGATCCAGCGATTGTTGCGATCCATCCGGCTCGACACACATCTTTGAAATTTCGATTTACAACGTGCCCTTTTGGACATCCGGGCGCGCCAAGAAAACAAAAAGGGCCCGAAAATGGTGCATATCGGCTCATCGGCAACGGAAAATCCAGCAATTGCTGCATCAACGACGTCCATTAATGCTCATTTCAACGCTCATTCTAGGACAATCTTGGCGCAATATGTAACATAAAAGGCCGTATATGTAACATCTGAGGCCCGGGATGTTACATTTTCGGCCCAATATGCGACAGTTGTCAACATAATGGGCGTGCTTTTGTATGCATTTTTAGTCTCGGTTAGCAGAATGCCATCATCGGCAGTCGACAGCAGCTCTCCGCCATACAGGCCGATTTCGCCGAACGGGTTGGAAAGACCCACGGCTTGGAGCGCGGCGTGCAGGGCTCTCCAGCGCGCCATGAGCGGGTCCAGAGGGCCTATGCCCATCTCGCCGACCCCCATGCCGCCGTGCCTCCCTGAGCGCCGCAGAGGCGCCATTCTGGGCTCGGGCAAAAGACCGGAGGCGGAATGGCGGGAACGGGCCTCACAGCACGTTTCAGACGCTCTCAGGGGCGTCCATGCCGTTCGGCATCTCGAGAACCGCGCACACGTCGTCGCGCTATTCACTCTCAAACAGCAGATCACTGGCTCACCGAAGATGCAGAGGGAGTTCAGCAACCTTCAGCACGACAGTCGCAGGCTGCGGCGTGAGCTGAAGGCCACCGAGACCAGGGCCGAGCTGATCGCCAAAGAGAACCGCCGCCCGTGCCGCTACGAATGCGGCGTGGCACCGGTCCTTTGACCGGAAAATGGTGTTGAGAAAAAACCTTAAGTGGCTCTAGTGCGCCCGGCGGCACAAGAGTCGCTGCAGATCCAGGTGCCCCAGAGGCGACACTCGCGGTCAGCGCACAGGCTGCCATCAGGACCGAAACATCCACTCCCGAATACCGGCCGGTGGTCGAAGCCATCCAGCAGAGGCTGATGCCAACGCAACCTGTTCCACCGCAGATCCTGGGCTGGCAAAAGTGCTAACAAGAACCTTTTTCAGCCGCCTAGCTCTTACCGGCCGGACTGTCTCGTAGAACTTTTTATCTAATCCTCCTCGCCTCTAATATATAGTATAAGTAAGTAAATAAGTGCTATTAGAGGCGAGGAGGATTAGAACTTTTTATCTAGGATACATTCTGTCCATCTGAGGATACGTCCGGTTAAACGAAGCTTTGGCCCATCAACGTCTCATGGAACCGTTCCGGTTAATTGGAGCCGCATCGGTCGAAACCAGTGGTAGCCGCGCCCGGTTAAAAGAATGACCACGTTCCGGCCGCGATGCTCCCGCGCCACCATTGCGCCTCTCTCCAGAAGCTCGATGAATTTACGCACCGGGGCCTGCGTCACATCATGGGCGTAGCTGAGCATCGGGTGGATATCGGCGATGTTCAGTTCGCGCCCCATGCCCATATATGGAGGGATGAAGCCCATGATTTGGCGCTGGTCCTTGGACCAGAACGGATTTCTTACAACATTTGCCCCGCGAGACCTGGCTTAGCACATCCGTCTTTAGAGGCATGCTTCGACGGCCTTACATCGGAATGATGATGGTGGCCGGGCACCCCTCTCATGCCAGACTCCCAGCCAATTTCACGATCCGTCCAAAGCCGCGAAATAGCTCTCTGTGCAGGCAACTACTCTCACGGCTACCAGTGCATAGGCTGACCCCCTCACGGCGCTCTAAGGCCTCTCCCAGAGCCTCTAAGGCGTGCACAGGCTATCATAGCACACTGACCCGAGTTTTTTGCGTGGACGCTGCCAGACAGGAGTGCGGTTTGTTGGCTCACCGGATCCGATGCCTTGACGATCGGGAACGTGCTCTTGGCTCCGAACATCCCCTTGGCCTCACGCGGTAGAGTTTCGAGCAGAGAGCTCCTGTCACCACTGTAGTCCGACGCGCCGCCGAATATCCTCGTCACGGAGGGAAATCTCGTCACCGAGGTAGGCGTCCGCCTCGGCACTGCACATCCAAACCAAGGCGTGTGCTGGCCATTCGGGCGGGATGTGCACTGTCCAGTCCAGCTGGCTGACCGGGTTGACGCCACTGTCGCGGATCGCCGCCTGCATGTCGGTGGCGACCGTGCCCGGCGACAGGCTGATCGCCCGGATGCCGTCCTTCTGCGCCTCCAGATGCAGCGACCGGGTCAGCATCAGCGCGCCCGCCTTGCTGGCGCAATACGCGCTCCATCCCTCCTGCGGCGCATGAGCGGCGCCGGAACCAACGGTCAGGATCGTCCCGCCACCCTGCCCCCGCATCACCGGAAGCGCCGCCCGGATACCATGAAAGACGCCCTTGAGATTGACGTCGATCGCCTGACCCCAGTCATCTGGATCTGCTTCGGCCAGCCCGGCGATGGGACCGATCAGACCGGCGTTGTTCACCAGAACGTCCAGCCGCCTGGTCTTCCTCAGCAGTGCGGCAACGGCGCTGTCCATATCCGAGGCCCGCGCTACGTCACCTGTCAGCGCAACACCGTCGATCTCATCCGCCAAGGCAGCGACGGCGTTAGGATCGCGCGCCATCACACCGACCGTAGCACCAGCGGCAGCGAAGGCCCGTGCCGTGGCCGCGCCGATGCCCCGGCTTGCCCCGGTGACCAGAACCACCCTCCCCTTTAGATTGATCATCATGCCTGCCCTGCTTTACATCGCATCATTGCGCCCTGCATCCTAAACACTGACCGTCCATCAATCTACCAAGCGCCGTTCGTGTCGCGTTGATGAACCGGACCGGGGTCACCGACGTTCCCGATCACTATCACCCGGAGGCGACATGGCACATCTTTCGGCGTCCGCAAACCCCAGGTCGCTGGACCGTTTCCTGGCAGCCCAGACGCAAACTTATGAGACGGCGCTGGCCGAGCTTGCCCAAGGTCACAAGCGCAGTCACTGGATGTGGTTCATCTTTCCTCAGCTGCGCGGGCTGGGGCAATCCTCGACAGCGCAGTTCTACGGCATCGCGGACCGGGATGAGGCCGACCGATACTTGGCACACCCGGTCCTGCGGATGCGCCTGCTGTCATGCGCGGAGGCGGTCCTGAACCATACGGATCTTTCGGCCGAAGACATCCTCGGCCTAGTGGACGCGGTCAAGCTGCGGTCCTCGGCAACGCTATTCGCGGTGGCATCCGCGGACGACGATATCTTCATTCGTGTGCTTGGACAGTTCTTCGAGAACATGCCCTGCTCCCGAACACTGCAACTCCTACGGGCAGAGTGGCCGCCGTCCGGTTCTCAGCCTTCGAGAGACGGTGCGGAGTGACGACGAAGGGGCCCCTTCGCACGCCTGACGGGCGCTACATCATCGTGCGTGGGCAACTGTGGCGAGCCACCGATCCAGCGCTGGACCCCATCGTTCATGCGCGCCAGGTGACCGCGTTGATGACCGCCCGCCGTGCCGTCAAGACCGCGTTGTCCGCCGGTGACAAAGAGGCAGAGGCCCAAGCCCGTCGTGCCGTGGACGACGCCAAGACGCGCTTGGGAGAGCGCGGGCGGGTATGGTGGGACGACGGCGCTCCGGATCTGGGTCGAAGGATGGTCCGCAACACCCCCTATGCCCAATGGTTCGCCGGCCTCGATTTCGTCAACGGATAGTTGCCCCATATAGTCCGATCCCCGATCCGGAATCCGAATAGCTTGCCGCCGCCTACCTTGGCGCAGGACGTTTCCATCCACGCATTGTTTTGGGCAACCCCCCGGCATCGTCAGAACATGGCGAATCGCGGGTCCTTCTCCATCTCGACCCGATCAGCCTCGTCCTGATCGTTCTTTGCTTCGGATGCCTCGACCCTCGCCTTCAGGATCTCGATAGCCTTCCAATAATCGGGCGCCAAGAGACCGGACGTCCACGGTTTGCCGGTGCCGGTCCGGATGCCCCGCTCATTCAGCGCGCGCACCAGGTCCGGCCGGGGAAGATCATGACCCAGCTCATCAAGCACATCCACGATCTTCAAATGCCTTACACGCGCAAAGTGCCGGCGGATCTCAGCGGACTTCTGGTGGGCAATCGGGCTGGGGTTGGGATTGCCCAAGGGGCGACCCTCGGCACGCATCTTCGCATAGGCCGCAGCCTGACCAGCGGCCTTTGCATCCGCATCTACCCCGGCCGCTGCAATTCGTGCGCGCTCTCCAGGTGTTTCGAACAGGTCCTCCTCGCAGACCGCAACGATCCTGACCCGGCTGGTTCTTCTCCACTCAGCATGTAGGGCCGGGTTCCGCGACAGGCGATCAAACTTCTCGATGAAGATGGGACAGTCGCAGCGCAGCGCCATCTCCACAGCCTTGGCAAACTCCGGCCGCTCCAGCAGGGGCGTTCCGTCAGTCGCGCTATGGCTCTCTTCGAAGAACTCGATGATCTTGACGTTGGCAGCACGTGCATAGGCTTCGATCGCTTCACGCTGTCTGACAGTTCCTGCACCTACCGTCTGCTTCTCAGTAGAGACCCTGATATAACCGACCGCACAGGTGTCAGAGAGAAGCTGTGTAGGTGAGGGAAGCTGTTGTTGAATTGGTGTGTCGCTGTTGAAGGAAGAGGAGGAGGTCATGATGCCCTTAAATATTACATACTATGACCTTTGTATAATTTAATAGTGAGGATAGGAAGCTCTTATTCGACCGTAACATTCCTCACGCGGTATAATGCTCCAGAGGCTCTAAACCACAGGTTCGCGCATCGTCATAGACGCCGTAGCAGATCCTGCTGCCTGCTGACCTCCGCCTTGGCGTTAGAGCCAACCCCGCTTATCCCATGGCGGTGCCACGAGCTCTCTTGGCGTTTTCGCCAATTCTCTTGCTTGCGTAATACCGTTCCTCTTATACTTGGCGCTGGAGCCAATCCGCGTCAGGAGGACGAGCCATGGCGGGCACACAGGATGATGATGAAGGTCAGGACATGCGCCGTCGGCATCTTCTCGACGCCTCCGACCTGGGCGCCGTGATCCGCTCGCACCGCGAACGGCTTGGCATCGCGCAGCATGAACTGGCGTCGATGGCAGGGATCGACGCTGGAAACCTTTCGAAGATCGAGCGCGGCAGCCGTCGCTCGCATCTCGACACTTATCTCAGGCTGTGTGCCATCCTCGGCATCGACCTCTTCACGGAACCGCGCGCATGAGGATGGACGTCTGGATCGAGGGGCGGGATGCGCCTGTGGGTCGGCTTGACCGTGCCGACGACAAAAGCCTGTCCTTCACCTACGCCGATGATGTCCCGGCGGAGCATAGGATCTCGATGTCCCTGCCGGTTGCCACCACGCCTTATGACGACGCTGCCTGCAGAGGGTATTTCGGCAATCTCCTGTTCGAGGGCCCCCAGCTTGAACGTGTCCTCGACGGCTTCGGCATCGATCGTGGGGACATCGGCGCGCTGTTGTGGCATCTGGGCGCGGACTGTCCGGGAGCGATTTCGGTCACGCCCGAGGGCACGGGCCCCGGCAAGATGCCGGGGCGGTTTCCCGAGGACTACGAGCCTCTTTCGGATGACCGGCTGGCCCGGATCGTGCTGTCGTTGCATCAGCACCGCCGCATGCCCGAGGCCGAGCGGAACCCGTCACCGGTCGCGGGCGTCCAAGGCAAGATCGCCTGCGTCATGCTAAATGACAGGGTTTGGCTGCCCAAGGAAGGCTCTCGCGCACCGACGACGCATATCCTGAAGGTCTCCCCGAATTTCGACCCCGACATCACGCGCCACGAGACGGTGCTGCTACAGATCGCCGCGCAGGTCCGGATCGATGCTGCCGACAGCCGGGACCTCGTCTTCGACGTCGGGGGCTTGCGCGTCAACACGCTGCTGTCGACGCGGTTTGACCGCGAGGTCCGGATCAACGAGGGGGCCGGCACGATCCATCGCCGTCACGCCGAGGATTTCTGTCAGGCACTCGGCCTGCCGCCCAGCCTCAAATATGAACGCGACGCCGTGGATCCGCAACGCCGCTTCTCGGCCGCCGCCGTGAACACCATCCTGGCACGGACCACCGTGCCGGCCTTGGCGCGGAGGGATTTTCTGGCGCAGACGCTGTTCAACCTGCTGGTAGGCAACACCGACAATCACGGAAAGAACACCTCGCTTCTCCATCAGGGACGGACGGTGCGCCTTTCGCCGCTCTATGATGTGGTGCCGGTGTTCATGGACCGGCGTGTGACGCATGAACTATCGTTCAGGCACGGTGGCGCGTGCTTTGGCGAAGACTTTGATGTCCATGCACTCCACGAGCTGATGTTGGATCTGGGCTTCGGCAAGCCGCCCGTCGCGCGAACAATCAAGCAGATCACAGGGCTCGCGCGTCAGATCTCCGAAATCTCGGCCCACCGCGTTCCCAAGTCATTGGCCGATGGCCTCAACGCCCAGGCCCGCGTGATCCAGAACGCGCTGATGGTCGACTTCGGCCTCGAGGAGCGTGACCATTTCGACCGGTCCATCAGGGACGAGCCGTCTGGGGCAGCCGGGGGATGGGGCGCATTCAGCTGACGCGCACCCTGCCCCATGGCCCGACGCAGGGTTGGACCAGCAGGACGCGGGCATTGAAGTGCAGGGCACCGGGCGCCTGCGTGGCCCAACTGCCGATCCGCATCACCATGCACACGGCCGGCGACTGAAGTGGAGGGTCCGACCAGGGAAATGGTCAGGGGCCCCGAAGCATCCCCGTCACCTCGACGCCCGTTTTCTAGGACTTCGGCCTTCCCGACGAGCGCGCGCCAACTCCCAAGCGCATGTTGCGGCACAGGCGGCTAGATTCGTCTCATCAACCAAGGTTCAAGAAAGAGACGACCATGCCCAACCCCTATGAAACCACACCTGCCGCCGTATTCCTGCGCCGCCAGACCGAGCTGCTTGCGCACAGGAAGACCCAGAAGACGATCGCGCACGAGGCAGGCTTCACGAACGGAAACCTGATTTCGATGTTCAAGAGCGGCGCATCGAAGGTCCCCTTGGACCGCGTTCCGGCCCTGGCCAGGGCGCTGGAGACTGACCCGGCCCATCTGATGCGCCTGGCCCTCGAGCAGGCTGTGGGGAAAACGGCATCGGTGGCTGTGCTCGAGACCTTCGGCACGCCGACCACCGTGAACGAGCGCGCCTGGCTGGACGAGATCCGCGACGCGTCTGGCAACACCGACCCCAAGCTGACCGCCCGATCGAGGGTCTCCCTCAGAGCGATCTTTGGCAGGTAGAGCATGGAGTGGTGAAAAGGGGGCGCATCAAGCGCCACCCATTCCGCGCCCGACCTCAGGAGCCCAAGGCGACCTGCGGTCGGTCCCTGCCCTTTCCACAGCGCGGGACCACGGGACCACGGCCATCAAGACACCGTTGTGCAGTGGCCAAGATGACACAAAGCTTGCTACAAAACTTGCTACAAATCTGACACTTCTATTTTAATAACTATTTGATATATATATATATCCATAGATGCTGCAGAAGTCCAGCCTCTCACCCTTCCCTCATCCCATGAGCTGCAGCGCGACGCCTCCGGCGGCCCCGGCCAGCACCACCATCCAGGGTGCGACCTTCCACGCGACCAGCGCGACGAAGCAGGCCAGCGCCAGGGCCAGGTCACGCATGTCGCCGATGGCGGCGGTGAAGACCGGATCATAGAGCGCCGCGCCCAGGATGCCGACCACCGCGGCATTGGCGCCCTGCATCGCGGATTGCGCGCGCGGCATGGTGCGGAACCGGTCCCAGAAGGGCAGCGCCGCGACCAGCAGCAGAAGCCCCGGCAGGAACAGCGCCAGAAGCGCGATCGTCGCACCCAGGACCCCGTTCGGCCATGGCTCCAGCACCGCGCCCAGATAGGCGGCGAAGGTGAAGAGCGGCCCCGGCACGGCCTGCGCCGCGCCGTATCCCGCCAGGAACTGGTCAGGCGTGACCCAGCCCGGCCCCACGACCTCTGCCTCCAGCAGGGGCAGCACCACATGCCCGCCCCCGAATACCAGCGAGCCCGCGCGATAGAAGCTGTCGATCACCGCCAGCCCCTGCCCCAGCCCCGCCACCAGCGGCAGGCTCAGCAGCAGCGCCGCAAAGACCGACAGCGCGATCCCGCCCTGCCGGCGCGTCACCGGCACGGAGAGCCGCCCCCCCGCAGACGCCGTGCCGCGCCCCAGGGCCAGACCCGCCAGCGCCCCCGCGGCGATGGCCCCGACCATGCCCACCGCCCCCGGCAGCACGGCCAAGAGCACGACCGCCGCCACCGCGATGCTGCCCCGTTCGCGGTCCGGGCACAGGCTGCGCGCCATGCCCCAGACCGCCTGCGCGACGATCGCGACCGCGACGATCTTCAGCCCGTCCAGCGCGCCGCCCGCCACCGGCCCGCCGACCGAGGCCGCGGTCAGCGCGAAGACCGTCAGGATCAGCGCCGAGGGCAGCGTGAAGGCCAGAAAGGCGGCCGCCGCCCCGCCCCATCCGGCCCGCATCAGGCCCAGGGCAAAGCCCACCTGCGACGAGGCCGGTCCCGGCAGGAACTGGCACAGCGCCACCAGATCGGCATAGCCCTGTTCGGACAGCCAGCGGCGGCGCGTCACCAGCTCGTCCCGGAAATAGCCCAGATGCGCGATGGGGCCGCCGAAGGAGGTCAGCCCCAGTTTCAGGAAGGTGCGGAAGACCTCGGACGGGGTTCCCGCGGAGCGGGAATCGGGGGCGGTCGTCATGGCGGTTGCATCCTGTGCGATGGAACCCCCGGCGCCGCCGCGGGCCTGCCCCCTGCTAGATCAGCCGCGCGCCCCGGTCAAACCGCCCGGCCCGGCGCGTGACAGCGGCATGACGGCGCACCGCCGGCGGTCAGAGCGAGGGGAGCACCACATCGGGTGCGATGGCACCGTCGCAGATGGCCCCCGGACCGCCGCGACCGGTCACCAGGATCGTGTGGCAGCCGGCCGCCATGCCGCCCGGCACGTCGACATGCAGCACGTCGCCCACCATCGCCACGCGCCCGCCAAGCCCTGCCGCGCGGGGCGTGCGACAGGGCTTGGCCACGACATGCGGCACGATGCCGGTGCGTTCCTGCAGGTCATGCGCCCAGAGGCCCGGCAGGGCCGACAGCCCGCCCGCGCGGGGGGCTGTCAGGTCGGGCCCCGCGACGACGACCGGCCGGGGCCGGGCGCGCAGGCAGGCCACCAGCCGGTCCTGCAGCGCCGCGTCCCACCGCGCGGGCGACAGGAAGACGATGCCCCGCGCCGTCGACCAGTCCCGGTCCGCCAGAAGGTCGTGGACCCGCCCCCCCGCATCGGCCAGCGCGTCGCCCGGCGCGGTGATCGCGCCCCAGCCCCGCCCGCCCAGCATCGACAGCGCCGCGGTCCGGGCCGACAGCACCTCTCCGTCGCGCAGATCGAGGCCCAACCGGCGGAACCGGGCCAGGGCGGCCTGCGGCGCGCAGCCCGCATCGGTGGCCAGGACGCGGAACGGCCTGCCCATCGCGCGCAGCGCCGCCAGGCAGGCCACGGCACCGGGACGCGCCTCGTCGCCCTCGGTCAGCACGCCGTCATCGTCGAACAGGAAGCCGTCGTAGTCGTCAGCCACCTCCATCAGGCAGGCGGCCTGCCGGATAGGACCGGGCGGCGGCGCGGGGGGCAGGCGGTCGCGGATCGCCCGCCGCACCGCGCGGAGACGGTCCGGCGACAGCAGGTCGCAGGCGGCAATGGTCGGCGCTGTCATCATGATCCTCCGGGCGGATGCCGCCCTTCAGCGCGCCGTCTCAGCGTGCGGTCGGCAGGAAGTCGGCCAGGACGTGACGGAAGGCGCCGAGCGCGGCCTCGTCGCGCAGCTGGGCGGGCATGGCGCACAGGCGATAGCCGGTGAGGGCGTCGTGGCCGAAGCCCTGCGCCAGCGCCGGGGCCAGGATGCCGTCGCAGAGTTCCGGGGCGTCGGGGGCGTGCAGCATGACCGTATGGGCCGCACCCTTCAGCCGGATCGCCGCGCCCAGGGTGCGGCCCATCACCATCAGCGGATAGGGGTCGCGCCGGCCGAAGGCGTCCAGGCCGTAGCCCTGCGTGACCAGGGTGATCTCGCTGCGGCCGACGGCGGTCAGGATGTCGTCGGACACCATGATGCGGCCCATGATGCGCCCGTGGTCCAGCATCTCCTTCAGGCCGGGCTTGTGCAGGTCGCAGCGGCCCTGCTCCAGCGCCTCGGTCTTGTCGGGGTCGCCGTCGACGCCGATGACCCGGTATCCCAGGCTGGCCAGCGTCGCCGTCATCATCAGCCCCGCCCGGCTGAGCCCGAAGACCGAGATGACGGGCAGGCTGGGAAAGGTCGTGACGGGGAAGGCCGGAAACGACGTCGAGGTCTGGGGGAACCGCTGGTGGAACATGGCACTCACTCCGTTTGCTGTGGGTCCCTTGTGCCATGCCGGGGCCGCGGCGTCGCGGCGGCGGACGGATACCCGCGGCGTGCATCGGCATAGCCGACCCCCTGCGAAAGGATAGGTGCCCCCGCGGCCCCTTGGATGCGAAGGATTTTATAAACCTTTTCCTGCGATCCTCGCCTTTCGGATAGGTCCCTATCCCGAAGCGCCGGCGCCCGCCGCGCGCCGGGCTGGCACAATGGTCGCGAGGACGCCCTGAACCCCGAAGGAAAGGACATCGCATGAAGATCGTCGCCCCGCTGATCCTGCTGCTGGCCTGCGCCGGCCCCGCCCTGGCCGAAGGACCGCTGCTGTCGGTCGCCGGCCCCGAGGCCACCCGCACCTACGACCTGGCCGCGCTGGAGGCCTTCGCGCCCGAACGCTTCACCACCTCGACCATCTGGACCGAGGCCCCGGCCGAGTTCACCGGCGTGCCGCTGCGCCGCCTCCTGGCCGATGCGGGCATCACCGAGGGCGCGGTCATGGCGACCGCCATCAACGACTATGCCGTCCATATCCCCCTGGACGAGATGACCGACGACCATCCCATCGTCGCCTATCGCGTGGACGGCCGGACGCTGGCGGTGCGCGACAAGGGGCCGCTGTGGATCGTCTATCCCTATGACAGCGATCCGGAGCTGCGCTCGGAGGTCGTCTATTCGCGCAGCATCTGGCAGCTGGACCGGCTGGCGGTGGCCGAATGACGACAGGCTGGGCGATCCGTCCGCAGGGGCTGTCGCGCGGCGTCTATGCGCTGTCGGCGCTGTTCGGGCTGGCGGTGGCGGCGCTGGCGGTGACGATCTGGATGTTCCAGATCGACGCCCGCCGGCAGATCGACCAGCTGGGCACCGCCAATTCGGACAGCACCCAGTGGTTCCTGGCCCAGACCGAGGTCGAGATCCTGTCGCTCCAGCGCGCGCTGTCCGAAGTGGAGGACGCCGCCGACCCCGCCGCCGCGACCGCAGCCGTCCGGCGGCGCTTCGACATCCTCTACTCCCGCGTCCAGACCTTGCGGCACGGCGAGGGATTCGCGGCGCTGCGCGCCAGCGGCGACATCGGGGCGCATCTGGCCCGGGTCCAGGCCATGCTGGACGCGGCGATCCCGCTGATCGACGCGCCGGACGCGGTCCTGGCCGCCGCCGCGCCTCGGATCGGGCCGCAGGTCGCGCTGGCCGTGCCCGAGGTGCGCAGCATCTCGCTGGAGGGGGTACGGCTCTTTGCGCAGGATTCGGACCGCCGGCGCGAGGCGGTGGCCGCGGCGCTGACGCGGCTGTCGCTGCTGGTGGTGCCGCTGTTCCTGGTGCTCAGCGGGACGCTGGCGGGGCTGTTCTGGATGTTCCGCGCCGCGCGAATGCAGACGCAGCGGATCACCTCGGCCCGCAATCGGCTGCATTCCCTGTTCGAGGCCTCGATCGACGCCATCCTGGTCGCGCAGACCGACGGCCGGATCCTGGGCTACAACAGCGCGGCGCAGCGCATCTACGGCTATGACGCCAAGACCGCCGTCGGCGCGGACGTGGTCGAACTGCTGACACCGCCCGATCAGCGGGCGACGGTGCGCGCGCTGCTGGCCCAGATCCGCGACGGTGCGCGGGACGCCGGCGGTCCGGGCATCATCCGCACCACCGCCCAGCACCAGTCGGGCCGGATCATCCCGGTCGAGCTGTCGCTGTCGGTCACCGCGGATGCGCGCGACCCGCTGCTGGTGGCGTTCGTGCGCGACGTCTCGCGCCGTGCCGCCGAGGAGGCCGAACTGATCGAGGCCCGCGACCGCGCCCTGGCGGGCCAGCAGGCCAAGGCGCGGATGATCGCGGTGATGAGCCATGAGATGCGCACCCCCCTGAACGGCGTCCTGGGCATGCTGCAGCTGCTGCGCGACACGACGCTGGACGCGCGCCAGACCCGCTATCTGGCCGCGATGGAGCATTCCGGGCAGATGCTGCTGCGCCACATCAACGACGTGCTGGATGCCTCGCGCGCGGGGCGCGACCGGATCGACCTCACGGCGGTGCCGGTCGATCTGGCCGCGCTGCTGGCCGAGGCGGTCGAGAGCCTGCGCCAGCAGGCCGAGGCGCGGGGCAACAGGCTGACGCTGGACTGTCAGGGAGCGCCCGGGCGGCTGGTCTTGGCCGATCCGACGCGGGTCGAGCAGATCGCCGTGAACCTGATCGGCAACGCCATCAAGTTCACCCGCGGCGGCCAGGTCGCGGTCGAGCTGGAGCAGCGCGACGACATGGTCGAGCTGCGCGTGACGGATACCGGCATCGGCATGGCCGAGGAGGACCTGGGCCGGATCTTCGACGAGTTCGTGACCCTGGACCCGACCTTCGACCGCAAGGTCCAGGGGACCGGGCTGGGCCTCAGCATCGTCAAGGGGCTGGTCGAGGCGATGGGCGGGACGATCGACGTGGCCAGCGAACCGGGCCAGGGGACGGCCTTCATGGTCGCGCTGCCCCTGCCGCGGGCGGAGCGGGCCGCGCCGGAAGGCGGGCCGGGCGCCGCGGGCCTGACCGGCGGCGCGGGTCTCGACGTGCTGATGGTCGAGGACAATCCGACCAACCGCCTGGTCGCCGGAGAGATGCTGCGCCTGGAGGGATGCACGGTGACCGAGGCCTGCGACGGGCTGGAGGGGCTGCGCGCCGCGGCCCTTCGCCGGTTCGACCTGATCCTGATGGACATCAGCATGCCCGGCCTGAACGGCGCCGACGCGACCCGCCGCATCCGCGCCGCGGGACCGAACCGCGCCACCCCGATCGTCGCCCTGACCGCCCATGCGATGGACGAGGATCTGGCCCATTTCCACGAGGCCGGGATGGATCAGGTGCTGGTCAAGCCCCTGCAGCGCGCCGAGCTGGCCCGGATCCTGCACGCCACTCCGGCGGGGGATGCCCCGCCCGGCACGGACCTGGCCGCGACCCTGGGCCCCGACGGCGCGCGGGCGCTGATGGACCGGATCGCGGCCGAGTTGCACGACGGCCTGACAGCCCTGGAGGCCGGGATGGCGCCACGCGAGGCATGCGCGCTGGTCCATCGCATGGCGGGCAGCGCGGCCGTCGGGGGCCTGGGCGACATCCGCGCCGCGCTGATCCGGCTGGAGGACGCGCTGCGCGGCGCCCATCCGGGGAACACGCCGCCCGACTGGTCGGAACTGCGGAAAATGCTGCACAGTTTCTCCACCACGGCCGCCTGAGAAACTGGCATGCAGGAATGACGGACGTGCCCCCCGGCGGGTCCGTCGGGCGCATTGACGCGAAAGGTCGAGGGGAATGCGGGTTCTGATCGCGGATGACCACACTCTTGTCAGGGAGGCGATCACCGCCCTTCTGGCCGCCGAGGGCATCACCGATGTCACCGGTGTCGATTCGCTGGACCAGGCCCTGTCCACCGTCCAGCGGATGCCGGGGGTCTTCGATCTGGTCCTGCTGGATTACGACATGCCGGGGATGGACGGCCTGCAGGGCCTGTCGCGGATACAGGCCGCGATGGGCGCGGCGCCCGTCGCGATGCTGACGGGGATCGCCTCGGCGCAGGTCGCGCGGCAGGCGCTAGAGGCGGGCGCGCGGGGCTTTCTGCCCAAGACGCTGACCGGCCGGTCCCTGGCGGCCGCGATCCATTTCATCGTGGCGGGCGGGGTCTTCGCCCCCTACGACCTGATGGCCGCCGAGGAGCCCAAGGCCTCGGGCCCGCTGACCCGGCGCGAGAACCAGGTCCTGTCCGGCCTGTGCCAAGGCAAGTCCAACAAGGAGATCGCGCAGGACCTGGACCTGCAGGAGGTCACGGTCAAGCTGCACGTCAAGACGCTGTGCCGCAAGCTGGGGGCGCGCAACCGGACCCATGCGGCGATGATCGCGCAGGACCGCGCCCTCATCGCCTGAAGCCGCGGCGGGCCCCCACCCGGTTGTGGCCCCCGCCCGCGCCCGCTAAGGTGGCGCGACGCCCGAGGGACCGATGACCGACACCAAGCCCGCCTATCAGGTTCTGGCCCGGAAGTACCGGCCCGAGACCTTCGCCGACCTGGTTGGCCAGGACGCGATGGTCCGCACCCTGAAGAACGCCTTTGCCGCCGACCGGATCGCGCAGGCCTTCATCATGACCGGCATCCGCGGCACCGGAAAGACCACGACCGCGCGCATCATCGCCAAGGGCATGAACTGCATCGGCCCCGACGGCGAGGGCGGCCCCACCACCGAACCCTGCGGCATCTGCGAGCATTGCGTGGCCATCGCCGAGGGCCGCCATGTCGACGTGATGGAGATGGACGCGGCCTCGCGCACCGGCGTGGGCGACATCCGCGAGATCATCGAATCGGTGCATTACCGGGCGGCATCCGCGCGCTACAAGATCTACATCATCGACGAGGTCCACATGCTGTCCACCAGCGCGTTCAACGCGCTGCTGAAGACGCTGGAGGAGCCGCCGCCGCATGTGAAGTTCATCTTCGCCACCACCGAGATCCGCAAGGTTCCGGTCACCGTCCTGTCGCGCTGCCAGCGGTTCGACCTGCGCCGGATCGAGCCCGAGGTGATGATCGCCCTGCTGCGGCGCATCGCCACGGCCGAAGGCGCCTCCATCGCCGACGACGCGCTGGCGCTGATCACGCGGGCGGCGGAGGGCTCGGCCCGGGACGCGACCAGCCTGCTGGACCAGGCGATCAGCCATGGCGCGGGCGGCGCGGAGACCGGCGCCGATCAGGTGCGCGCCATGCTGGGCCTGGCCGACCGGGGGCGGGTCATCGACCTGTTCGAGATGGTGATGCGGGGCGACGCAGCCGCGGCCCTGACCGAGCTGCAGGGACAGTATGCCGACGGCGCCGACCCGGTCGCCGTGCTACGCGACATGGCCGAGATCACGCATTGGATCTCGGTCGTGAAGATCACGCCGGACGCGCTGGAGGATCCGACGATCGCGCCGGACGAACGCGCGCGCGGCAAGGATCTGGCGGATCGCCTGCCGATGCGCGTCATGTCGCGCATGTGGCAGCTGCTGCTCAAGGCGCTGGAGGAGGTCTCGGCCGCGCCCAACGCGATGATGGCCGCCGAGATGGCGGTGATCCGCCTGACCCATGTGGCCGACCTGCCCGACCCCGAGACCCTGATCCGCCGTGTCCAGCAGGCGCAGGCCGCAGGCGAGTTCGCCCGCGGACCTGCGGTGGCGGGCGCGCAGGCCGGCCAAGCCCCGCAGGCGATGCGCCGCGCCCGCGCCGCGACGGCGGTCCGGGCGCACGGCTCCGCGGCGCAGGCCCTGGCCGTCGCGCCCGAGCTGGTCGAGAGCTTTCCCGATTTCGCATCGGTCGTCGAGCTGATCGCGCGCATGCGCGACATGACGCTTCTGGTGCTGGTCGAGCGGCACGTCGCGCTGGTGCGATACAGCCCCGGCCGGATCGAGTTCCAGCCCCGCGGCAACGCGCCCGCCGATCTGGCGCAGCGCCTGGCCGAGCGGTTGCGCGGCTGGACCGGCGGGCAGCGTTGGGCCGTGACCGTGACGAACGAGGACGGCGCCCCGACCATCGCCCAGCTGCGCGAGGCCGAGGAGCAGGCCGCCCGCGACCGTGCGATGGCACTGCCCATCGTGCAGCAGGTTCTGGCGGCCTTTCCCGGCGCGACGCTGACCGGCGTCCGGCGCCTGGACCCGCAGACCGCCGAGATCGAGGCCGAGGGCGCCGACGACCCGCACGGCCAGACCGCAGGCCCCGTGGCCGAGGTCGAGGAATGGGACCCCTTCGAGGATGAGGACTGAGCGATGATCAAGGGATTGGGCGGCTTTGGCGACATGGCCAAGATGATGAAGGCCGCCAAGGACATGCAGGACAAGATGGGCCAGCTGCAGGAGGACATGGCCCGCATCACCGTGACCGGGGAATCCGGCGCGGGCCTCGTGCGCGCGACCTGCACCGCCAAGGGCGAGCTGACCGCGCTGGAGATCGACCCGTCGATCTTCGTGCCGTCGGAGAAGGAGGTGGTCGAGGACCTGATCCTGGCCGCGATCAAGGAGGCGCAGCGCGCCGCCGAGGAGCGGATGCAGTCCGAGATGGCCCGCATGACCGAGGGTCTGGGCCTGCCCCCCGGCATGAAGCTGCCCTTCTGACGCCCATGGAGCAGGGCGGCGACGACATCCAGGCGCTGATCGCGCTGATGGGCCGGCTGCCCGGGCTGGGCCCGCGATCGGCCCGGCGCATCGTGCTGCAGCTGGTGCGCCGCCGCAGCCAGCAGATGGCGCCGCTGGCCGCCCTGATGGAGCGCGTGGCGCAGACCGCCCGCGAATGCGTGGTCTGCGGCAACATCACCGACCGAGAGGCCTGCGCGATCTGCACCGATCCGGCCCGCGCCACCGGAGAGATCTGTGTGGTGCAGGACGTGGCCGATCTCTGGGCGCTGGAGCGGGGCCGGGCGTTCCGCGGCCGCTATCACGTCCTGGGCGGGACATTGTCGGCGCTGGACGAGGTCGGCCCCGACGATCTGCGCATCCCAACCCTGCTGGCCCGCATCCAGGACGAGGCCATTGCCGAGGTCATCCTGGCGCTGAACGCGACCGTCGACGGGCAGACGACCGCCCATTACATCGCCGATGCGCTGGAGGGATCGGGCGTGACCGTGACCGGCCTCGCCCAAGGCGTGCCGATCGGTGGGGAACTGGACTATCTCGACGACGGGACCATCACCGCGGCCCTGCGCGCGCGCCGCAGGCTGTGAACGCGAAAGGCCGCGTCGGGTGACGCGGCCTTTCCATCGGATCGTGGGCGGCCGGGGGGTCCGGGGGGCTGGCCCCCCGGCCGTCGCGGGACGCAGCCTTCAGGAGGCCAGCTTGCCCACCGCGGCGCTCTTGGCGATCTCGATCCGGCGCGGCTTCAGCGCCTCGGGGATCTCGCGGACAAGGTCGATGTGCAGCATGCCGTCGGCATGACTGGCGCCCTCGACGCGGACATGGTCGGCCAGAGCGAACTTACGCTCGAAGGCGCGGGTGGCGATGCCGCGATGCAGGTAGGTGCGGCCGTCATCCTCGGTCTCGGGCTTGCGGGCCGACACGATCACCGCGCCGTCGCGGACCTCGACATTCAGATCATCGGCCGCGAAGCCGGCCACGGCGATCGAGATGCGATAGGCATCCTCGCCGGTCTTCTCGATGTTGTAGGGCGGATAGGTCGTCGTCGTCACGTCGGCGGACAGGGCCCGGTCCATCACGTCGGCCAGACGGTCAAAACCGACGGAGGCACGATAGAGCGGGGTCAGGTCGAAGTTACGCATGGGTCACATCCTGTTCAAAGCGATGTCGATGTCGCCCCCCGAAACCGGGCGGGCCAGAAAACCGACGCCATCATGGCCGCCGGTTCCCTGAATCTAGATCGCCCGAACCGCGTTTCAAGACCCCAATGCGGCCGGTTTCGGCCCGCCCGTGGCCCAGTCAAGCAGTTCGACCGTATGCACCACCGGCACCTGCGTCCCGCCGCCGATCTGCATCATGCAGCCGATATTGCCCGCTGCGATCACCTCGGGCGCGACTGCCTCCAGCGTCTCGACCTTGCGCGCCTTAAGCTCCGACGACAGTTCCGGCTGCAGAAGGTTATATGTCCCGGCCGACCCGCAGCACAGATGCGGGTTCGCGGGCTCCAGCACGGTGAAGCCCATCCCCGACAGCAGGTCCTTGGGCGCCGACCGGATCTGCTGGCCGTGCTGCAGCGAACAGGCCGAATGATAGGCGACGCGCATTCCCTGCCCCTGATCGCCTGCCCGCGCGGGCAGGCCAAGCCCGACCAGGAACTCGGTCACGTCACGGGCCAGGCCCGCGACACGGCGCGCGTCGGCCTCCATCGGGTCGCCCTTGAACAGGTGGCCGTAATCCTTGATCGTCGTCCCGCAGCCCGAGGTGTTGATGATCACCGCGTCCAGCGCACCCCCCTCTTCGGCCGCAAGCAGGCGGCGGATGCTGTCGCGGGCGCGGGCCTTGCCGTCGGCCTCCTGCCCCATATGCAGGGTCAGCGCGCCGCAGCAGCCGAAATCCTGCGGGATCACGACCTCGACGCCCGCGCGCTGCAGCAGGCGGATGGTGGCGTCGTTGATGTCGGTGTTCAGCGCCCGCTGCGCGCAGCCGACCATCAGCGCGACCCGCGCGCGACGGGTGCCCTGGGCCGGAAAGGTCTGGCCGTCATCGTTGCGGCTGGCTGCAGGGATGGACTTCGGCGCCATGTCCAGCATCGCGCGCAGGCGCCGGTCGGGCATCAGCCCCTTGAAGGGCCGCGCGATCCGCGCGCCCATCAGCGCCAGCCGGAACCGGCCCGGATGCGGCAGCACGAATGTCAGCACCCATCGCAGCAGGCGGTCCATGACCGGGCGGCGATAGGTCTCCTCGATATGCTCGCGCGCATGTTCCAGCAGATGCGCGTAATGCACGCCCGAGGGACAGGTCGTCATGCAGGACAGGCAGCCCAGGCAGCGGTCGATATGCTTGACGGTCTTCTCATCCGCGGGGCGGCCGGATTCCAGCATCTCCTTGATCAGGTAAATGCGGCCGCGGGGGCTGTCCAGCTCATCCCCCAAGACCTGATAGGTCGGGCAGGTCGCCGTGCAGAAGCCGCAATGCACGCAGGTCCGCAGCACCTTGTTCGACCGGGCGGTCATCGGATCGGACAGCTGTTCAGGCGAGAAATGGGTCTGCATCAGTCCTGACTTCCAAAAAGGCCGCGCGGGTCGAACCGCGCCCGCAGGTCGCGCTCCAGCCGGGCGGTCAGCGCGTCGGGGGCGGGCAGGATCGCGGGCGCCCCGGCGATCCGCCGCGCATGGCCCGAGAAGGCGGGCAGGTCCGGCGCCTGACCCTTCGGCAGCGCGACATGGATCAGCGCCCCGCCCCAATCCAGCGACAGCGGTTCCGGAAGGTCGGCAAGCAGCGCGGGCGCCTCGCTTGGCCGGCAGACGATGCGCCAGGTGTCGAGGGCGGGATCATGGATATTTGCGTGAAGAAGACCCCAGGCACCCGGATCGCCGTCGGTCACGGTGCCGAAGGCCTGCAGGCGCGCGGTCAGGTCGGCCGCGCGGGCCTTGACCGAATTGGCCAGCCCCTCCAGCCGGATCAGGGCGCCCTGGCCGGGCAGCCAGGCCGCGCCCGACACGTCGAAGGGCCCGCCAAGCGCGCTGGACAGCGCCGGGATGGCCGCCGCCGCGTCCAGGTCCGGCAGGGCCAAGGTGGCGGTCGCGGGCGGGATCGGGGCGGTGCGGAAGCTGATCTCGGTCAGCGCGCCCAAGGTGCCGCGGCTGCCGGCCATCAGCTTGACCAGGTCATAGCCGGTGACGTTCTTCATCACCCGCCCGCCATTGCTGACGACCTGTCCCTGCCCGTCGACGAAGCGCACGCCGATCATCGCGTCGCGCGCGGCCCCCGCCTGCACGCGACGCGGGCCGCTGGCATTGGTCGCGGCCACGCCGCCGATGGTGGAGCCGGGCGCGCCCGAAGGCTCGAAGCCCAGCATCTGCCCCTCGGCGGCCAAGATCTCCTGCACCTCGCTGAGGGGGGTGCCCGCGCGCACCACCAGGGTCAGCGCCTCGGGCTCGTAGAGCGTCACGCCGGTCAGGGCGGTCATGTCCAGCCGCGCGCCCTGCCCCTCTCCGGGCCAGTGGCGCGTGGCGCCGCCGGTCACGGACAAAGGTTCGCGGGCGTCGCGGATGATCTGCGCAAGCTGCGCCTCGGTGTCAGGCCGCATCGGCGGGCCGGTTCAGGCGGCGGTCGCGCCGGGGGGCGCTGACATCCAGCGGAAAGACCTTGGCGGCATTCAGCAGCCAGTGCGGATCGAAGGCGTCCTTGACCAGCATCTGCGCCTCCAGGTCGGCGGGGGCGAACTGTTCGCTCATCAGGTCGCGCTTCTCGATGCCCACGCCGTGCTCTCCGGTCAGGCAGCCGCCGACCTTGACGCAGAGGCGCAGGATGTCGGCGCCAAAGGCCTCGGCCAGGTCCAGATCGCCCGGCTTGTTGGCATCATAGATGATCAGCGGGTGCATGTTGCCGTCGCCCGCATGGAACACGTTCGACACGGCCAGCCCGTATTGCCGCGACAGATCGCCGATGCCCGCCAGGACCGTGGGCAGGGCCGTGACCGGGATGGTGCCGTCCAGGCAGATGTAGTCGCCCATGCTGCCCATCGCGCCGAAGGCCGATTTCCGGCCCTTCCAGATGCGGGCGGATTCGTCGTCCGACCGGCTCTCGCGGAATTCGACCGGGTCGAAGGTCATCGCGATCTCGCGGATCAGGGCGAACTGCTCGGCGATCTCGGGGGGCGTGCCCTCGACCTCGACGATCAGCAGCGCCTCGCAGTCGGGATAGCCTGCACCCGAGAACTCCTCGGTGGCCTTGATGCAGGGCGCGTCCATGAACTCGATCGCGACCGGGATGATGCCCGCGCGGATGATCGCGGCGACGCAGGCGCCCGCCGTCTCGGCCGCGTCGAAGCCGATCAGCGCGGGGCGCGCGCCCGCGGGCTTGGGCAGGATGCGCAGCGTCGCCTCGGTCACGATGCCCAGCTGACCCTCGGACCCGCAGACGACGCCCAGCAGGTCCAGCCCCGGCCCCTCGCCCATCGGACCGCCCAGATGCACGACCGACCCGTCCATCAGCACGACCGTCACGCCCAGCAGGTTGTTGGTGGTGACCCCGTATTTCAGGCAATGCGCGCCGCCCGAATTCATCGCGATGTTGCCGCCGATGGCGCAGGCCAGCTGGCTGGACGGATCGGGCGCGTAGAAGAAGCCCAGGCCCTCCACCGCACCCGAGACCGACAGGTTCGTGCGCCCCGCCTGCACCCGGATCAACCGGTCCTCGGGCGCGATCTCCAGCACGTCAGTCATGCGCGACAGGCCGATGACGACCGCATCCGCGGTGGGCATGGATCCGCCCGCAAGGCTGGTCCCCGCGCCGCGCGGCACGACCGGCACGCGCAGGTCGTGGCACAAGCGCAGCAGGCGCGAGACCTCCTCGGTGCTGCGCGGCAGAACCACGGCCAGCGGCGCGCAGCGATAGGCCGACAGCGCGTCGCATTCATAGGCCCGCGTTTCCGCCGGGTCGTCGATGACCGCGCCGGGCAAGGCCGCCTTCAGCGCCTCGGTGATCGCCTGCCTGCGCGACAGGACCGTCGCGTCGGGTGGGGGCATCTGCATCATGGCCGGTTCTCCTCCCTGCCGTGTCCCTTGCACGATAGGCAAGCGGCCGGGGGGTTTCAAGCCGATGGCCGCGGCCCTAATGTCGCGCCATGACCCTGACGGCCGACATTCTCGAATCCTCCGTGGCGCTGACCGATCTGGCGGCGCTGATGCTTCTGTTCGCGGCCTGGCTGGGCATCGGCTGGATCATCGAGCGTCCGCCCGCGGGACGGCCCTCGGTCTCGGTGCTGATGATCCGCTTCCGCCGGGAATGGATGCGCCATTTCGTCAGCCGCGAGCCGCGAATCTTCGACGGCAACATCCTGGCCAGCCTGCGCGAGGGCACGGCCTTCTTCGCCAGCGCCTGCATGATCGCCACGGGCGGCCTGCTGGCGCTGATCGGCAACGGCGAACGGGTCCGCGCCATCGCCAGCGGGCTGGAGCTGAACCCGGCCGAGACCGGGTGGGAGCTGCGCCTGCTGGTGCCGATGTTCTTCGTGGTGAACGCGTTCCTGAAATTCGTGTGGGCGCACCGGCTGTTCGGCTATTGCGCGGTGATGATGGCCGCGGTCCCGAACCGCCATGACGACCCGGAGGCGATGGACCGCGCCATGCAGGCGGCCGACCTGAACATCACCGCCGCGCGCAGCTTCAATGCGGGGCTGCGCAGCGTCTACTTCGCGCTGGCGGCGCTGTGCTGGCTGACCGGGGCCTGGACGCTGCTTCTGGGCACGGCGGTGGTGCTGTGGGTGACGTGGCGGCGGGAATTCGCCTCGACCTCGCGTCAGGTCATTCTGCGGGCGCTGCCGCCACCCGTGCTCTCCGGTCCTGCCGGATCGCGATTGTCAGAACGACGGCCCCCGCAGCCGTAAGCGCGACGCCCACCAGCCCCGGCGCGCGCCAGCCCCAGCCCGCCGCCAGCGCCAGCCCGGCCAGGAACGGCCCAAGCGCGTTGGCGGCGTTGAAGGCGGCGTGGTTCATCGCCGCGGCCATGTTCTGCGCCGAACCCGCCACATCCATCAGCCGCGTCTGCAGCGGGATGACCAGCCCGGCCCCCGCCGCGATCAGGAACGAGGACAGCACCATCAGCGGCCAGTTGCCCACGACCAGCGCCGCGAAGGCCTGGGTCGCGGCCATGGCCGCGAGGCTGGCATAGGCGGCCCGGTCGATGCCCAGGATCTCGGTCAGGCGCCCCGCGCCCCAGGTGCCCAGAGTGCCGCCCAGGCCGAACACCGCCAGCGTCAGCGGGATGACCCAGCCCGGCGCCGTGGTCGTGGCCAGGATCGCCGCCGTCAGGAAGGCATAGACCGCGAACAGCCCGCCAAATCCGATGGCCCCCACAGCCAGCACCCAGAGCACGCGCGGATTGCGCAGCGCCGCCAGTTCGTCCCAGGGACGCGCGTCGGGATTGCCTCCCACCCGCGGCGCCACGCGCAGGATCAGCCAAGCCGAGATCAGCGCGATCACGCCGGGCAGCGCAAAGCCCCACCGCCAGCCGATGCTCTGCCCCATCCAGCCCGCCAGCGGCACGCCCACGATGTTGGCGACGGTCAGGCCCAGCAGCACCCGCGCGGCCCCCCGCGCCCGCTGGCCCGCGGGAAGCGCATCGGCGGCGTAGAGCATCGCCACGCCCAGGAAACCGCCATGCGGCAGGCCCGCCAGGAACCGCGTCCCCGTCAGCGCCGCCAGCCCCGGCATGACCGCCGCCGCCAGGTTCATCACGCCATAGAACGCCATCAGCGCCGCCAGGAACCGCCGCCGCGGCAGCCTTGCGCCCAGCATCGCGGTCAGCGGCGCGCCGACCACGACGCCCATCGCATAGGCGCTGATGACGTGGCCCGCCTGCGGTTCGGTCAGCGACAGGTCGGCGGCGAAATAGGGCAGAAGGCCCATCGCCGCGAATTCGGAGGTTCCGATGGCAAAGGCGCCAAGGGCCAGCGCCAGGATGGCGGCGCGGAAATCGGGGGTCGCGGTCATGGCAGGGTCCTGCGGCAGGGGGCGGGGGTCGCGGCCCTCACATCAGCTTGCGGCGGGCTTGGCAAGCCCCCGAGGCGTCAGGACAGCCTTGCAGCTTGTGCAAGGCGCCCGTCAGATCCAGCCCTGCCGCAGCGCGACCCAGATGGACAGCGCCCCCACCATCAGCAGCGCGAAGGCCACGGATGCGGCGATGCCGACCGCCCGGCCCTGCAGGCGCGCGGCCCCGCCCAGGGGGCGCAGATGCGCGCTCAGCGCGGCATGGTCGCGCGACAGGCGGTCCAGCGGCAGCTGGCGCGCGACGCGGGGCTGGCGGGACAGGCGCTGCGCCTCGGCCAGGCGGGCGGCGCGGCGGCGCAGGCGCGCGGGCAGCGCACCGCCGCGACGGCGCAGCATCAGCGCCAGGTCCGGACGCTCGCCCCGCCGGGCACCACCGAAGCGGGCCGCGATCAGGTCGGCGATCTCGTCGGCCATGACGGGGATGTCTTCGAAGCTGTGAGCCTTGCGCATCATGGCGGCACGATAGACGGGATGGTTCCCGCGCGCCAGACGCCGTAAGCTGCCCGGATGAAACTGAATCACACCCTTTCCGGCCCCGAGGGCGACCTTCCGGTGCTGCTGGTCCACGGCCTGTTCGGCCAGGGCCGCAACCTGGGCGCGCAGGCGCGCCGGCTGGCCCAGACCCGCCGCGTGGCCACCGTCGATCTGCGCAACCACGGCGACAGCCCCCATGACGCGCGCGCCGATTACCCGGCCCTGGCCGAGGATCTGGCCGAGCTGATCGCGGATCTGGGCGGCCGGGTCGATCTGGTGGGCCATTCGATGGGCGGCAAGGCGGCGATGCTGCTGGCGTTGACCCGACCCGCGCTGGTGCGGCGGCTGGTCGTCATGGACATCGCGCCCCTGCCCTATCGCCACGATCAGGCCGTGCATATCGACGCGATGGAATCGCTGGACCTGACCGGGCTGGAGCGGCGGTCCCAGGCCGACGCGGCGCTGGCCGGGCGGGTGCCCGATGCGGGCGTGCGCGCCTTTCTGCTGCAGAATCTGGACCTCAAGGCGCGTCCGCCCGCCTGGCGGCTGAACCTGACCGCGCTGCGCGCCGCGATGCCGCAGGTCGTGGGCTGGCCCGAGGATGCGCCCAAGGCCCGCTTCGACGGCCCCGTCATGGCGCTGCGCGGCGCACGGTCCGATTACGTCGATGCTGCCGGAGAGGCGGCGCTGAGGGCGCATTTCCCGCAGGTCCGCATCGTCACGCTGAAGGATGCCGGGCACTGGCTGCATGCCGACGCGCCCGAAGCCGTGGCCGAGACGTTGGCGGCCTTCCTGGCCTGACGCGCCTCAGCCCTGAGGGCAGTCCAGCGCGACCAGTGCCACGGCGGAATCCGCGCCGCCCTGCGGGCGCAGGCTGCCCGGCACCGCCGCGCAGCCGCTGGCGCGGGACGCGGCCTCCAGCATGGCGGCCCCGACGCGGGGCCGGTCAGCGCGCCGGGCGCGGTCCAGACGGATCACCTGCGCCTCGTCGCCGCGCAGATAGACGGCCATGCGGATGCCGCCCGCGGTCACGTCATGGCGCGGCAGGCCCAGCCAGCCGGGCTGCGGCGTCGCGCATCCGGCCAGGGCCAGGATCAGGGCAAGGCTCGCCGCGCGTCCGGCGAAGGTCACTCCGCCTCCCCGCGGCGCTGTTCCTCCAGCCGGTCGGCCAAGGATTCGGCGCGGGCGGCCAGTTCGGCCATCGCCTCGCGCAGGTCGGCCGGGATGACCGGGACCTCGACGCGGGGCGGGTTCTGCTGAAGGCGGGTGACGTGACGCTCGGCCTTCTCGGCGCGCTCCTCCAGCGTGGCGAAGCGGTCGGCCAGCATCAGCCCCGCCAGCAGCAGCAGGCGCGGCTCGGGCACGCGACCCGCCTGCTCCAGGATCTGGCGGGCCTCGCCGTCCAGGATCTGCGCGGCGCGCGCCAGCAGGCGCTCCTCGCCATCGGCGGCGCCGACGCGGTATTCCTTGTGTCCGATGGTGAATTCGACCTCGGCCATGTCAGCGTTCCTCGTCGGATGGGGCGGATGGGTCGGATGCGGGCTCCAGGATCGCGGGTTCGTCCGCCAGCAGCCGCTCCAGTTCGGTCATGATCTCGCTCATCTGAGCCATCTCGGCGGCGCGGGCCGCGCGCAGCGCGTCCAGCTCGGCCTCCAGAGCGGCCATCTGTTCGTCGGGGCCGATGCCGCCGGTCTCCTGCGCCTCGATCAGGTCGCGATTGGCGGCGATCAACGCGTCGTTGGCGCGCGCAAGCGCGGCGGCCTGCTCCGTCGCGGCGTCCAGACGGGCCTGCAGCCCGCCGAGATCCACGGTGTCGGCGGCGGCCTCCGGCGCAGCGTCGGGCCGTTCGGCCAGACGGGCCAGCGCCTCGTCGCGCTGCTGCGTCAGTTCCGCGATCAGGCCCGTGTCGGCGCGGGCCGGCAGGCCCGCGTCCAGCAGCTGGTCCATCCGGTCAAGCGCGGCGCTGAGGCGGCGTTCGCTGGCTGTGATGTCGCTCATCGGCGCGGGTCCTTCGCTGTGCTGTCGGTCTGTTTTCGCATCGCGGGCCGGCTCATGCAAGAACGGGCGGGAAAACCCGCCCGTTCCTGCGTCGTGAAGGCCGCCTGCGGGTCAGCGCAGCTCGCGCCGTTCCGCGATCAGGCCCTTGACCAGCGCGAAGGACGCGCCCAGCAGCACGATGGCGAAGGGGAAGCCCGTCGACACCGCCATGGCCTGCAGCGCGATCAGCCCGCCGCCCAGCAGCAGGGCGATGGCGACCGCGCCCTCGATCGCGACCCAGAAGATGCGCTGCGCGATGGGGGCGTTGACCTTGCCGCCCGCCGCGATCGTGTCGATGACCAGCGATCCGCTGTCCGAGGAGGTCACGAAGAACACGATGACCAGCACGATCCCCACCAGCGAGGTGATCGAGGCCAGCGGAAGCTGGGCCAGCATCTCGAACAGCTCCAGCTCCAGCGGCGCGTCCAGGATGCCCGAGAAGCCCGCGACCGTCATGTCGATCGCCGTGCCGCCCAGCGCCGTCATCCACAGCACCGAGATCAGCGAGGGCACGATCAGCACCGCGACCAGGAACTGCCGCACGGTGCGGCCGCGGCTGACGCGCGCGATGAACATGCCGACGAAGGGCGACCAGCTGATCCACCACGCCCAGTAGAACGCCGTCCAGCCGTGGCGGAAGTTGTCGTCATCGCGGCCGAACGGGTTCGACAGCGGCACCAGCTCGGTCGCATAGGCGCCGAGGTTGCTGAAGAAGTCCGTCAGGATGACCAGCGTCGGCCCCAGCGCGATCACGAAGACCAGAAGCAGCAGGGCCAGCACCATGTTGATCTCGGACAGGCGCTTGACGCCCTTCTCGACGCCCAGCACGACCGAGGTCCCGGCGACCACCGTGATCAGCACGATCAGCACGACCTTGGTCACGTCGCCATCGGGCAGCCCGAAGAGATGCGTCAGCCCCGCCGAGGCCTGTTCGGCCCCCAGCCCCAGCGACGTCGCCAGGCCGAAGATGGTGGCCAGCACCGCGAGGATGTCGATCACATGGCCCGGCCAGCCCCAGATCCGCTCTCCGAAGATCGGATGGAAGACCGACCGCAGCGTCAGCGGCAGACCCTTGTTGAAGGCGAACAGCGCCAGCGAAAGCGCCACGACCGCATAGATCGCCCAGGGGTGCAGGCCCCAGTGGAAGATGGTCGCGGCCATGCCGATGCGGCGGGCGGCGTCCGCATCGCCCTCGGCCCCGCCCAGCGGCGCCCAGTCGGTGCGCAGCCCGTCCTCGATGGTGACGCCGCCCAGGGCGGCCTCGAAATGGCCCAGCGGTTCGCTGACGCCATAGAACATCAGGCCGATGCCCATGCCGGCCGCGAACAGCATCGCGAACCAGCCGGTCAGGCTGAAGTCGGGCGTGGCCTCCGGGCCGCCAAGGCGCACCTTGCCCAGCGGCGACAGGATCAGCCCCAGGCACAGCAGCACGAAGAGGTTGCCCGCCAGCATGAAGAACCAGTCCAGATTGGCGGTCAGCCCGTCGCGCAGGCTGCCGAAGAACGGCTCCAGCTGCGCGGGAAAGATCAGCGTGACGGCGGTGAACAGCACGACCGCCACGGCCGAGATGCCGAAGACCGGGTTGTGGATGTCGAAGGCGAAGGGCGCGCGCCCCTCGATGTTGTCCTGACCGATGGTGTAGTCGGTCTCGATGATCTGGGTCGGACCCTCGGGTTCGGGCAGGGGCTCGACGCCCTCATCCGGGGCGGGTTCGGGGACGCTGCGGTCCGTCTGCGGGGGATAGCGTCCGCTCAGCGCCTCGTGCTGGCGGTTCGGTCCGCCGGGCGTCGCCGGCGGCTTGGGGGGTGTCTGTGACATCTGTCCCTTTCAGATTGCGTCTTGATCGGGTGGCAGGTCCTTGGACCCTTGGCGGAAAACCGCCGCGGAAGGCGTCGTGTGTCTCACATTCCGGTGAGAAAAGCCACCGCAGCCCGATTTGTTCCCGCGCAGGACCATCGGAAGGCACCATCTTGGCGGATCGGACGCGCGCGCCTATAAGGCCGCCTGACAGGAAGGACATCCCATGCGCCAGGCGACCATCACCCGCAAGACCTCGGAAACCGCGATCGAGGTGACGCTGAACCTCGACGGCACCGGGGTCTATGACAACCGGACCGGCGTGGGCTTTTTCGATCACATGCTGGACCAGCTGTCGCGCCATTCGCTGATCGACATGACCATCCGCGCGGAGGGCGACCTGCATATCGACGATCACCACACGGTCGAGGATACGGGCATCGCCATCGGCCAGGCCCTGGTCGCGGCACTTGGCGACAAGAAGGGCATCCGCCGTTACGGCAGCTTCCTGCTGGCCATGGACGATTCGCTGGTCCGCGCGGCGCTCGACCTGTCGGCGCGCCCCTATCTGGTCTGGAACGTCGACTTTCCGTCGCAGAAGATCGGCACCTTCGACACCGAACTGGTGCGCGAATTCTTCCAGGCGCTGTCCACGCATGGCGGCATCACGCTGCATGTGGACCGCCTGCACGGGCTGAACAGCCACCACATCGCCGAGGCCGCCTTCAAGGCCGTGGCCCGCGCGCTGCGCGAGGCGGTCGAGCCCGATCCGCGCATGGCGGGCGTGCTGCCCTCGACCAAGGGGGCGCTGTGATGCGGGTCGCGCTGGTCGATTACGACAGCGGCAACCTGCATTCGGCCGAAAAGGCGTTCCAGCTGATGGGCCGCGACGCGGGCGCCGAGGTCGTCGTGACCGCCGACCCCGAGGTCGCCGCCCGCGCCGACCGCATCGTGCTGCCCGGCGACGGGGCCTTCCCCGCCTGCCGCACCGCCCTGGGCGAGGTGGACGGCATGGCCGAGGCGATCCAGGAAGCCGTGATCAGCCGCGGCGTGCCCTTCATGGGCATCTGCGTCGGCATGCAGATGCTGGCCACCACGGGGCATGAATACCGCGAGACACCGGGCCTCGACTGGATCGGCGGAGAGATCCGCGCCATCGCCGCCCCCGGCCTCAAGGTGCCGCATATGGGCTGGAACGATCTGGTCATCGACCGCCCGCACCCCGTGCTGGAGGGGATCGCGACCGGCGATCACGCCTATTTCGTCCACAGCTGGCAGTTCCAGGTGACCGACCCCGCGCATCTCTTGGCGCATGTCGATTACGGCGGGGCGGTGACGGCGGTGGTCGGACGCGACAACATCGTCGGCACCCAGTTCCACCCCGAGAAGTCCCAGGCCGTGGGCCTGCGCCTGATCGCCAACTTCCTGCGCTGGAACCCCTGAGGGGTCACTGGACCTCCGGCGCCGTTTGCGGTCATGTGCCGCAAACGGACAGGAGAGAGTGATGGATGATCTGGAACGCCGCATCGCCGTGGCCCGGGGCGATCAGCCCGCCGACCTGATCCTGCGCGGCGGCCGGGTCTTCGACCTGATCACCGGCACGATGATGGCGGGCGACGTGGCGATCTGCGGCGACCGGATCGCGGGCATCGGCGATTACGACGGCACCCGCGTGATCGACGTCACCGGGCTGATCCTGGTGCCTGGCTTCATCGACACGCATCTGCATGTCGAAAGCAGCTTGGTCACGCCGTTCGAGTTCGACCGCTGCGTGTCGCCGCGCGGCGGCACCACGGCCATCTGCGACCCGCACGAGATCGCCAACGTCATCGGCCTGGACGGCATCCGCTATTTTCAGGCCGCGTCCGAGCATCTGCTGATGGACCTGCGGGTGCAGCTGTCCTCCTGCGTGCCGTCGACCGAGATGGAGACATCCGGCGCGCGGATCGAGGCCGGGGATCTGGCGCAGGTCATGGGCCACCCCTCGGCCATCGGGCTGGCCGAGTTCATGAACTATCCCGGCGTGATCCACCGCGATCCGGGCGCGATGGCCAAGCTGCGCCTGTTCGCGGGCGGCCATGTCGACGGGCATTGCCCGCAGCTGACGGGTCTGGACCTGAACGCCTATGTCGCTGC
This sequence comes from Paracoccus sp. ME4, assembly GCF_046736325.1. Lineage (GTDB taxonomy): Bacteria > Pseudomonadota > Alphaproteobacteria > Rhodobacterales > Rhodobacteraceae > Paracoccus. Next base: position 2,331,033 of record NZ_CP151276.1, read on the forward strand.
CGGCATCCGCACCGAGCATGAGGCCACGACCGCCGAGGAGGCGCTGGAGAAGCTGCGCAAGGGCATGCGCGTCCTGATCCGCGAAGGCTCGGTCAGCAAGGACCTGGATGCGCTGCAGCCGATCCTGACGGATACGACCAGCGCCTATCTGTGCCTGTGCACCGACGACCGCAACCCGCTGGACATCGGAGAGCATGGGCATCTGGACTACATGATCCGCCGGCTGATCGCGCTTGGCACATCGCCGCTGGCGGCCTATCGCGCGGCGTCGCTGTCGGCGGCCGAGGCCTTCGGGCTGAAGGATCGCGGGCTGATCGCGCCGGGCCTGCGCGCCGATATCGTGGCCATCGACAGCCTGGAGGGGTGCCACGCCCAGCTGGTCCTGACCGGCGGACGGGTGGTCGATGACGCGGCCTTCGCCGCGCGCGGGACGGTGGCGCCGGTGGGACGCGCCTCGGTCAAGGCGCCCAAGGTGACGCCGCAGGATTTCCGCTGCACCGGCAACCGCACGGAGACACCGGTGATCGGCATCCTGGAAGGCAAGATCATCACCGAACATCTGACCCATGACATCCCGCCGCAGGACGGCGACAAGCGCCCCGACCCTGCGCGCGATCTGTCCCGCATCGCGGTAATCGAGCGGCATGGGCGCAACGGCAACATCGCCACGGGCTTCGTGCAGGGCTTTGGCCTGGCGCGCGGGGCCATCGCCTCGACCCTGTGCCACGACCATCACAACATCGCCGTGGTGGGCGTCGATTACGCCGACATGGCGCTGGCGGCCAACCGGCTGACCGATCTGGAGGGGGGCTTCGTCGTGGCCTGCGACGGCCGCATCCTGGCCGAGCTGCCCCTGCCGGTCGCCGGGCTGATGAGCCTTGAGCCGTTCGAGACCGTGCGCGACACGCTGATCGCCCTGCGGGAGGCCGCCCGGACCCTGGGCACGACCTTGGAGGAGCCGTTCCTGCAGCTGGCCTTCCTGGCCCTGCCGGTCATTCCCGCGCTGAAGATCACCGATCGCGGCATGGTCGATGTCGCGAAGTTCGAGATCATCGCCCCCTGAGGCTCAGCCGCGCATGCGCTCCACATGGGCGATGGCGGCGGCGACGGCGTCCGCGATGCTCAGGGTGCTGGTGTCCAGCACCACCGCATCGTCGGCGGGGCGCAGGGGCGCGGTCGCGCGCTGGCTGTCGCGCAGGTCGCGTTCGCGCAGCTGGGCCAGCATCTCCGCGGGGTCTGCGCCCAGTTCGGCCGCGCGGCGGGCGGCCCGGACCTCGTCCGAGGCCACGACATAGAGCTTTACCGCCGCATCCGGGCAGATGACCGTGCCGATGTCGCGCCCGTCGAGGACGGCCCCCGGCTCCTGCGCGGCGAAGCGGTGCTGGAACGCGACCAGCGCCTCGCGCACCTCGGGGATGGCGGCGATGCGGCTGGCGGCCTGTCCCGCCTCGGCGCTGCGCAGGTCGGGGCGGGCCAGATCCTCCGCACCCAGCGACCGGGCCGCAGCGACCGGATCGCCGCCCTTGGCGCCGGTCGCGCGATAGAGGAGGCCGGTGTCCAGGTGGTGGAACCCGAACCGCGTGGCCAGCGCGCGGGCGATGGTCCCCTTGCCCGATGCGGCCGGTCCGTCGATGGCGATGATGAAGGGCATGGGTCGGGCTCCGGCAACAGGTCTGTCAGCGGTCCCCATGACACATCCGCCCCCGGCAGGTCCAGCGTGACGGACGCCCGATCACGGACCCATAACATTGTTGCGAGATTGGCCCTTGGCAAAGCCGGTCCGGCAACGTCCTATAGGACTTTAAGTCATGATTTGAGTGCAGACATAGATGTTGACCGGTTTCATCGAACGCCTTCTGGACGCCCGGACCATTCCCGACATCCGCGACGCCTTCCTGGCGGCCGTGCAGCAGCTGGGGTTCGACCATGCGGTCTATGCGGCGCGCTTCATGCTGTCGGTGCCGCGCTCGCTGATGGGCGAGAACCCGGTGGTGTTCAGCAACCTGCCGATGGACCTCATCGCCGAGATCAGGATGCTGCCCGCGCTGGAGCGCGACGGCTGGATCGAATGGGCGCTGACCCATGACGGCGACATCGCGGCGCAGAAGCTGCGCGACCAGGGCCGGCCCTCGCCCTCGCTCGCGCTGGCCGAGCGGCACGGGCTGGCGCAGGCGCAGATCCTCAGCCTGCGGGACAAGGTGCTGAACACGGCGGGCGCGGTGATCGTCATCCCCTTCCAGGGGGCCGATCACGCCGATCTGCGCGACCGATGGCAGCGCACGGGACGCGAGGTGCGGGTCCTGGCCTGGGTGCTGCACATGCGCATGGCCACGATGCAGCGCCACCCCCACGGCGCCGTCCTGACCCCGCGCCAACGCGAGGTGCTGGGATGGCGGTCCGCCGGCAAGACCGTGGCCGAGATCGGGATGATCCTGGGCATCACCCCCGCCACGGTGGAAAAGCACATGCGCCTGGCGCGCGAGGCCCTGGGGGTCGAGACGACGCCCCAGGCCGTGCTGAAGGCCCATGTCACGCATCAGCTGTTCCAGCCCGCGCGCGCGACGCGGGCCCTGCCGGGCGCGCGCGGCAAGGGACGAGACCGGAACACGGCGCCGAGGTAGGGTTTCCCACCGTTTCCTTCGGCGCGCGTTTCGCGTCACATCATCCCGTTCCGTGAGGTGGCACCCCGGTGCCAGGAACAGGCGATGCCCGGCCTCGTTGCCTTGGCCGGGCATCGTCCCCCCAAACGACAGATGCCGACCCCTGGGGGCCGGCATCCGCAGATCAGATAGACAAGGGGCGGATCAGGCGCCGCTGAGGGTCTTGGCGACCTCGGCCGCGAAATCCTCTTCCTTCTTCTCGATGCCCTCGCCGACCATCACGCGGGCATAGCCGGTGATCTCGACGCCGGCGTCCTTGGCGGCCTGCTCGACCGTCAGGTCGGGGTTCATCACGAAGGCCTGGCCCAGCAGGGTGTTCTCGGCCACGAACTTCTTCATCCGGCCCGGGATGATGTTGTTCTGGATGACGGCCTCGGGCTTCGGCTTGTCCGAGGAGGCGTTCTCCTCCAGCGCCTTGGCGGTCTGCACCTGCAGCTCGCGCTCCAGCACGGCCGGGTCCAGCGTCGCCTCGGACAGCGAGACGGGGCTGGTCGCGGCGATGTGCATCGCGAACTGCTTGCCCACGGTCTGCGCCTTGTCGGCCGGACCCGACAGCGCGACCAGCACGCCGATCTTGCCCAGGCCCTCGGCGGCGGCGTTGTGGACGTAGGAGACGACGGTCTCGCCTTCCAGGACCTGCACGCGGCGCAGGGTCAGGTTCTCGCCGATGCGGGCGATGGCGCCGGTGACGACGTCGGCGACGGGCTTGCCGTCCAGCTCGGCGGCCTTCAACGCCTCCACGTCGTCCGAACCCTTCAGCGCCACGGCGGTGATGTCACGGACCAGCTGCTGGAAGTCGGCGTTCTTGGCGACGAAGTCGGTCTCGGAGTTGATCTCGACGGCGACGCCGCGGCCACCCTCGACCTGCACGCCCACCAGACCTTCGGCGGCGACGCGGTCGGCCTTCTTGGCGGCCTTCGCCAGGCCCTTGGTGCGCAGCCAGTCGATGGCGGCTTCCATGTTGCCGTCGTTCTCGGTCAGGGCCTTCTTGGCGTCCATCATGCCTGCGCCGGTGGTCTCGCGCAGTTCCTTCACCATCGCTGCGGTGATTGCCATATCCGTCTCCTATCTGTTCAACGCGTCAGGCGGGGCATATCCCCGCCTGACGACAATTCCGTGAAATCGTTGATCCGGACGGATCAGGCCTCGGCGGGCGCCTCGGCCTCGTCCAGCAGCTCCTCGGGGGCCTCGGCCAGCGAGCCCAGATCGACGCCGGCGGCGCCCATCTGCGCCGACATGCCGTCCAGGGCCGCACGGCTGACCAGGTCGCAATAGAGCGAGATGGCGCGGGCCGCGTCGTCGTTGCCCGGGATGATGTAGTCGATGCCATCGGGCGAGCAGTTGGTGTCGACCACGGCCACGACCGGGATGCCCAGCTTCTTGGCTTCCAGGATGGCCAGGTCTTCCTTGTTCACGTCGATGACGAACAGCAGGTCGGGAAGGCCGCCCATGTCGCGGATGCCGCCCAGCGACGCCTGCAGTTTGGTCTGCTCGCGCTCCAGCTGCAGGCGCTCTTTCTTGGTCAGGCCCTCGGCGCCGCCGGCCATGGTCTCGTCGATCGCCTTCAGGCGGTTGATCGACTGGCTCACGGTCTTCCAGTTGGTCAGCGTGCCGCCCAGCCAGCGGTGGTTCATGTAGAACTGCGCGGACTTCTCGGCGGCTTCGGCGATGGCCTTCTGGGCCTGGCGCTTGGTGCCGACGAACAGGACGCGACCGCCCTTGGCGACGGTGTCGCGGACGACCTGCAGGGCCGCGTCCAGCATCGGCACGGTCTGGGTCAGGTCCAGGATGTGGATGCCATTGCGCTCGCCATAGATGAACTCGCCCATGCGGGGGTTCCAGCGCTGCGTCTGGTGGCCATAGTGAACGCCAGCTTCAAGAAGCTGACGCATGGAGAAATCGGGAAGCGCCATAACGTGTTCCTTTCCGGTTTGCGCCTTGGCAGGGGATCTCAGGGCGGATGCCCCAACCGGTGGACCGTCGCGGCTATGTCCCGCGGGGCCCGCCCCTGCCTGTGAAGTGTGCGCGCCATAGCCGGTGCCCCGCCCGGATGCAAGCGGATTCGCCGAAGCCGCTGTTGCCCTCCTGCCGATAGCGATAACACAGATCGCGGCGCGGTGCCGCTTTCCCTTGCATCAGGCGCATCCGGGGTTCAGGTTCGGGGCGATTTTTCCCTGTCCCGAAGGTGCGCCATGACCCCCCAAGATCAGTCCCGGCAGACGAAAGCCCTGTGCCAGTTGGCGCCGGTCATCCCGGTCATCGTCATCAAGGATGCGGCCCATGCCGAGGGGCTGGCCCGGGCGCTGGTCGCGGGCGGTCTGCCGGTGCTGGAGGTGACGCTGCGCTCGGACGCGGCGCTGGACGCGATCCGCGCCATGAGCGGCGTCGCGGGCGGCCATGTCGGCGCGGGCACCGTGCTGACCCCGGACGATGCGAAGCGTGCCAAGGATGCGGGGGCCAGCTTCGCGGTCTCTCCCGGCCTGACCGACCGGCTGATCGCGGCTTGCGAGGATCTGGCCCTGCCGCTGCTGCCCGGCGCCGTCACCGCCTCCGAGGTGATGCGGGCCGCCGATGCGGGCTTCGACATGCTCAAGTTCTTCCCGGCCGAGGCCGTGGGCGGGGCGCCTGCGCTGAAATCGCTGGCAGGCCCCCTGCCCCGCATCAGCTTCTGCCCCACGGGCGGCGTCACGCCCCAGAACGCGGGAAGCTATCTGTGCCTGCCCAACGTGGTCTGCGTCGGCGGCAGCTGGATCGTGACGGATGCCGACATGGCCGCCGGCAACTGGCAGGCGATCGAGGATCGCGCCCGCACCGCCGCAGCCCTGCGCGGCTGACCATGGACCTGGCGCGCGCCCGCAGGAACGTCACGGTCCTCGTGCTGGCACAGGCGATCCTGGGCGCGCAGATGTCGGTCATCTTCATCGTTGGGGGGCTTGCGGGACAGATCCTGTCGCCGCATCCCTGCCTGGTGACGCTGCCGCTGTCGATGATCATCCTGGGCTCGACCCTGTCGGCGCGGCCCCTGGCACGCTTCATGCAGGCGCGCGGGCGGCAGGCGGGGTTCCTGCTGGCGGTGGCGGCGGGGGCCTTGGGCGCGGCGATCGCTGCGGCGGGGCTGTGGCAGGGCTCGTTCGCGCTGTTCATGGTCGGGTCGGGGCTGACCGGCATCTACATGTCGGCGCAGGGCTTCTACCGCTTTGCCGCCACCGACACCGCGCCCGAGGATTACGCCCCCAAGGCCATCAGCGTGGTCATGGCCGGGGGCCTGGCCGCCGCCATCATCGGGCCTGCGCTGGTGCGCCTGACCAGCGACCTGACCGCCGTGCCGTTCCTCGCGACCTATCTGGCGGTTATCGGCCTGAACCTGGCCGGACCGCTGCTGTTCGCCTTTCTGGATATCCCCAAACCGCCCGCGCCCGCGATGGGCGCCTCCAGCGGCCGCCCGATGCGGCAGATCCTGCGGACCCCCGCCATCGCCGTGGCGATGGTCTGCGGCATGGTCTCCTATGCGCTGATGAACCTGGTGATGACCTCCACGCCCCTGGCCGTGGTGGGCTGCGGATACGACACGGCGGATGCTGCCAACATCGTCAGCGCGCATGTGCTGGCCATGTTCGCGCCCAGTTTCGTCACCGGCCATCTGATCGCACGTTTCGGGGCCGAGACGATCGTGGGCCTGGGCCTGGCGATCCTGGCCGCCGCCGGCGCCGTCGCCCTGTCCGGGGTGGCGCTGGAGCAGTTCTTCATCGCCCTGATCCTATTAGGGATCGGCTGGAACTTCGGCTATATCGGCGCCACCACCATGCTGACCCGCGCCCACGCCCCCGAGGAGCGCGGCCGCGTGCAGGGCATGAACGATTTCGTGGTCTTCGGCGGCGTGTTCCTGGCCTCGCTGTCGTCGGGCGGGCTGATGAACTGTTCGGGCGGCTCCATCGTCGCGGGCTGGAACGCGGTGAACCTGGCGATGCTGCCGTTCCTGGCGCTGGCGGGCGGGGCGCTGATCTGGCTGGTCATGCGCCGCCGCCCCGCCTGAGGTCAGATCAGGGTCTTCTGCTCGGGCGGCGCGGGCTTGCGACGTTTGGGCTTTTCAGGCGCGGCATCGGGGCGCACGGCCACGCGGCGGTTGTCCGCGAATTGCAGCTCCATCCGCGGCGTCCGGGCGGCGACCTCGGGCGTGGTGATCACCCCGCCCTCCGGGTCGCGCAGGATCACGAAGCCGCGCCGCAGCGTCTGTTCGTGCCCCAGGGACAGCCGCATCCGGTCCAGCCGGACCAGCGCATCCTGCCGCTGACGGCGGATGCGGGCCATCGCCGCGACCAGCCGCCGGTCCAGTTCGGCCAGCCGCGCGCCCTGCTGCTCCGTCCGGCGCCGCGTATCCGACAGAACCCGCACCAGCGAATTATCCAGCCGCTGGCGCAGCTGCGCTAGACGGTCGCGCGGACGCTCCAGCCGCCGGGCGCGCGCGCCCTCCAGCCGCATCAGCGCGCGGTCCATCCCCGCGCGCTTGCCTTGGGTGAACTGCCGCAGCATCGCCGCGGGCATGGGCCGTGAGGCCAGCTGCTGTCGCCGCGCGCGGGCCAGCTGCCGCAGCGCAGGCTCCAGCCGTCCGCCCCACAGGTCCAACCGCTGCCGCGCGCCTTCGGTCAGCGCCGCGGGACGGCCCAGGGCGCGGGCCAGATCGCGCAGGCGCTGGCGCGGGCGCTGGATCGCCTGCGCATTGCTGCGCGCCATCCGCGCCCCGGTCTCGGCCAGCCGCGCGGCCAGGTCGGCGCGGACCGGCACGGCCATCTCGGCCGCAGCCGTCGGCGTCGGCGCACGCCGGTCCGAGGCGAAGTCGATCAGCGTCGTGTCCGTCTCATGCCCCACGGCCGAGATTAGGGGAATGGCGCTCTCCGCCGCCGCCCGCACCACCGATTCCTCGTTGAAGCCCCACAGATCCTCCAGCGACCCGCCGCCGCGCGCGACGATGATCAGGTCCGGCCGGGGGATGGGCCCGCCCGGCGCCAGCGCGTTGAAGCCCCGGATCGCGGCCGTCACCTGCGGCGCGCAGCCCTCGCCCTGCACGGCCACCGGCCAGATGATCACGCGGGTCGGAAAGCGGTCGCGCAGCCGGTGCAGGATGTCGCGGATCACCGCACCGGAGGGCGAGGTCACCACCCCGATCACACGCGGCAGGAACGGCAGGGCGCGCTTGCGCTCCTGATCGAACAGCCCCTCGGCCGCCAGGGCCTTGCGGCGCTTCTCCAGCATGGCCATCAGCGCGCCCGCACCGGCGGGCTCGATCTGATCGACGATCATCTGATATTTCGACTGGCCCGGAAAGGTCGTCAGGCGGCCGGTGGCGATGACCTCCATCCCCTCCTCGGGGCGCTGGATCAGGCGGGCGGCCTGCCCCTTCCAGGTGACGGCGGCCAGCACGGCGCGGTCGTCCTTCAGGTCGAAATACAGGTGCCCCGATCCGGGACGGGACACGCGCCCGACCTCGGCCCGCACGCGGACGCGGCCGAACTGGTCCTCGATGCTGCGTTTGACCGCACCGGACAGTTCGGACACGGTGAATTCATGCGCGTTGCTGCCCGGTTCCGGGGCATCGTCCATGTCGTCGTCCAGCAGGTCCATGCGTCTTGTTCCCTTGTCCCTGCCAGACTAGAACGCCGCAAGGTCAAGCGAAAGGGCGGCAGATGAATATCCTGATCCTGGGCGGCGGCGGGCGCGAACATGCGCTGGCCTGGGCGATCCGGCAGAACCCGAAATGCGACCGCCTGATCGTGGCGCCGGGCAATGCGGGCATCGCGGGCGTCGCCGAATGCGCCGATCTGGACGTCCTGTCCCGCGCCGATGTGCTGGAATTCGCCCAAGGCAACGCCATCGACTTCGTCATCGTCGGCCCCGAGGCGCCCCTGGCCGCGGGCGTGTCCGACGCGCTGCGCGATGCGGGCTTCCTGGTCTTCGGCCCGTCGCAGGCCGCGGCCCAGCTGGAGGCGTCCAAGACCTTCACCAAGGAGATCTGCGACGCCTGCGCCGCCCCCACCGCGGCCTGGGCGCGCTTCACCGATGCCGCCGCCGCGCGCGATTACGTGACCGCCCAAGGCGCGCCGATCGTGGTCAAGGCCGACGGGCTGGCCGCCGGCAAGGGCGTCACCGTGGCCGAGACGGTGGGTCAGGCCCATGCCGCCATCGACGACATCTTCGACGGGGCCTTCGGCACCATGTCCGTCGTCATCGAGGAGTTCATGGACGGAGAGGAGGCCAGCTTCTTCATCCTGTCGGACGGCACCGACTGCCTGGCCATCGGCACCGCCCAGGACCACAAGCGCGTGGGCGACGGCGATACCGGCCCGAACACCGGCGGGATGGGCGCCTACAGCCCCGCCCCGGTGCTGACGCAGGCGATCCAGGACCAGGTGATGGCGCGCATCGTGCGCCCCACCATTGCCGAGATGGCGCGGCGCGGCACGCCCTTCCAGGGGGTGCTCTATGCCGGGCTGATGATTGCCGAGGGTCAGGCGCGGCTGGTCGAATACAACGTCCGCTTCGGCGACCCGGAATGCCAGGTGCTGATGATGCGGCTTGGCGGGCAGGTGCTGGACCTGCTTCTGGCCTGCGCCGAGGGGCGGCTGGCCGACACGGCGGTCACCTGGGCCGACGATCACGCGCTGACCGTGGTGATGGCCGCGCGCGGCTATCCCGGCGCCTATGACAAGGGCAGCGTGATCGGCGGCCTAAAATCCCTGCCCGAGAGCAGCTTCCAGATGACCTTCCACGCCGGCACCGCGGAACGCGACGGCGCGATCGTGGCGACCGGCGGCCGGGTCCTGGCCTGCACCGGCCGCGGCGCCACCCTGACCGAGGCGCATCGCCGCGCCTATGCGCTGGTCGACGCGATCGACTGGCCGCAGGGCTTCTGCCGCGGCGACATCGGCTGGCGCGCCCTGTGACGGCAGGGGCCGGCGCATCGACGACGCACCGGCCCTTCTTCTTCAGAAAGATATCCCCGCCGGAGGCATCCCCGGCCCCGGCGCGCGCGGCGGTCAGCTGGGCGAATACAGACCCTCGTAGATCGGCAGCAGCGTGTCCACCTCGAACAGGCTGCTGACCGAGGTGCCGTTCCAGATGTTCAGGATCGCCTGCGTGAACATCGGCGCGGTCGGCACGATGCGGATGTTCGGCGCGTTGCGGACCGCGTCCGACGGCTGGATCGAATCGGTGATGACCAGCGACTTCATCACCGACTTGCTGACCCGCTCGACCGCGGGGCCCGACAGCACGCCGTGGGTGATGTAGGCATGGACCTCGGTCGCGCCGTTGTCGGTCAGAACCTGGGCGGCCTTGCACAGCGTGCCGGCCGTGTCGCAGATGTCGTCGACGATGATGCAGGCCTTGCCCGAGACGTCGCCGATCACGGTCATCTCTGCGACCTCGCCGGCCTTTTCGCGGCGCTTGTCCACGATGGCCAGGGGGGCGCCGATCCGCGTCGCCAGCTCGCGCGCGCGCGCCACCCCGCCCACATCGGGCGAGACCACCATCAGATCGCCCATCCGGCCCTTGAAGTGGTGCTGCACGTCCAGCGCGAAGACCGGCGCGGCATAGAGGTTGTCCACCGGAATGTCGAAGAAGCCCTGGATCTGGGCCGCGTGCAGGTCCAGCGTCAGGACGCGGTCGATGCCCGCATTGGTCAGCAGGTTCGCGACCAGCTTGGCGGTGATCGGCGTGCGGGCCTTGGCGCGGCGGTCCTGGCGGGCATAGCCGAAATAGGGAATCACGGCGGTGATGCGCGCGGCCGAGGACCGCTTCAGCGCATCGACCATGATCAGCAGTTCCATCAGGTTGTCATTGGCCGGATTCGAGGTCGGCTGGATGATGTACATGTCCTCGCCGCGGACATTCTCATAGACCTCGACGAAGATCTCGGCATCGTTGAACCGCTCGACCCGCGCATCCAGCAGGTTCACGCTCATCCCGCGATGAAGCGACATGCGCCGCGCGATGGATTGGGCCAGCGGGCGGTTCGCGTTGCCGGAGATCAGCTTGGGTTCGGTCATGACGGGCATGGGGCGGGCCTTTGGGTTGCGTCAGATTGCGGCTGCCTTAGCACCGCGCTAGCCTGCGGGCAAACCCGTAAAAGGACCCGACCATGGCCCATATCGACTATTACCTCGGGACGATCAGCCCCTGGTGCTATCTGGCCGGCGACCGGCTGGAGGGCATCGCCGCCCGCCACGGCGCGACCGTCACCTACAAGCCCCTGGACCTGCTGCAACTCTTCGACCGCACCGGCGGCGTGCGTCCGGCACAGCGCCATGCCAGCCGCATGGAATACCGCGCGCAGGAGCTGCCGCGTTGGGCCGCGCATCTGGGCATGGCCCTGAACCTGCGGCCCGCCTTCTGGCCGGTGAACATGGCGCCCTCCAGCTATGCGATCATCGCGGCGCAGGCGCAGGGCGGTGATGTCGGCCCGCTGGTGCAGGCCTTCCTGCGCGCGGTCTGGGCCGAGGAGCGCGACATCAGCGACGACACGGTGATCCGCGACATCCTTCAGGCGCAGGGCTTCGACCCGTCGCTGGCCGATACCGGCCTCTTCGTCGGCGCCGAGACCTATGGCCGCAACCTGGAGGAGGCCGTCGCCGCCGGGGCCTTCGGCGCCCCCTTCTACATCGTGCGCGAGACCGGAGAGCGGTTCTGGGGACAGGACCGGCTGGACTTCCTGGACCGCCACCTGGCCGCGCTGTGAGCGGGCTGCATCTGCGCCACTGGCCGGGCGACGCCGATCGCCCGGCTCTGGCGATGCACTGCATGATGGGCAGCGGCGCGACCTGGGGGCCGGTGGCCGAGGCCATGGGCGGGCGGATCGACCTCACCGGCTTCGACATGCCGGGCCACGGACGCAGCGACGACTGGATGCCGGGGGCGGAGGACCCGGACTATTTCACCGCCGTCACGCGCCTCGCCGCGGCATTGATCGAGCGTCCGCTGGACCTGATCGGGCACAGCTTCGGCGCGGTCGTGGCGCTGCGCATCGCGGTCGCCGCCCCCGAGGCCATCCGCAGCCTGACCCTGATCGAGCCGGTGCTGTTCGCGGCCCATCCCGACCCCGATCAGCAGGCCCGCGACGCCCGCATGGCCGCGCTTCTGGATCAGGGCGACGCCGCGCGGGCCGCGACCGAGTTCCTGTCGGTCTGGGGTCAGGGCCCCGCGCCCGAGGCGCCCTCGCCGCGGCTGATGCGCCAGATCGCACTGGTCGCCCAGACCGGCGCGGCGCTGCATCAGGACAGCGCCCGCCTGCTGCGCCCCGACGGGCTGGAGGCCATCGACGCGCCGGTGCTGCTGATCCAGGGGGGCGACAGCCCGCCGGTGGTGGGCGGCATCATCGACGCGCTGGCCGCGCGCCTGCCCGATGTCGGGCGCGCCACGATCCCGGGCGCGGGGCACATGGCGCCCCTGACCCATCCCGCGCAGGTCGCCGGGCTGATCGGGGTGAACCTGGACCGCGCCTAGAGGATGAAGTCCTGCTCGTCGGGGACCGCGCCGATGGCCAGCCAGCTGACCCGCATCCGCGCGATGCGGGTGTCGCCCCAGGTCTGGAACACCAGCTCGAACCCCGTCAACGTCACCGCCTCGACCCGCAGGTCGCCGCGCTGGTTGCGCTCGCTGTCCATGTCCCACATGCCCATGCTGACATGCACCACGGGCGGCGCGATGAAGCGTTCGTCGAAGACGATGGGCTGGCGGTGGATGCGCTCGCCCTCGCCGGTCCACATCGGACCCTGGGTGTCGAAATCGGACACCACCATGACCTCGCCGCGCTGGATCCCGATCTCGTGAAACGCAAATCGCTGCATCGCTCCCCCCTCCTCATGGTTGCGTGCCGGTCCCTGCATGCCGCAGCGGCAAGCCGGTCCGGCAAAAATGCATCAGGCCCCGGCGCGGTGCCGGGGCCTGATGTCGGTGGTCTGACGCGACGGCCCGATCAGTCGGGCACCGTCGCCTGGTTCGGGTCCAGCCCGATATGGGTGCCAAGCGCCTGCATGTCGCCCAGCAGCTTGACGGCGGCGGTCACGATCTCCTCGCCGACATGCTCGCGCCGTTCCTTGGCGCTGCGATGGGCGCGGTGGGCGTCCTTCAGCATGTCGTTGTAGACCTCCTGCGTGATCTCCTCACGCGGATGGCCGCGCTCGGCCAGGAGGCTGACACTCTCCTGGTTGATCTCGGCGAAGCCGCCGGTCACGGCGAATTCCTTGGTGGAGCCGTCGGCGCCGACCAGGGTCACCATGCCCGGACGCAGGGTCACGATCGTGGGCGCATGGCCGGGCATGGCGGTCAGATCGCCATCGCTGCCCGGCAGGCGCACCTCGCGCACGGGAACGGAGGCGAGGCTCCGTTCCGGCGACACGAGGTCGAACTGCATGGTATCGGCCATGATGCCCCCTTACGCCGCTTCGGCGGCCAGACGCTGTGCCTTGGCCTTCACGTCCTCGATGTCGCCGACCATGTAGAAGGCCGATTCCGGCAGGTGGTCGTACTCACCCGCGACGACAGCCTTGAACGAGGCGATGGTCTTCTCCAGCGGCACCTGGACGCCGTCCGAACCAGTGAAGACCTTGGCCACGTCGAAGGGCTGCGACAGGAAGCGCTGGATCTTGCGCGCGCGGGTCACGGTCAGCTTGTCCTCTTCGGACAGTTCGTCCATGCCCAGGATCGCGATGATGTCCTGCAGCGACTTGTACTTCTGCAGGATGCCCTGCACGTCGCGCGCCACCTGGTAGTGCTCCTCGCCGACGACGGCGGGGTCCAGGATGCGGCTGTTGGAGTCCAGCGGATCCACGGCCGGGTAGATGCCCAGCTCCGAGATCGCGCGCGACAGAACGGTCGTGGCGTCCAAGTGGGCGAAGGTCGTGGCGGGCGCCGGGTCGGTGAGGTCGTCGGCCGGGACGTAGACGGCCTGGATCGAGGTGATCGAGCCGTTCTTGGTCGAGGTGATGCGTTCCTGCATCGCGCCCATGTCGGTGGCCAGCGTCGGCTGATAGCCCACGGCGGAGGGGATGCGGCCCAGCAGTGCCGACACTTCCGAACCGGCCTGGGTGAAGCGGAAGATGTTGTCCACGAAGAACAGCACGTCCGTGCCCGACGCGTCGCGGAACTGCTCCGCCAGGGTCAGACCGGTCAGGGCGACGCGCATGCGGGCCCCCGGCGGCTCGTTCATCTGGCCATAGACCAGGGCCACCTTCGATTCGGTCAGGTTGTCGGGAACGATGACGCCCGATTCGACCATCTCGTGATACAGGTCGTTGCCTTCGCGGGTGCGTTCACCCACACCGGCGAAGACCGAGTAGCCCGAGTGCACCTTGGCGATGTTGTTGATCAGTTCCATGATCAGAACCGTCTTGCCCACGCCGGCGCCGCCGAACAGGCCGATCTTGCCGCCCTTGGAATAGGGCGCCAGCAGGTCGATGACCTTGATGCCGGTCACCAGGATCTCCGAGCTGGTCGCCTGAGCGGCGAAGTCGGGGGCCGGCTGGTGGATCGCGCGGCTCTCGCCGGCGGCCAGGGGGGTGCCCTCGTCCACGGGCTCGCCCACGACGTTCAGGATGCGGCCCAGGGTCACGTCGCCCACGGGCACGGTGATCGGGCCACCGGTGTCGGAGACGGCCTCGCCGCGGACCAGACCTTCGGTCGCGTCCATGGCGATGGTGCGGACGGTGTTCTCGCCCAGGTGCTGGGCCACTTCCAGCACCAGCTTCTTGCCGTTGTTGGTCGTTTCCAGCGCGTTCAGAATCGCGGGCAGGTGGTTGTCGAACTGCACGTCAACGACGGCGCCGATCACCTGCGTGATTTTACCAGTGGCCTCTGCCATGTCATCACCCTCTAGCGTTACGGTCAGAGCGCCTCGGCGCCCGAAATGATTTCGATGAGTTCCTTGGTGATCGCAGCCTGACGCGAGCGGTTGTACTCGGTGGTCAGACGGTCGATCATGTCGCCCGCGTTGCGCGTGGCGTTGTCCATGGCACTCATCCGCGCGCCCTGTTCGGACGCCGCATTCTCCAGCAGCGCGGCAAAGATCTGCGTCGCGACCGAGCGCGGCAGCAGATCGGCCAGAAGCTCCTCCTCGCCCGGCTCGTAATCATAGAGCGCGTTGGCGCTGGCCCCTTCCGGCACCTCGGCGGGGATCACCTGCCGGGCGGTCGGAATCTGGCTGATCACCGATTCGAAGCGGTTGTAGAACAGCGTCGCCACGTCGAAGTCGCCCTTGTCGAAGCGGGCCAGAACCTCGTCCGCGATGGCGCGGGCGGTGTCATAGCCCATGCGCTTGACCTCGGACAGGTCGACATGGTGCACGAACAGGCTGCCATAGTCGCGCTTCAGCTGCTCGCGGCCCTTCTTGCCGACGGTCAGGATCGCGACCTCCTTGCCTTCGCCCCGCAGCCGTTCGGCGTGCTGGCGGGCCAGACGCACGATCGAGCTGTTGAAGCCGCCGGCAAGGCCGCGTTCCGCCGTCATCACGACCAGCAGGTGACGCCTGTCATCGCCCGTGCCCGCCAGCAAGCGCGGCGCGCCGGACTGGCCTGCCGCATTCGCGGTCAGGCCGGCCATGACGGCCGCCATGCGGTCGGCATAGGGGCGCGCGGCCTCCGCCGCGTCCTGCGCGCGGCGCAGTTTCGCGGCGGCGACCATCTGCATCGCCTTGGTGATCTTGCGCGTGTTCTTGACGCTGCCGATCCGGTTCTTGAGATCCTTGAGACTGGGCATCTATTCCCCCTCTCAGGCGCGGGTGCGGTTGTATTCGTCCAGCGCCGCCTTGATCGCATTCTCCAGATCGCCGCCGACCTTGCGGTCGTTGCGGGTCATGTCGTCCAGCAGGTCGGACTTCTGGCTGCGCAGGAACTGGATCAGGCCCTCTTCCCAGGCCGTGATCTCACGGACGGGAACCTGGTCGATGTAGCCCTTGGTGCCGGCATAGATGACGATCACGATCTCGGCGTTCGTCAGCGGACGGTACTGGGGCTGCTTCATCAGCTCGGTCAGGCGCGCGCCGCGGTTCAGCAGGCGCTGCGTCGAGGCGTCGAGATCCGAGCCGAACTGCGCGAAGGCCGCCATCTCGCGGTACTGCGCCAGCTCCAGCTTGACCGGACCCGCGACCGACTTCATCGCCTTGGTCTGGGCGGCCGAACCCACGCGGCTGACCGACAGACCGGTGTTCACGGCCGGGCGGACGCCCTGGAAGAACAGTTCCGTCTCCAGGAAGATCTGGCCGTCGGTGATCGAGATCACGTTGGTCGGGATGTAGGCCGACACGTCGCCCGCCTGCGTCTCGATGATCGGGAGTGCCGTCAGCGAGCCCGAGCCGTTGGCCTCGTTCAGCTTGGCCGAACGCTCCAGCAGGCGCGAGTGCAGATAGAAGACGTCGCCCGGATAGGCTTCGCGTCCGGGCGGACGGCGCAGCAGCAGCGACATCTGGCGATAGGCCACGGCCTGCTTGGACAGGTCGTCATAGATGATCAGCGCGTCCATGCCGTTGTCGCGGAAGTACTCACCGATCGCAGTGCCCGAATAGGGCGCCAGGAACTGCATCGGCGCCGGGTCGGACGCGGTCGCGGCCACCACAGTGGTGTAGGCCATGGCGCCGGTCTCTTCCAGCTTCTTGACCAGCTGGGCGACGGTCGAACGCTTCTGACCCACGGCGACGTAGATGCAGTGCAGCGTCTTCATGCCCTCGGCCTCGCGGCCGTTGTAGTTCATCTGGTTCAGGATCGTGTCCAGCGCGATGGCGGTCTTGCCGGTCTGGCGGTCGCCGATGATCAGCTCGCGCTGGCCACGGCCGACGGGGATCATGGCGTCCACGGACTTCAGGCCGGTCGCCATCGGCTCGTGCACCGACTTGCGCGGCATGATGCCGGGGGCCTTGACGTCGGCGATGCGGCGCTCGGTCGTCTCGATCGGGCCCTTGCCGTCGATCGGGTTGCCCAGGCCGTCCACGACGCGGCCCAGCAGGGCCTTGCCCACGGGAACGTCCACGATCGAGCGGGTGCGCTTGACGGTGTCGCCTTCCTTGATCTGACGGTCGTCGCCGAAGATCACGATGCCGACGTTGTCGGTCTCGAGGTTCAGCACCATGCCGCGGACGCCGCCGGGGAACTCGACCATCTCGCCGGCCTGGACCTTGTCCAGACCATAGACGCGGGCGATGCCGTCACCGACGGACAGGACCTGACCAACCTCGGCGACTTCGGCATCCTGGCCGAAGTTCTTGATCTGCTCCTTGAGGATCGCCGAAATTTCGGCAGCCTGGATTCCCATTATCCGACCTCTTTCATGACATTCTGCAGGGAAGCGAGCTTCGAGCGGACCGAACTGTCGATCATCTGCGAGCCCAACTTGACAATCATGCCGCCGATGAGGGTCTCATCGACGCGCGTGTTCAGCGTGACCGTCTTGCCGGTCTTTTCGGCCAGGGTGGCCTTCAGGCGCTCGACCTGCTCGTCGTTCAGCGCGATGGCGCTGGTGACGTCGGCCGTGACCTCGCCCCGCTCGGTCGCGATCAGCGCGGCCAGACGGTCCAGCAGCTGCGGCAGCACGAACAGGCGACGGTTCTTCGCCATCAGCTGCAGCGTGTTGGCCAGCACCGGCGAAAGGGCCATGCGCTCGGCCAGCGCGCCAATGGCGCGGGCCTGCTGGTCGCGGGAATAGATCGGGCTGGCGATCAGGTCGCGCAGCTCGGCGCTGTCGTGCAGGGCGGCGGCCAGATCGTCGGTCTGGGTCGCCAGGGCGTCCACGCCCCCGCCTTCCCTCGCGATCTCGAAGACGGCCTGCGCATAGCGTCCGGCGATGCTCTGGGACATGGAAACAGAGTTGGCCACGGTCATCCTTTACGGTTTGCGCAAACCCCGCTGGCGGGCCGGGCTGCTGCCTGGTCTGTCGCGGGGTGCGGGTCGCGGTCGCGCGGCTGATGGAAGGTCGCGCAAATCTGCGGCGTCTCTAGCAGGTGATTTCGACCCCGGCAACCGTCAAGGACAGGGAAACGCAGGCTGTTGCGACAAACCCGGCATGATTGCGCAAACCCCCGCGGCACCCCCTGCGGACCACCGCCCGGACCCGGTTCCGCACTGTGGCAGGATGTCGCATCCAGACCGTCAGCGCGGCGAATCCCGCCCGGAGATCCGTCCCGAGGGCGCTGCCTGCGGGCGGGGTCGTGCGACGCCGTCCAGGATCTCCAGCGGGCTGGGGACATGGATTCGCACCCCCGGCCCCACCGGCGCGCGGGTCTGCTTGGACAGCTCGACCAGGATCACGCCCGCGATCAGCACCCGGCTGATGCGCGCGCCGGTGCGTTCCCAGAACTGCGCGCTGCCCAGCCAGAATCGCCTGTCGGACGGTGGGATATAGACCGCGCTGCCGTGCCAGTCGGGGCTGAACCCCGCCCGCCGCATCTGCGCCTCGACCTGGCCCGTCGTGTAGGCGCGCCCGAATCCGAAGGGCGTGCGGTCGGACGCCGCCCACAGGCCCGCGCGGTTCGGCACCATCAGCATCATCCGCCCGCCGGGGCCCAGACAGCGCCAGGCCTCGTCCAGCAGTTCGCGCGGATGCTCGCTGGTCTCCAGACCGTGCAGCATGACCAGCCGGTCCAGGCTGCCGGTCTCGACGGGCCAGGCGGTCTCGTCGCACAGGACGGCGTGGTTGGGCATCCCGGCAGGCCAGCCCATCACGCCCTGCGGCCCCGGCATCAGCGCCGTCACCCGCCGCGCGCGGCCCAGATAGGGGCGCAGCATGGGGGCCGCGAAGCCGTATCCGGCGACCGTCATGCCCGCGCATTGGGCCGGGTCCCACCGTCCCGTCAGCCGGTCGCGCAGGATGCGCTGGACGACCCGGCCCAGGGCGCGCTGATAATAAAACCGCCGCAACTGGTCGATGTCATGGTGCATTGCGCCGGGGTCCCGCGTTTGTCAGGCTCAGGTGAACACATGGTCGAGGATTTGCCAATGCCGCTGGAACTGGTCACGCTGCGCTGTCTGACGGACAATTACGCCTATCTGCTGCATTCGAACGCCGGCACCGTCCTGATCGACGCGCCCGAGGCGCTGCCCGTGCTGACCGAACTGGATGCGCGGGGCTGGGGCCTGGACGCGATCCTGCTGACGCATCACCACGACGACCACATCCAGGCGGTGCCCGAGATCGTCGCCGCCACCGGGGCGCGGGTCATGGGGGCTGCCGCCGACGCCCATCGCCTGCCGCCATTGGACATGCGCCTGGCCCCGGGAGAGCCGCTGGAGGTGCTGGGCGAAAGCGTGAGCGTCATCGAGGTCTCGGGCCACACGATCGGCCATGTGGCCTTCCACTGTCCCGAAAGCGGCCTGGCCTTCACCGCCGACAGCCTGATGGCGATGGGCTGCGGGCGCCTGTTCGAGGGCGACGCGCCGACCATGTGGGCCAGCCTGCAGCGGCTGGATGCCCTGCCCGGCGACACGCTGATCTGTTCGGGGCACGACTATTGCGCGGGCAACGGCGCCTTCGCGCTGTCGGTCGATCCCGAGAACGAGGCCCTGCAGGCACGCCTGCAGGCCATCGCCGAGGCCCGCCAGCCCTGCGCCCCGGCGACGCTTGAGACCGAACGCGCGACGAACCCGTTCCTGCGCGCCGCCGCGCTGGCCGAATCCCTGGGGATGGCCGGGGCGCCCGAGGCCGAGGTCTTTGCCCGGCTGCGCCAGATGAAGGACCGGTTCTGAGCGCGGCCCGGCGCGGCCTGCGTCATGCGCGCGCAGGCCGTGCCGGGGGTCGGGACGCGCCCGGCTTGAAATGCGGGCTTTGTGACATCACATCTGCCTCAACCGTGGGAAAATCGTGGCACCTGTCGGAAAAACCACTTGATGCCGGGCGAAATCCACCAAATCTTAACCTTACCATGACAGTCTGGGCAGGTGGGCAGCGAACGGCCCATACCGCCAGCCGACTGACAGGAGACGACCGTGCCAAGTTTCTCGACCTCCCTGGAACAGGCCATTCACCAGGCTCTCGCGCTGGCGAACGAACACAGACACGAACTTGCGACGCTGGAGCATCTGCTGCTGGCGCTGACCGAGGAGCCGGATGCGGTCAAGGTCATGCGCGCCTGCAATGTCGACCTCGAGGAGCTGCGCAAGACGCTGGTCGAGTTCATCGAGGATGACCTGTCGACCCTGATCACCGACGTCGAAGGCTCCGAGGCGGTGCCGACCGCGGCGTTCCAGCGCGTGATCCAGCGCGCCGCGATCCATGTCCAAAGCTCGGGCCGCCAGGAGGTGACTGGGGCCAACGTGCTGGTCGCCATCTTCGCGGAGCGCGAATCGAACGCCGCCTATTTCCTGCAGGAGATGGACATGACCCGTTACGACGCGGTCAACTTCATCGCCCATGGCGTGGCCAAGAACCCCTCCTTCAACGAGCCCCGCAAGGTCGTGGGCTCCGAGGAGCCGGTCGAGCAGAGCAAGGCCGAGGCCGCCCCCGACCCAAAGGACGAGACCGCGCTTGGCAAGTACTGCGTCGACCTGAACGTCAAGTCGAAGAAGGGCGACGTCGACCCGCTGATCGGCCGCGAGGCCGAGGTCGAGCGGGCGATCCAGGTCCTGTGCCGCCGGCGCAAGAACAACCCGCTGCTGGTGGGTGATCCCGGCGTGGGCAAGACCGCCATCGCCGAAGGCCTGGCGCTGAAGATCACCCGCGGCGAGACGCCCGAGGTCCTGGCCGGGGCGACGATCTTCTCGCTGGACATGGGCGCGCTCCTGGCCGGTACCCGCTATCGCGGCGACTTCGAGGAGCGGTTGAAGGCCGTCGTCAAGGAACTGGAGGCGCATCCCGATGCGATTCTGTTCATCGACGAAATCCACACCGTCATCGGTGCGGGCGCGACCTCCGGCGGGGCGATGGACGCGTCGAACCTGCTGAAGCCCGCGCTGGCGGGCGGCAAGCTGCGCTGCATGGGCTCGACGACCTACAAGGAGTATCGCCAGCACTTCGAGAAGGACCGCGCGCTGAGCCGCCGGTTCCAGAAGATCGACGTGAACGAACCTTCGGTGCCCGACACCATCAAGATCCTGATGGGTCTGAAGCCGCATTTCGAGGCGCATCACGACCTGCGCTATACCAATGACGCGATCAAGTCGGCGGTGGAACTGGCGGCACGCTACATCAACGACCGCAAGCTGCCCGACAGCGCCATCGACGTCATCGACGAGGCGGGTGCGGCCCAGCATCTGGTGAGCGAGAGCAAGCGCCGGAAGACGATCAGCCCCAAGGAGATCGAGGCCGTCGTGGCCAAGATCGCCCGCATCCCGCCCAAGAACGTCAGCAAGAACGACGCTGAGGTCCTGCGCGATCTGGATGCCGGTCTGAAGCGCGTCGTGTTTGGTCAGGACAACGCCATCGAGATGCTGTCCAGCGCCATCAAGCTGGCCCGCGCGGGCCTGCGCGAACCCGAGAAACCCATCGGCAACTACCTGTTCGCGGGCCCGACCGGCGTCGGCAAGACCGAGGTGGCCAAGCAGCTGGCCTCCAGCCTGGGCGTCGAGCTGATCCGCTTCGACATGTCGGAATACATGGAGAAGCATGCCGTCAGCCGCCTGATCGGCGCGCCTCCGGGCTATGTGGGCTTCGATCAGGGCGGTCTCCTGACCGACGGCGTGGACCAGCACCCGCATTGCGTGCTGCTCCTGGACGAGATCGAGAAGGCGCATCCGGATGTGTTCAACATCCTGCTGCAGATCATGGATGCGGGGCGGCTGACCGATCATAACGGCCGGACCGTCGATTTCCGCAACGTGATCCTGATCATGACCTCGAATGCGGGCGCCGCGGATCAGGCCAAGGCCGCGATCGGATTCGGCCGCGATCGGCGAGAGGGCGAGGATACGGCCGCGATCGAGCGGACCTTCACGCCCGAGTTCCGCAACCGTCTGGACGCGATCATCAGCTTTGCGCCGCTGTCGCGCGACGTCGTGGTCCACGTGGTCGAGAAGTTCGTTCTGCAGCTGGAGGCCCAGCTGATGGACCGCAACGTCCATATCGAGCTGACCCCCGAGGCCGCCAACTGGCTGGCCGAGAAGGGCTATGACGACCGCATGGGCGCCCGGCCCCTGGGCCGCGTCATCCAGGAGAGCATCAAGAAACCCCTGGCCGAGGAGCTGCTGTTCGGTCGGTTGACCAAGGGCGGCGTGGTCCGTGTGAAGATCGAGGACGACAAGCCCGCCTTCGATATCACCGGCCCCGACACGCCGCGCATCGGCAAGACCAAGACGCCGCTGCTGACGGCCGAGTGAAAAGAGGGCGGACCCTGCCGGGGTCCGCCCTTTCCTCTTGCGCGGATGTCAGGCGTCGATCATGTCGGCGGGGATCAGGCCGCGCAATGCGTTCCCGCAGAACAGCTCGCCATCCTTCAGGTCGCGAGGGTACAGAACCGCCTCCTGCGCCCGCCCGGACTGAAGAAGGCTCTCGCGCAGCACACCCGGCAGCAGGCCGCAGGACAGGGGCGGCGTCAGCAGCACGCCCTCGCGGCGCAGAAACACGCTGGTGATCGAGCCCTCGCACAGCGCGATCTCGGCATTCAGCAGCAGCGCCTCATCCATTCCGTCAGGCAATGCCGCCCGCGCCGCGTCGTAGACAGGGCGGTGCGAGGACTTGATCGACAACCAGGGATCGCGGGCATCCAGACGCAGGGGCGAGAGACAGACCCGCCAGCGCGGCGGGTTCGGCGGCAGGGGCGCCGACGTGACCGTCACGCGCCCGGCGGTTTCCACGGCCAACCGTGCACGCAGCACCGTCCCGCGCGGCAGGCCGGACAGCGCGGCCTCGGCAGCTGCCGGATCCAAGGGGAATCCCACCGCCGCGCAGCCGCGCCGCAGCCGGGCCAGATGCCGCGGCCACAGCGCGATGCGTCCATCAGCCTCGCGGCGCATCGTCTCGAAGACGGTCAGGCCTTGGGGGTAAGGTCCAGGAATGCGGCCTTGCACAGCGCCTCCTCCCATTCCGATGCGGCCTCGCTGTCATGCACGATGCCGCCGCCGACGTTCAGCAGCAGGCGGTCGGGCGCGGCCAGCCAAGGCGAGCGGATCGCCACCGAGAACCGCATCGGTCCCTCCGGATCGACCCACCCGATCGCGCCGCAATAGACCTCGCGCGGGGCGGCCTCCAGGTCGGCGATGATCTCCATCGACCGGATCTTGGGCGCCCCGGTGATCGACCCGCAGGGAAACAGCGCCCCCAGGATCTGCGCCAGACCGACATCCGGCTGCAGCTGCCCCTGCACGGTCGAGACCATCTGATGCACCGTGGCATAGGTCTCGACATGGAACAGTTCGGGCACGGTGACGCTGCCCGGCAGGCAGATGCGGCTGATGTCGTTGCGAAGCAGATCGACGATCATCAGGTTTTCGGCCCGGTTCTTGTCCGACAGGCGCAGCGACCGCGCGGCGGCGGCATCCTGGACGGGGCTTGCGGCGCGGGCAGCGGTGCCCTTCATCGGGCGGGTGGTGATGCGCCGCTGCCCGTCCACGGCGAAGAACAGCTCGGGGCTGCGCGACAGGACGGGCGGGCCGCCCAGATCGACGAAGGCGCCCTCGGGGACCGGCTGCCGCGCGGCCAGCGCGGCATAGAGCTCCAGCGGCGCGCCCTCCGCCTCGGCCTCCATCGGAAAGGTCAGGTTGATCTGATAGGTGTCGCCCGATTCGATCAGCCGATGGACCGCCGCGATGGCCGCGTCATAGCGCGCCCGGTCCCAGAGCGGCCGCGCCGGTCCAATCCGTCCCGCCGGACCCGGCAGCGGCGGCGCCGGGCGGGGGCCGTCGAACACCCCCATCAGGATCAGCGGCATCGCCCGCCCGGCCGGCATCCGCCCCGCCAGGCGCGGGATCAGCGCATATCCCAGCTCATAGGACAGATAGCCCGCCAGCCAGCAGCCCCGCCCGACCGCCGCCTGCATCGCCGCCAGCGCCGGCGCCACGCCCTGCGCCGTGTCGGCCCGGATCACCGCCTGCGGCGCCGCGAACAGCGTGCCGTCGCCCAGGGGACCCGTGTCGAATCGGACCTGCCCGGCGGTCATGCCTTGGCCTTGCCCGCGGACGCGGCGCGGCCTTCGCGGACCTTGGCGGCCAGGTCGCGGGCCACCGCGAAGGCGCCCTTGATCCGCTCGGCGTCGGTCGCGAAGTCGCGCTTCAGGACGACCTTGTTGTCGGTCACCTTGGCGGTGCCGCGCTCGTCGGCCAGGAAATCGACCAGGCCCGCGGGGTTCGGGAACTTGTCCATGTGGAACTGCACCGTCACGCCCTTCGGGCCCACATCCAGCTTGGAGATGTTGGCCCGTTTCGCCATCGCCTTGATGCGGATGACCAGCAGCAGCGTGTTCACCTCGCGCGGCAGCGGTCCGAAGCGGTCGATCAGCTCGGCCGCGAAACCCTCCAGCTCCACCTTGGTGGTCAGCTCGGCCAGACGGCGATAAAGGCCCAACCGCACGTCCAGATCGGGGATGTAGCTGTCGGGAATGGTCACCGGCACGCCCAGGTTCAGCTGCGGCGCCCATTCATCCTCGGGCGTGCCCTCCAGCTCTCCGGATTTCAGTTTGGCGATCGTCTCCTCCAGCATCTGCTGGTAAAGCTCGAAGCCGACCTCCTTGATATGGCCCGACTGCTCCTCGCCCAGAAGGTTGCCCGCGCCGCGCAGGTCCAGGTCCTGCGACGCCAGGTTGAAGCCCGCGCCCAGCCCGTCGATCGAGCCCAGGAACTTCAGCCGCCGCATCGCCTGCGGGGTCAGCGGCACGCGAGGCTTGGTGGTCAGGTAGCAATAGGCCCGCGCCTTGGACCGCCCCACCCGGCCGCGGATCTGATAGAGCTGCGACAGTCCGAACATGTCGGCGCGCCAGACGACCATCGTGTTCGCGGTCGGGATGTCCAGGCCCGATTCGACGATGGTCGTGGCCAGCAGCACGTCATGGCTGCCGTCGTAGAAGGCGTTCATCCGCTGATCCAGATCGCCCGCCGCCAATTGGCCGTGGGCGACGATGTAGTTCAACTCGGGCATGTTCTCGGCCAGCCAATGCTCGACCTCGGGCAGGTCGGTCAGGCGCGGGACGACGAAGAAGGACTGCCCGCCGCGATACTTCTCGCGCAAGAGCGCCTCGCGGATGGTCACGCTGTCGAATTCGCTGACATAGGTGCGGATCGCCAGGCGGTCCACCGGCGGTGTGCTGATGACCGACAGGTCCCGCACGCCGGTCAGGGACAGCTGCAGCGTGCGCGGGATGGGCGTCGCGGTCAGGGTCAGGACGTGGATGTCCGAGCGCAGCTCCTTCAGGCGTTCCTTGTGGGCCACGCCGAAATGCTGCTCCTCGTCGATGATCAGGAGGCCGAGATTCTTGAACCGCACGCCCTTGGCCAGCACGGCATGGGTGCCCACGACGATGTCGACGCTGCCATCCGACAGGCCGGTGCGGGTGGCCGCCGCGTCCTTGGCGCTGACAAAGCGCGACAGGGGCCGCACGGTGATCGCGGTGCCGCGGAAGCGTTCGACGAAGCTGCGGTAATGCTGCCGGGCCAGCAGGGTCGTGGGGGCCACCACGGCGACCTGCATGCCTTGCGACGCGGCGATGAAGGCTGCGCGCATCGCGACCTCGGTCTTGCCGAAGCCCACATCGCCAACGACCAGGCGGTCCATCGGGCGACCGATGGCCAGATCGCCCGCCACGTCCTCGATCGCGGACAGCTGGTCGTCAGTCTCGCTGTAGGGGAAGCGCGCGGCAAAGGCCTGCCAGTCGTGATCCTCGGGCTCCAGCACCGGGGCGGGACGCAGCAGGCGTTCGGCGGCGACGCGCATCAGCTTGTCGGCAATCAGCTTGATGCGTTCCTTGAGGCGTGCCTTGCGCGCCTGCCACGCGCCGCCGCCAAGGCGGTCCAGCAAGCCCTCCTCATGGCCGTAACGCGAGAGCAGCTCGATATTCTCGACCGGGACGTACAGCCGGTCGCCGCCCGCATATTCCAGCGCGACACAGTCATGAGGCACCTTGAGCGCCATGATCGTCTCGATGCCGGTATAGCGGCCGATGCCGTGTTCGACATGCACGACCAGATCGCCGGGCGACAGGGTCTGGGTGTCCTTGAGGAAGTTGTCGGCCTTGCGCCGCTTCTTGGCGCCCCGGATCAGCCGGTCGCCCAGCACGTCCTGTTCCGAGATGACCGCGATCCGCCCCAAGGCGGTGCCGTCCGCAACGAATCCCTCCTCCAGCGGCCAGACGGCCAGGCCGATGCTGCCCGCAGCCTCGGGCAGGTCGCGCAGATCCGCGATGGGCCTGGCGCCCGCCAGCCCCTCATCGGTCAGAAGGCCCGACAGGCGGTCGCGCGCACCGTCGGAGAAGCTGGCGATGACCACGCGATGCGTGCGGGCCAGCGTCCTGACGTGATCGGCCAAGGCGCTGAACAGGTTGATCTGTTCGGCCTGCCGTTCGGGCGCAAAGTTGCGTCCCGGCCGCCCGCCCGCATCCAGCACGCCCGGACCGGGGGGCTGGTTCAGCACCGACAGGCGCAGCACGCGATGCGCCGACAGCCAGGCGGACCATTCACCCTCCGTCGGGAACATCGCGTCGGGGGGGATGGGCTTGTAAACGGTATCGCTGCGCCCCTTGGCGGCCATGGCGACGCGGCGGGCGTCGAACTGTTCGCGGATCGTGGCACGACGGGCGTCGATGACCTGGCCGATATGGTCGTCCAGCACCACGGAGGCACCGGGAAGATAGTCGAACAGGCTCTCCATCCGGTCGTGGAACCAGGGCAGCCAATGCTCCATGCCGGCGGTCTTGCGGCCCGCGCTGACGCTCTCGTACAGCGGATCGCTGGTGCCGCCGCCATATTCGGTGCGATAGCTCTGCCGGAACCGGGTGATGGCGGCCTCGTCCAGGACCACCTCGGACATGGGGGCCAGCTCGACCCGGTCCAGCTTTTCGGTGGTGCGCTGCGTGTCGGGGTCGAAGCGGCGCGCCCCGTCCAGCACGTCGCCGAACAGGTCCAGCCGGATCGGCCCCGCCGTGCCCGGCGCATAGATGTCGATGATGCCGCCCCGGATCGCGTAATCGCCCGGATCGGTGACCGTCGGGCTCTGCACGAAGCCCATGCGGACCAGGAAATCGCGCAGGGCGGCCTCGTCGATGCGGTCGCCCACGCGGGCGACGAAGGCAGTCCCGCGCACCAGATCGCGCGCGGGCACGCGCTGCAGCACCGCGTTCAGCGTGGTCAGCAGCACGAAGGGCCCCTTGACGCGTCCCTGCGCCAGCCCGGCCAGCGTCGCCATGCGCGCCGCCTGCACCTCGGGCGCTGGGGATACTCGGTCATACGGCGTCGTGTCCCAGGCCGGAAAGTCCAGCACGGCCAGATGCGGGGCCATGAAGGCCAGCGCCGCGCGCATCGCCTCCATGCGGCGGTCGTCGCGGGCCACGTGGATCACGGGTGCGCCGCGGTTTTCGGGTCGCGCGGCCTCGCGCGCGATCAGCGCGGCGTCATAGCCTTCGGGCGCGCCGGAGAGGATCAGCGGATCGGACATGAGCCGTGAGGTATAGGGCCGCGCCGCGAAGTCAAGCGCGTCAGAAGCCCAACGGGTGCATCAGCGTCCACAGCGCCCCCCACAGCGCCACCACCGCGACCGACAGCATCGACAGGACCGTCACGCCCCGCTTGTGCCAGACCATCGCGCGCATGGCGTCGCGGGCGGCCTGCGACACGGGCGCGCGCCCCTCCTGCGCGGCGGCGACCAGGGGCGTCAGCCGGCGCGCCAGGCGCAGCCGCATCCAGAACAGCACCCAGAACGGAACCATCAGCAGGACCAGCGCCTGCGCCATCTCCAGCCCGAAGCCGAAGCCCAGGATCGCCAGCGAGGTCAGCAGGAAGGTGGTGACGCCCAGAAAGGCCGCGCCCTCGCGCGGGCTCAGCTGCCAGCGCGGCAGGATCAGCGATAGCCAGTCCAGCAGCGTGATGGCCGCATCCTCGGTCGCAGGGTCGCGGCGGGCGCGGGCCAGCACCTCGGTCGGGACGCCCAGCACGGTGCGGCCGGTGACCGACCACATGCCCAGCAGCAGCAGCCAGAACCAGATCGAGGAGAAGGAGCGGCTGCCCAGGAGGCCCAGCAGGTTGTCGAATTGCGGCACGGGCAGTTCCTTGTCCTTGGCTGCGCGCGACCTTAGAACGGGTTTCATCCAAGGAAAAGCGCCGCTTGCGCCCCATGACAGGAGGCCCCCCGATGGCCAGCCCGATCGTCGCCCCGTTCCCCGCCGGCCGTCTGCGCCGCCTGCGCCGCAACGCCAACATCCGCGCCATGGTGTCGGAGCGGAACCTGACCCCCGCCAACCTGATCTGGCCGATCTTCGTGACCGAGGTCGCGGGCGCCGAGGGCGAGATCGCCTCCATGCCCGGCGTGGAACGCCTGACGCTGGACGGGGCGCGGCGCGCGGCCGAACGCGCGGCGCGGCTGAACATTCCCGCCATCTGCATATTTCCCCATTCCGACCAGGCCAGCCGCACCGACGACTGCGCCCGGGCCTGGGACCCCGACAATATCGGGAACCTCGCGATCCGCGCGGTCAAGGAGGAGGTCCCGGACCTGGTCGTGATGACCGACATCGCGCTGGACCCCTACAACGCCAACGGCCATGACGGCCTGGTCCGCGACGGAGAGATCCTGAACGACGAGACGATCGAGGCGCTGGTCCGCATGGCGCTGGTCCAGGCGGAATCCGGGGCCGACATCCTGGGACCCTCCGACATGATGGACGGGCGCATCGCCGCCCTGCGCGCAGCCCTGGAGCGCGAGGGCCACAAGAACGTCGCCATCCTGTCCTATGCCGCGAAATTCGCCAGCGCCTTCTATGGTCCGTTCCGCGACGCCGTGGGCGCGTCGGGGCGGCTGGTCGGCGACAAGAAGACCTATCAGATCAACCCCGCCAACCGCGGCGAGGCGATCCGCTGCGTCGCCCGCGACCTGGCCGAGGGCGCGGACATGGTCATGGTCAAGCCCGGCATGCCCTATCTGGACATCTGCCAGGCCGTGAAGGAGGAGTTCGGCGCGCCGACCTTCGCCTATCAGGTCAGCGGCGAATACGCGATGCTGGAGGGGGCGATACGCAACGGCTGGCTGTCGCGCGACGCGATGATCGAGAGCCTGCTGTGCTTCCGGCGGGCGGGCTGCGACGGGGTGCTCAGCTACTTCGCGCCGACGGTCGCCGAAATGCTGGCGTGAGGCCCGCCGCTGGCCTATCCTGCGCGCCAACGGGCCGCCACGAGCCCCGCACAACGACACGAGGCGACACATGAGCAACCCGATCGGCCTGTCCCGGCGCAACGTCCTTCTGGCGGGAGGGGCGGCGCTCCTGACCGCCGCCTGCAGCAATGCGGTCGGCAGCGACGCCTCGGCGCAGCTGGATGCGCGGGTGGACCAGACGCATCAGTATCTGGTCTCGACCTATCCCGCCTCGCAGCCGCTGCTGCAGAACGCGCGCGGCGTGCTCTACATGCCGCTGATGACCGAGGCCGCGCTTGGCCTGGGCGGGGCCTATGGCCAGGGTGCGCTGCGCATCGGCGGGCAGACGGTCGACTATTACTCCGCGACCCGCGCCACGGTGGGCTTCCAGGCGGGCGCGCAGCAATATGCGCATGTGCTGATCTTCCAGGACGAACAGGCGCTGATGGCGTTCCGGGCGGCACCGGGCTGGACCGCGGGGGCCGGGGCCTATTACGCGCTGCCGTCGGGCGGCATGGCGGTGGGGGCCGACACGTTCAGCGCCCAGTTCCCGGTGGTCGCGATGATCTTCGGACAGTCGGGCCTGATCGCCGGGGCCGCCATCGAGGGCACGAAATACACCCGCGTCATCCCCTCCTCCCTGCCCGAGGTCCAGTTCGGCACCATCGGCCTGCCGCCGATGGGCGCCCCCGGCTGACGCGCACCTAGAGCAGCGCGGCGCGGTCGTCGGACAGGCCGATGACCATGGCCGCGTCGAACCCGCCCTCGACCTGCGTGACCTCGGCATAGGCGCCCTGCCCCGCGCGGCGCGCGATGCCGTCGCGGTCGTTGAAGATCCGCCCCCGCGTGCTGTCGCGGGCATAGTCGGGCAGCTGGTCGAAGACCGCCCGGCTGAAGCGGTCGGGAAAGAAGATCTGCCCGGTCAGCAGGTCGCGTTCCCCCAGCAGCACCTTGAAATGCACATGCGCGGTGCGACCGCGATACCAGCCTGGCCAGATCGTGCGGAAGGCCGCCCGCCCGGCCTGGTTGGTCATCTGCGTGCCGCGCAGGAAGGTCTCGCCGCGCTGGTCGCCCTGCTCCTGCCCGGCATAGCCGCTGTAGTTGCCCTGCGCGTCGCAATGCCAGATGTCGATGCGCGCCCCCTCGATCGGCCGGCAGGCCGCGTCCACCACCTGCAGCCGCAGCGCCAGCGGATAGCCGGGCCGCCCCTCGCGGATGTCGGCGCGCATCAGGCGCGGGTCGAAATAGAACGGCCCCTCGGTCGTCTCCGGGGTCAGCTGACAGACAGTCGCGGCGATCAGACGCGCGGCGCGGGCCTCGTCGGCCAGCGCGGGCAGGACGGCGCCCACGCCCAGGACCGACGGCGCGGCGATGGCCAGGCGTTGCAGCAATTGACGGCGGTCGATCATGGCGGCGTCTCCTCTGGCACCGGGCCATGATGCCCGGCACCGCGGCCGCGCCAAGTCAAATTGCCGTCAGCCCCCTTCGGTGGAGGTCAGGTGCCGCAGGCCGTGGGTCACGTCCGCCCGCACCGCCAGCCGCAGCGCGGGCTCGTCCCCTGCCCGCAGCGCGGCCAGGATCATGCGGTGATGCCGCGGCGGCTCGTTCCGCCGCACCCGGCCGTAAAGCGCGCGCATGGTCGGCCCCAGCTGCAGCCAGATCGTCTCCAGCATGGCCAGCATGGCCGGTGCCTGAGCGCGCAGATACAGCATCCGGTGAAAGTCCAGGTTGCAGCGGATATAGCCCACCGCATCATGGCGTTCGACCGCATCGGCGATGCGCCCGTTCATCACCGCCAGCCGGTCGATCAGCGCGAAATGCGCCCGCGGCAGGGCGCGGGCGGCCAGCTCGGGCTCGATCAGCGCGCGCAGGGCGGCCAGCTCCTCGATCCGGTCGTCCGACAGGGCGGGCGTGGCGACGCGGCCCGAGGCCGACAGGGTCAGCGCACCCTCGGCCACCAGCCGCCGCACGGCCTCGCGCGCGGGCGTCATCGACAGGTGGTGGTCGCGCGCGATCCCGCGCAGGGTCAGCGCCCGGCCGGGCGGCAGCTCGCCCAGCATGATCTGGCTGCGCAGGGTGCGATAGAGGCGCTCATGCGCGGTGGGATCGGTCGGGCTCATGGGGAAGGTGTGATCACGAATCGCGCGCCCGTCAATCGCCGAACCGCCACAGCATCAGATCGCCGCCCTGCGCGCGCAGCCAGGCCCGGTGCGGCGCGTGATCCGGCATCAGCGCCGCGACCTGCGCCCAGAAGCGGGGCGAATGATCCATATGCGCCAGATGCGCGACCTCATGCGCCGCGACATAGTCGAGGACCGGCGGCGGTGCCATGATCAGACGCCAGCTGAACATCAGCCGCCCGTCATGCGTGCAGCTGCCCCAGCGCGAGCGCGTGTCGCGCAGCACGATGGCCCGATAGGGCCGGCCCAGCCGCGCCGCATGGCGGTCGCAGGCCGCGCGCAGCCGCGTCATGGCCAGCTGCCGCAGCCAGGCGGCGGCCACCGTGCCCGCGGGCCAGCCCTCGGGGATCAGCAGCGCATGGGCCTCGGGCGTCACGCGGCGCACGGGCGCGGGCGTCAGGATCAGCGCGCGCCCCTCGACCGGCAGGGCCGCGCCGAGGGCCGCCACGCGCCGTTCCGGCACCCGGCCCATGGCGGCCTGCAGCCAGTCGCGGCGCGACTGCGCGAAATCGCGGCCTTCCGACAGGGGCACATGCGGGGGCAGCGTCAGCACCGGACCCGAGCCGTCGCGCGGCACCCGCAGCGTCATGCGCCGCGCCCGGCCCGACCGGCGCAGGCGCACCGCAAGCCCCTCATCCAGGATGATCCGCTGATCGCCGCTTGCCATGCCCGCCCCGGCCTGCCAGATAAAGCCTTTGACACCCTCTGGCCGCTGTGGCAGGGGATCGCCCGATTTCCCCTAATCGCGGCTGAAGGAGAATACCATGCCCAAAGAGGAATGGGGCACCAAACGCCTGTGCCCGCATTGCGCGACCCGGTTCTACGACCTCAAGGCCGACCCGATGACCTGTCCGGCCTGCGGCAACACGTTCAGCCTGGACAGCCTGACCGACGGCCGCGGCAAGACCCTGGTGACCGAGAAGACCGCCGCCGCGACCGATGACGACGATCTGGTCGACGACGAGGAGGACATCGCCGACGACGCCGGCGAGATCGACGACGATCTGCTGGAGGAGGACGATGACGACGGCGACGTGTCGCTGGACGACATCGCCGATGTCGCCGGAGACGAGGAGGACTGATCCCCTCAAGGCCGCACCCCCCGGGGCGCGGCCTTTTTCGTGGCCGGGCGGGGGTTTTCCCGGGGTCGCGAAAAATCTGACCGGAGACGTTCTTTTTCCGCTTGCGCCCCGCGGCGCCCGCCCATATAGACCCCACACGCGGCGGCGCTGAAGCGCTTCGCGGACCTCACGGTGGGGCCATAGCTCAGTTGGTAGAGCGCTTGAATGGCATTCAAGAGGTCAGGGGTTCGACTCCCCTTGGCTCCACCATTAATCCTCCGACGATCCATGCAGATGCGCGAAACGCGCGCCCCGGCCCGCGCGGGCACGCGGAAACTTGACACCGCCGGTCGGCGGGTTAAGCCGTCACCGACCGTTCCGGACGGAGCGGCCATCCGACGATCTTCCCCCGTTCAGGCCGACGCATCAGGGCTGCATCATCAGCGCCGGCCATACCGCACGGGGGTCACATCCCCTGCCCTCCAGCGCCCTATGGATCCTCCATGACCACCACCCGACCATCCGCCGCACGCACCCGTGCGGCCCCGACCAATTCGCCCGCCCAGGTCCTGACGGCCAGCGTCATCGGCACGACGATCGAGTTCTTCGACTTCTACATCTATGCGACCGCGGCCGTCCTGGTGTTCCCGACGCTGTTCTTTCCGGGCTCCGATCCGACCACGGCGCTGCTGGCCTCCTTCGCCACCTTCTCGATCGCGTTCTTCGCGCGGCCCCTGGGGGCGATCGTCTTCGGCCATTACGGCGACCGCATCGGGCGCAAGGCCACGCTGGTCGCGGCGCTGCTGACGATGGGCGTGTCCACCGTCACCATCGGCCTGCTGCCGACGCACGCGCAGATCGGGGTCTGGGCGCCGCTGCTGCTGGCGCTGTGCCGGTTCGGGCAGGGCTTCGGCCTGGGCGGCGAATGGGGCGGTGCGGTCCTGCTGGCGACCGAGAACGCGCCCGAAGGCAAGCGCAGCTGGTACGGGATGTTCCCGCAGCTGGGCGCGCCCCTGGGCCTGCTGCTGTCGTCGGGCTTCTTCTGGGTGCTGCTGCACTTCATCACCCAGGATCAGCTGCTGGCCTGGGGCTGGCGCCTGCCGTTCCTGTCGTCGATCCTGCTGATCGGCATCGGCCTGTGGGTCCGGCTGTCCATCACCGAGACCCCGGAATTCGCCGAGGCGGTGAAGAAGGACAAGCGCGTCTCGGTCCCCCTGGCCGAGCTGTTCCGCAACCACAAGCTCAGCGTGCTGCTGGGCACCTTCGCGGCGCTGGCGACCTTCGTGCTGTTCTATCTCGCGACCGCGTGGCTGCTGTCCTACAACGTCAAGGTGCTGCAGATCCCGTTCACGGACGCGCTGCTGATCCAGATCTACGGGTCGGTCGTCTTCGGTCTGACGATCCCCTTTGCGGGCAAGATCGCCGACCGCACCGGACGCTACGGCTTCCTGATCGTGGTGACGGTCCTGATCGGCGCCTTCGCGCTGTCCTTCGGGCAGCTGATGCAGGGCAGCGCCGAGAACGAGGCCAGCATCTATCTGTTCGTCACGATCAGCCTGGTTCTGATGGGTCTGACCTACGGCGTCATCGGCGCCGCGCTGGCCGCGCCCTTCCCGGCGCAGGTGCGCTATACCGGGTCGTCGCTGACCTTCAACTTCGCCGGCATCTTCGGCGCCTCGCTGGCCCCCTATGCGGCGACCTGGCTGCAGATGAACTATGGCATGGCGCAGGTCGGATACTATCTGCTGGCCGCAGCCGTGATCTCGCTGATCTGCATCGTGGCGACCGGACGCGACAAGATCTGATTCCGTAAGGACGTCACCCCGCGCCGAAGGGCGCGGGGTAGCGCACCCGCCCGGGCACCGGCGCATCGTCCCTGGAAACCACGGCTCCTCCTGCGAATGTAATCCTTTTCATGATGCATGAAATCCATTACATCGGGACCTGCCCTCATCGGGAGGGCGTCCATGGGAGAGAGACATGACCCGATATTTCACCGGCCTGACGCTGGCCCCCGCCCTGCTGGCCGCGCTGGCCGTTCCCGCCCTGGCGCAGGAGGACCGCAAGGCCGCCGACCTGCCGATCGCGGTGCAGCTCTACACGCTGCGCGATTTCGGCACGCTGGAAGAGCGTCTGGCGGCCGTGCAGGCGGCAGGCGTCACCGCGGTCGAGACCGTGGGCACGCAGGACGTGGAGGCGGAGGCGCTGAAGGCGCTGCTGGACGAATACGGCATCGAGGCGATCTCGACCCATGCTCAGCTGGCCGATCTGCGCACCGATCCGCAGGCGGTGATCGACTTCAACAAGGCCATCGGCAACGACGTGATCACGGTGCCCTTCCTGCCCGAGGAGGAGCGGCCCACCGATGCCGCCGGATGGACCGCCCTGGGCGAGGAACTGGCGGGGCTGAGCGAGACCGTCCAAGCGGCGGACATGACGCTGGCCTATCACAACCACGCCTTCGAGATGGTCGAGTTCGACGGCCGCACCGCGCTGGAGATCATGATGGAGGCCGCGGGCGAGGACGTGATGGCCGAGCTGGACCTGGCCTGGGTCGCCCGTGGTGGTCTGGACCCGGTCGAGTACATGTCCCGCTTCGACGGCCGCCTGTTCGCCATCCACGCCAAGGACAACGCCCCCGAGGGCGAGGCCGAGGACGAGCGCGGCTTCAAGGCCCTGGGCGAGGGCGTGCTGGACTGGGCCGCGATCCTGCCCGCCGCGGAGGCGGCCGGCGCGGACTGGTACATCATCGAGCATGACCAGCCGATCGACGCCGCCCAGGTCGTGACGACCGGTGCCACCTTCCTGACCCAGAACCTGCCCGACACCGTGACGCGCTGAGCGCCACCGGCGATGCAGAAGGGGCCGCGCGATCCGCGCGGCCCCTTTTCGTTGCGCCCCGTGGGGCCGGGATCACATCGGGCGCACCCAGATGTTGCGGAAGCTGACATCCGCGTCGTGGTCCTGCAGCTGGATCGGCGCGCAGTCATGCGCCTCATAGGCCGGATAGCCGATCCATTCGGTCGCCCCCTGGATCTGCGCGTGGTTCTGCACCACGACCCCATTGTGCAGCACGGTGACATGGGCAGGACGGCGCAGCGCGCCTTCATCCGAGAAGACCGGCGCCTGGAAGATGATGTCGTAGCTCTGCCATTCCTCGGGCGCGCGCGAGGCGTTCACCAGCGGCAGGTGCTGCTTGTAGATCGATCCCGCCTGCCCGTTCGCATAGGTCGGGTTCTCATGGCTGTCGAGGACCTGCACCTCGTAGCGGCTCTGCAGGAAGATGCCGCTGTTGCCGCGGTCCTGGCTGTCATGCCCCTCGTCGTTCGGCGGAGAGCGCCATTCGACATGCAGCTGCACGTCGCAGAAGCTTTCCGTGGTGCGGATGTCGCCCGACCCGCGCGCGACACGCATCGCGCCATCCTCGACGATCCATTCGGCCGGACCGCCGTTCACGGATTCCCACCCGTCCAGGTTCGTCCCGTCGAACAGCACGACCGCGTCCGACGGCGGCTGGCCCTCGGTGGTCTGGACCAGGCGCGGCTCGGGGCCCGCGATCTCGGTCACGCGGGACTGGGCCTGGCGTTCCTCGCGGGTGAGCTCGGCGGCCTCCTGGGCCAGGGCGGGGGCGGCCAGCGCCAAGAGCGCGGCCATCGATGTCATCAGTCTCATGGCAATGTCCTCTGCAGAAGGAAGGCGGCCCCGGTCATGCCGGGGCCGATGCGTCGATCAGGTCGCCCAGGCCGGGCCGCCGTCGTAATCCAGGTCGCCGATATACTCGCCCGGCACGGGCTCGTAGCGCAGCACCTGCGTCGCCCCGATCTCGGAGGTGAAGAAACCCAGAAGCGTCAGCTGCTGGAACGGCGTGAACCAGTGCAGCGCCGGCAGCGCGACCTCGGCCTCGGCCGAGGCCGCGGTATCGGCCGAGGGCTGGACGTTGCGCGCCTGCAGGCGGGCCTCCTCCTTGGCGGCGTTCACGATGACGGCCTGCGCCGCGGCCGCGACCATCGCGTCCTGCAGCATCTCCCGGCGCTGCTCGGGCTCCAGCGTCTCGAAGGCCGCGCCATGGCGGGACTGCGCCTCGGCCTTCAGCGTCTCGATGCTGTCGCGGAAGGCGGCCTGCTCCTCGGCGTCATAGCAGTCGCTGACGAACTGGGTCATGAAGGCGCCCACGCCCGCATCCTTGGCGCCCGGCGTGTCGGTGGCGGGGATGATCGTCTCGGCCACCTCGTCCAGGAAGGCCGCATCCTCGGGGGTGAAGAGGTTGCGCCCCGTCTCGGTCGGGACATAGGCCATGACCCGGCCCGCACCGATCATGGCCGTGCCGGTCAGGGCGGCGATCATCGCCAGAAGGTTGCGACGGTTCATCACAGATCTCCGTTCTTGAGGGCTTTGACGGCGTGATCCGCCGCACGCGCGGTCAGCGCCATGTAGGTCAGCGACGGGTTCACGCAGCTGGCCGAGGTCATGCAGGCCCCGTCCGTCACATAGACGTTCGGCGCATCCCAGACCTGGTTGTCGCCGTTCAGCACCGAGGTCGCGGGGTCGCGGCCCATGCGCGCCGTGCCCATCTCGTGGATGCCCATGCCGGGGGCATAGTCGCGATCGACCGGCTTGACGTCGACGACGCCCGCGGCCTCCAGGATCTCGACCGCGTCCTGCTTCATGTCCTCGCGCATGCGCATCTCGTTCTCGCGCAGGTCCACGCTGACCGACAGGACCGGAAGGCCCCACTTGTCCGTCGTCCCGCGATCCAGCGAGATGGCGTTGTCGTGATAGGGCAGCATCTCGCCGAAACCGGTCATGCCGATGGTCCAGTTGCCCGGCGTCGACAGGGCCTGCTTCAGGTCCGCACCGATGTTCAGTTCGGCGATGTCGCGCTGCCATCCCTGGCGGCTGGCCGAACCCTGATAGCCGAAGCCGCGGGTATAGGGCCGCTCCTCGCCGTCGATGTTGCGGAAACGCGGGATGTAGAAGCCCGCCGGACGGCGCCCGAAATAGTACTTGTCATCGAACCCCTCGACCCGGCCCTCGGCACCGACGCGGAAATGGTGGTCCATGACGTTGTGGCCCAGCTCGCCCGACGACGACCCCAGGCCGCCTTCCCAGACATCGGTGGCCGAGTTCATCAGCACCCAGGTCGAATTGAAGCTGGAGGCGTTCAGGAACACCACGTCGGCGGT
This sequence comes from Paracoccus sp. ME4, assembly GCF_046736325.1. Taxonomy (GTDB): domain Bacteria; phylum Pseudomonadota; class Alphaproteobacteria; order Rhodobacterales; family Rhodobacteraceae; genus Paracoccus. Next base: position 2,368,349 of record NZ_CP151276.1, read on the forward strand.
GTATTCATAGGTCAGGTTCGTCTCGGCATCGATGATCTCGACGCCCCGCGCGCGCTTGCGGTCATTGTCGTAGAGGACCTCCTTCACGATCGAGAACGGCCGCAGCGTCAGGTTGCCCGTGGCCATCGCCGCTGGCAGCGTCGCGGACTGGGTGCTGAAATAGGCGCCGTAGGGACAGCCCAGCCAGCACTTGTTGCGATACTGACAGGCGACGCGGTTTTGTTCCGGCTTGGCCTCGGTGATGTTCGCCACGCGCGCGTTGATCAGATAGCGCTTGCCGCCGAAGGCGTTGCGCAGCCGGGCGGCCACGTCCTTCTCGACGATGTTCAGCGGAATGGGCGGCAGGAACTGCCCGTCGGGCAGGATGTCCAGCCCCTCGGCGGTGCCGGAGATGCCAGCGAAGCGCTCGACATGATCGTACCAGGGCGCGATGTCGGCATAGCGGATCGGCCAGTCGGTCGCGATGCCCTCGCGTTCGTTGGCGGTGAAGTCGGTATCCGACAGGCGATAGGTCTGCCGCCCCCACATCAGGCTGCGCCCGCCGACGTGATAGCCCCGGAACCAGTCGAAGCGCTTGGCCTCGACATAGGGGCTGTCCTGCTCGTTGGCCCACATGCCGAAGGTCTGCTCGTTCAGCGGATAATCGCGCGACAGGACGGGATAGTTCTCCTCCATCTGCACCGTGGCGGTGCCGCGATGGGGATAGTCCCAGGCCTCCTTCTCGGCGTTCACGTAATCGGACAGATGCTCGATGTTGCGGCCGCGCTCCAGCATCAGGACCTTCAGGCCCCGCTCGGTCAGCTCCTTGGCGGCCCAGCCGCCGCTGATGCCCGATCCGACGACGATCGCGTCGTAATGCATGTTCTCTGCCATCTGGCGTTTCCTTCTTCCGGTGATGCTCGTGGCGGGGTCAGACGTCGCAGGTCAGCACCGCGTCGCGCAGCGATCGCGGCCCGGTCTGCGGGTCGAGGGGGATGAATTCCTGCGCGATCCAGCCCTGAAAGCCGGTGTCGCGGATCGCGCGGCAGATCGCGGGATAGTTCAGCTCCTGCCGGTCGTCGGGTTCGTTGCGGCCGGGATTGCCCGCAGTGTGGTAATGGCCGAACCACGGGTGGTGATCGGTGATCGTGCGGATCACGTCCCCTTCCATGATCTGCATGTGATAGATGTCGTAGAGCAGCCTGAAGCCGGGGCTGTTCAGCCGCTCGCACAGCGCCACGCCCCAGGCGCTGCGGTCGCAGAGATAGTCGGGATGGTTCACGCGGCTGTTCAGCAGCTCCATGTGCAGCACGACCCCTGCGGCCTCGGCTGCGGGCAGGATGCGCGTCAGGCCGAGCGCGCAGTTCTCCAGCCCCTCCGCGTCGCTCATGCCGCGGCGGTTGCCGCTGAACAGGATCAGGTTGGTGTGGCCCGCCGCCGCGACCAGGTCGATGTGGCGCAGATAGCTTTCGGTCAGACGGTCGTGGTTGGCGGGGTCCGCCCAGCCGTCCTCCAGGCTGATCTCGGCGCCGTTGCACATGGAGCTGGCCAGCCCGTGCCGCGCCAGAACCGGCCAGTCATCCGGCCCGCACAGGTCGATCGCGCCCAGGCCCACCTCGCGAGCCAGCAGGCACAGATCGTCCAGCGCCATGTCGCCGAAGGTCCAGCGCGCGACGGAATGATTGATGGTGCCCTTCAGCGCGGGCGCCGCCTGCTGCGCGGTGGCGGTGCCTGCCAGCGTGACGCCCAGGGCCATTGCCCCGGCGCCCTGGAACAGGCCGCGCCGTGACAGGGCCGCAGCCGGTCGATCCGACAAATCGGTCATGGTCTCCTCCCTTGATGCAGAATGCCCCGGTCGCCCATATGAAACCGATTACACAGCGGGGCGGACCGACCCTCCTCCGGGTCGGATGCGGCGCGGGATCACCCCCGCGCCGCGCGGCCCCTCAGTAGGGGCTGTCCTCGAAGTAGAAGTCCTCGGCGTTGTCGGGGGTGATCAGCTCGGAGGCGATGATGAACTCGCCGGTCATCGGCGCGCCCGAGGTCAGGCCCAGCGCCGTCATCTCGATCGCGGTCGAGATCATCGAGGGCGGATAGGTCACGTTCACCGGCACGGTCGGATCGCTGTTCTGGATGCGCTGGACCATCTCCTTCATGCCCGCGCCGCCGACGACGAACATCTCATCGGTGCGTCCGGCCTGGTCGATGGCGGCCAGCGCGCCCACGGCCATGTCGTCATCGGCCGCCCAGACCGCGTCGATCTCGGGGAAGCGCGACAGCCAGTCCTGCATCAGGCCGAAGGCCGTGTCGCGGTTCCAGTTGCCGTGATCCATGGCCAGCACCTCGATGCCCGAGCCTTCCAGCGCGGCCTCGAAGCCCGCGACGCGCTCGTTGTCGACGGTCGAGGCGATGCCGCGCATCACCACGACCTTGGCGCCCTCGTCCAGCGTGTCGGCGAAATACTGGCCCGCCGTGCGCCCGAAGCTGTCGTTGTCGCCCGCGACATAGAGGTTCTCGATCCCCTCCTGCGCCAGGCCGCGATCCACGACCGTGACCCAGACGCCGCTTTCGGCGATGCGCTGGATCGGACCGGTCAGCGGTTCGGATTCGAAGGGCAGCACGACCAGCGCGTCAATGCCGCGCGTCGCCACCATGTCCTCCAGGTCCGACACCTGCTGGCCCGGACCCGAGGTCGTCGTCAGCACGAAGTCCAGGTCGGGATTGGCCTCCGACAGCCGCTCGATGGTGCGCTCGGCGTGAAAGTTCAGGGCGCCCGCCCAGCCGTGGGTCGCGGCGGGGATGGACACGCCGATGGTCTGCGACAGCGCCGGGACGGCCGTCAGGCCCAGCAGCGCGGTGGTGGCAATCAGGGTCTTTCTCATGGTGGTTACTCCTCCCACAGGTGAAAAATCAGCGTGCCGCGCCGGTATTGCGTTGCAGCACGACGGCAAGGATGATGACGACGCCCTGGATGGCCCCGTTCAGGTAGGGGCTGACGAAGTCGGTCAGGTTCAGCAGGTTGCCGATCAGCGACAGGATCAGCACCCCCACTACCGTGCCCCAGACGCGCCCGAAGCCGCCCTTCAGCAGCGTGCCGCCGATGATGACCGCGGCGATGGCCTCCAGCTCCCACAGCAGGCCCGTCGTGGCGGATGCCGACCCCAGGCGCGGGACGTACATCACGACCGCGATGCCCACCGACAGGCCCAGCAGCACATAGGTGGCCAGTTTGACGCGCGCGACGGCGACCGCCGAATAGCGCGCGACCTTCTCGTTCGAGCCGATGGCGGCGCAGTGCCGGCCGAAGGCGGTGTGGCGCATGGTGATCTCTCCGACCACCGCCAGCAGCGCGAAGACCAGGATCGGCCAGCTGATTCCCAGGATGCCGCCGTAATAGACGGGGCGGTACAGCTCCTGCATCTCGTAGCCCAGCGACAGCGTGCCCCCGTCGGCAAGCCAGGTGATCAGGCTGCGATAGATGCCCATGGTCCCCAGCGTCAGGATGAAGGCCTCGATGCCCGCCCGCGTGATCAGTACGCCGTTGATCAGCCCCGCGATCAGCCCGGTCGCCAGCGCAAGCCCCACGCCCAGCAGGATGACGGGCAGCCCGGTCCCCATGCTGCCGGTCAGCTGGTTCATCACCAGGATCATCAGCCCCGCGACGAAGGCTGCCATCGAGCCCACCGAGAGGTCCAGCCCGCCCGCGGTGATGACGAAGGTCATGCCGATCGCGATGATGCCGATGAAGGCCGAGCGCGCCAGCACGTTGGTGATGTTGGCATAGCTGAGGAAGTTCGGGTTCAGCGCCATGCCGATCAGGACCAGCACGATCAGCGCCACGATGGGTGCGATGACCGGCAGGTTGGCCACAAGGCCGCCGCGGCTGCGGGGGCTGTGCGATTTGGTCGTTGCCACGCTCATGCCGCGGTCTCTCCTTGTCCTTCAAGTCCCATGGCCAGGCGCACGATGCCGCGTTCGGTCACCGCGTCGCCCGACAGTTCCCCGGCGATGCGGCCGGCATGCATGACGATCACCCGCCCCGCGAGGCCGATCAGCTCGGGCATCTCGGAGGAGATCACGATGATGCTGCGCCCCTCCGCGGCCAGGGCGGCGATCAGGGTGTAGATCTGCTGCTTGGTGCCGATGTCGATGCCGCGGGTCGGCTCGTCGATGATGACGACCTCGGGGTCCGACAGGAGCGTCTTGGCCAGAAGCAGCTTCTGCTGGTTGCCGCCCGACAGGTTGCCCACGGCCATGCCGCGCTCGGGCGCCTTGATGGCGAAATCGGCGATGGCCTTGTCGAGGGCGGCCTCCTCGCGGCCCCGGTCGATCAGCGGGCGGCCGAAGCGCGACAGCTGGCCCAGGGTCAGGTTCTCGCGCAGCGACTTCTCCAGAAGCAGCCCGGCGCCCTTGCGGTCCTCGGTCAGATAGACCAGCCCCGCGTGCACCGCCTGCGCCACCTCGCCCGCAGGCAGGTCCAGTCCCTTGAGGCGCACCTGGCCCTCGCGGGGGCGCAGTCCGGCGATGGCCTCGGCCAGTTCCGTGCGGCCCGAACCGACCAGACCGCCGATGCCCAGCACCTCGCCCCGATGCAGGGTCAGGTCCGCGTCCTCGACCACGCCGGGCACCGAAAGGCCCCGCACCTCCAGGATCGGCTCGGCCCCGCGTCCGGCCTTGGCGGGATAGAGGTCCGACAGCTCGCGCCCGACCATGGCGGTCGCCATGTCGTCCTCGGTCACGTCGGCGGTCCGGTCGGACCGCACCATCACCCCGTCGCGCAGCACGGTGACGCGGTCCGCGATGCGCTTGACCTCGCCCAGCTTGTGCGAGGTGTAGAGGATCGCCACGCCCTCGTCGCGCAGGCGCTCGATCTGGGCGAACAGGACCTCGGTCTCCTTCTCGGTCAGCACGGCGGTCGGCTCGTCCATGATCAGCACGCGCGCCTGGCGCGACAGGGCCTTGGCGATCTCGACCATCTGCTTGTCGGGGACCGACAGGCGCGACACCCGCTCGCCGGGATCGGCGCGGCAGTCCAGCCGGGCCAGCAGCTCGGCCGTGCGCGCGCGCATCGCCCGATGGTCCAGCAGGAAGCCCCGCCGCAACTCGCGGCCCAGAAAGACGTTCTGATCGACGCTCAGATGTTCGGCCAGGTTGAACTCCTGGTGGATCATGATGATCCCCCGCGCCTCGGCCTCGTCCGAACCCGAGAACCGCGCGGGCCGCCCCTCGAAGGTGACCTCGCCGGCCGTGGGGTCCAGATAGCCCGCGAGGATCTTCATCGTCGTGGACTTGCCCGCGCCGTTCTCTCCGATCAGGGCATGGACCTCGCCGGGGCGCAGGGCGAAATCGACGCCGTGCAGCACCTCGATGGGGCCGAAGGACTTGGTGACCCCGGTCAGGGCCAGGATCGGCGCGCTCATGCCATCACCTCCACGAAGGCCGTTCCCGCCGCGTTCGACCGGATGCAGGCGTCGATGAAGGACAGCCCCTCGATCCCGTCGGCGATGCCGGGCAGGCAGAGGTCCTCGGGCAGCGGGCGTCCAGCCTGCCGCGCGCGGATCGCGCGGGCGGCCTCGGCATAGAGGTTCGCGAACCCCTCAAGATAGCCCTCGGGATGGCCGGCGGGCACGCGGCTGCCCGCATCCCCGGTCAGCGTCCCCGGACCGCCCCGGCGCAGCTTGCGCGCAGGTTCGCCGAAGGGCGTGAACCACAGCGTCTCGGGGGCCTCGTGGTGCCATTCGATGCCGCCCTTGGCGCCGAAGACGCGCAGCCGCAGCCCGTTCTCGCCGCCCGGCGCCACCTGCGAGGCCCAGAGCATGCCCTTGGCCCCGCCCTCATAGCGCAGCAGCACATGCGCATTGTCGTCCAGCCGCCGCCCCGGCACGAAGCTGGACAGATCGGCCGCCAGATGCGAGGGCCGCATCCCCGTCACGAACCGCGCCAGCTGGAAGGCATGCGTGCCGATGTCGCCGATCGCGCCCCCGGCGCCGGCCCGCGCCGGGTCGCCGCGCCATTCGGCCTGCTTGCTGCCGCTGACCTCGGTCAGCCAGTCCTGGGCGTATTCCACCTGCACAAGGCGGATCGCACCCAGATCGCCGCGCGCGATCAGCGCCCGCGCCTCGCGGATCATCGGATAGGCCGAATAGTTGTGCGTCAGCACGAAGAGCGCGTCGCTTGCCTCCGCAATGCGCGCCAAGGCATGCGCCTCCTCCAGCGTCGCGGTCATCGGCTTGTCGCAGATGACGTGGATGCCCGCCTCCAGGAAGGCGCGCGCCACGGGGAAATGCAGATGGTTCGGGGTGCAGATCGCGACGGCCTCGATCCCGTCCGGACGCGCCGCCTCGGCCACGGCCATCTCCGCGTAATCGGCATAGCTGCGCGCGATGCCCGCCGCATCGGCGCTGGCCTGCGCGCGCGCGGCGTCAGACGACAGCGCGCCCGCCAGCAGCGCAAACTGCCCGTCCAGGCGCGCGGCGATGCGATGCACGTTGCCGATCATCGCCCCTGCGCCGCCGCCGACCATGCCCAGGCGGATGGGTTCATGCCGCGCGCTCATCGGTCCAGCCCCAGCATGCGCCGGTTGGCGGCATCGTCGGTGCCCGCCCCCGCGAAATCGTCGAAGGCGTGGTCGGTCACGCGGATGATGTGGTCGCGCACGAAGGCCGCGCCCTCGCGCGCGCCGTCCTCGGGGTGCTTCAGCGCGCATTCCCACTCGACCACCGCCCAGCCGTCGAAGCCGTGCGCCGTCAGCCGAGAGAAGACCGCGCCGAAATCCACCTGCCCGTCGCCGGGGCTGCGGAACCGGCCCGCACGCTGAACCCAGGGCTGATAGCCGCCATAGACCCCCTGCCGCCCGGTCGGATTGAACTCGGCGTCCTTGACGTGGAACATGCCGATCCGCTCGGCATAGATGTCGATGTTGTCGAGGTAGTCCAGCTGCTGCAGGACGTAATGCGACGGATCGTAGAGCATGCGGGCGCGCGGGTGCTGATCGACCCGGTCCAGGAACATCTCGAAGCTGACCCCGTCATGCAGGTCCTCTCCGGGATGGATCTCGAAGCAGATGTCGACGCCGCGGCTGTCGGCATGATCCAGGATCGGGCGCCAGCGCGCCGCCAGCTCATCGAACGCCGCCGCGACCAGACCCGCCGGGCGCTGCGGCCAAGGATAGAGATAGGGCCAGGCCAGCGCGCCCGAGAACGCGGCCATCCGGTCCAAACCTAGATTGGCCGAGGCGTCGATGGTCTTGCGGACCTGATCGACCGCCCATTCCTGGCGCGCCGCGGGATTGCCGCGCAGGCCTGCGGGGGCGAAGCCGTCGAACAGCGCATCATAGGCCGGATGCACCGCGACCAGCTGGCCCTGCACATGCGCCGACAGTTCGGTGATGGTCACGCCGTTCGCGGCGGCGGCGCCCGCCAGATCCTCGGCATAGCCGCGTGATGACGCCGCCTGCTCCAGATCCATCAGCTGCGCCGCGCCGGACGGAACCTGCACCCCCAGATAACCGCGTTCGGCGGCCCAAGCCGTGATCGCGTCCCAGCCGTCGAACGGCGCCGTGTCGCCCACGAACTGCGCAAGAAACAGGCCGGGGCCCCGCATGGTCTTCATCGAATGTCTCCTCCCCACCCGCTCCCCAGTGCAGGAACCGAATGTAATCGGTTTCATGAATTGAAAACACAGATTGAAAAGGTTTACAAGAGGCTGTCATGCGTTATTGCATGGGCATGATCCCAAAGGAAATTCCGTGACGAACCCGATCCGACCGCCCCGAATCCACGACGTCGCCCAGCTTGCGGGCGTGTCGGTCGCGACGGTCAGCCGGGTCATCTCGAATCCCGGCATCGTCGCGCAGGCCACCCGCGAGGCGGTCGAGACCGCCATCGCGGCCACCGGCTACACCGTGAACCTGACCGCCCGGAACCTGCGTCAGCAGCAGGTCGGGGGCGTCCTGGCCCTGGTGCCCAAGCTGGCCAATCCGTTCTTCTCCGAGATCCTGTCGGGCATCTCGGACGTGCTGCGCCGCGAGGGTCTCAGCCTGCTGGTGGTCGACACGACGGCCGTGCCGCACCAACCGGCGCGGACTGCGCTGGCATCCTATCTCAGCCGCTCGCGCTCCGACGGGGTGATCGTGCTGGACGGCAGCCTGGATCCGGCGCTGTTCGCCGCGCCGGGCTGCCCGCCGGTGGTGCAGGCCTGCGAATGGAACGAGGCGCTGCAGGCCCCCCGCGTGCTGGCCGACAACGCGGCCGGAGGGCGGCTGGCTGCACGGCATCTGACCGGGCTTGGCCATCGCCGGATCCTGCACCTGACCGGGCCGGAGGCCAACACGCTGACCATCGACCGCCGCCGGGGGTTCCTGGACGGCCTGGCCGAGGCAGGGCTGGACGCGGCCGACAGCCCCGAGATGACGGGCGATTTCAGCATCGCCTCGGGACATGCGGCCGCTGCCCGCATCCTGGCGCTCAAGGACCGCCCCACCGCCGTCTTCTGCGACAACGACGAGATGGCGATCGGCCTGATCACCGGCCTGATCCGCGCGGGGCTGGACGTTCCCGGCGAGATTTCGGTGATGGGCTTCGACAACATCGAGATGTCGGCCTACTGCCTGCCCGCGCTGACCACGATCCGCCAGCACCGCGCCCGCCTCGGACGCCGCGCGGCCGAGGTCCTGCTGTCCCGCATGCGCGGCGAGACCGTCGACGGCACAACAATGCTGGACGTCGAACTCCTGGCCCGCGCCAGCACCGGCCCGGCATAAATCGAGGGCGAGCGCGATCTCGTCGATCTGGCGCACCACCACGTTCCAAAGTCCGGCGCAAGATCGACATTGTGGCCACCCCGACACGGAAAGGCCATTTCCGCACCGAGGCGGCCTTCCTCGACAGCGACAAGCGGCATTCCCATGTTCCCTTCCAGCATTACGGCGACATGGCCCCGATCACCTGGGCTCGCATCCGTCGGCCCAAGGGGCAGCGCGATGCTGCCCATCTCATCTGCGATGCCTGCGGCGGCGTACATCATGAGCATGACAAGCCCGGCCTGCTGGCCGCTGGCGAATGGCGTCAAACCGCGCTGGGCGATCGACGCCCCGCAGGGTTCCACTTGTCACCGCTCTATTCGCCTCGGGAAACCTGGGCCGAGATCGCGCAGGAATGCACCTGCGTCGCCAAGGATCCTGCGCGCCGGCCGGTCTGGGTCAACACCAAGCCGGACCCCGTAGGGTCAGGACTCGTTCTTGATCACAGCCAGAACATAACGGTGGCAGCCAATGCGATTGCGGAGAGGTATGTCTCCGGACACCCGTCGTAACGCATGGCAGCACGTCTCCACTCCTTCAGGCGACCGAACATGATCTCGATGCGATTGCGGCGTTTATGGCGGCGCTTGTCGTATTTCGCGGTTTTCTTGCGGTATTGCAGGCCGGGAATGCAGGTTTTTGACTCTCTGTGCTGCAACGCTTTTCGCAACCAGTCAGCATCATAGCCCCGGTCCGCCAGGAACCGGTCGGTCTGCGGCAGACTCTCCAGAAGCGCCGCCGCTCCGGTCTAGGCTCCAGACTCATTGATTGTCAAAGCCAGAACATGACGGTTGTGGCGAGGGCGATGGCGGACAGGAAGGTCTTGGCGCACCTGTCATAGCGGGTTGCTACACGGCGCCAGTCCTTCAGCCCACCGAACATGATCTCGATGCGGTTGCGGCGCTTGTAGCGGCGCTTGTCGTATCGAACAGCCCTGCTGCGTGACTTCCGGCCTAGGATGCAGGGGCGTATCCCCTTGTCTTTCAACGCTTCCCGGAACCAGTCTGCATCATACCCTCTATCCGCAATCAGCCATTCGGCAGAGGGCAGACTGCCCAACAGGGCGGCGGCTCCGGTGTCGTCGGCTGCATGTGTTCCTGCGGCGCGAGGGCCATCAGGTCAATCATAAGCGCCTGTTCCGCATCTACCGCGAAGAACAGTTGCATGTGCGCCGTCGCGGTGGGCGAAAGCGGGCTATGGGCACACGGGCTCCGATGGTGCTGCCCCTGATGCCAAACCAGCGTTGGTCACTGGATTTTGTTTCGGACCAACTGACGGATGGTCGTCGGTTCAGGATCTTGACCGTGGTCGATGACTGCACCCGCGAATGCCTCATGCTCATCGCCGACACTTCGCTTTCGGGCGCACGGGTGGCGCGGGAAATGGCGACGCTGTTTGACAGCCGCGGTAAGCCTCAGACGATTGTCAGCGATAATGGGACCGAGTTCACCTCGAACGCGATCCTGAAGTTTGTGGATGATCGCAAGGTTGACTGGCACTATATCGCGCCCGGAAAGCCGACCCAGAATGCCTTCATCGAAAGCTTCAACGGCCGCCTGCGCGATGAGCTGTTGAACGAGACCCTGTTCCCGTCCCTGCACCATGCCCGCGTTAGGCGGGCCGCCTGGCGCACCGACTACAACACCGAACGCCCCCATTCCCGCCTCGGCTGGCAGACCCCCGCCGAGTTCGCCCAGACCTTCGCCCCGCAACGGGGCCTGACGCTGCGCAACCCGCAAAGCTCCGCGCCAGCCCCCGTTGCCCAAACCGCCCCAACAGGCAAAACTCAGCCCCGGAGTCTCGCTCACGCTGGATAAAAGTTGGGGGCAACGTCAACGCAGCATCCGATGCAGCCGACCGGCAGGTCTGGGCCGAGTGCGCCGATTGCAGCCTCCCGCACTAGCGTTCTATCGCTTAGGGCGACAGTTTAACACGAAGAGCACTTTTTGGTCATTCGAGATTGAGGCTTAAATGTCGCCCAGCAGCGTCAGTGGAACATTTAAACTGCTGAAATTGATAGTTATTTGCGACGACCCTCTAGACATGCTCATCCTGTCGGAAGCGGCGTTGATAAAATTGCAGCGAACGTTGCAAGATGGCCTGCTTACTTTCCGGATGCCCTATCCTGAACGCAAACGGGCCGCGTGAGACAGGTTCGCAAACACCGTGAGAGACCATGCGTATAGAAGCTCCTTTCGTCATCGCCTTGCTCACCGCCATGCCCGCCGCAGCGGACGATCTCGATGTTCGGGCAGTCGCCATGTTCGAGGCTGCTTATGGACCAGATCAGTGTCTTCATTATAGGAACGACCGGCAGGCACCGACGCGTCGCGAGTTCGTCGTGGAAGATACCTCGCGTGACATTACCGTAACGACCTACGAATTTGCGTGCGACTTGGGCGCCTACAACTTGCGACAGGCATTTCTGATACATACAGAAGCTGACGGGCTGCGCCCTGTCGCATTCGCGTCTCCAGTGCCGGACGTGCATTATAGGCAGACCGCCGAGAACAAGGACGACCCCTATGTCGGTCCAGTGGAGCGCATCGATATCGTGGGATACAAGACGTCGATGACGTCGATCAATCCTGAGGTCGACGAGACTACTGGGCAGATCGTCACCCGAGAGGTGTGGAGGGGGATCGGCGACGCCAGTTCCTCGGGCATTTGGGACCTAACCGCCGGAGGCTATGTGCTGCGGCGCTACGAGATCGATGCCACCTACAACGGCGAAGTCGATCCTGTAACGGTTCTGAATTTACTCAAGGACGCTGACTGAACATTCCTCAAGCCAATATAACCGCATGCAGATGCAGGAGTATCGCGGTGGTCATTTGGATTGATCGGAAGGCCACATGGTTTCTTTGCTTGGCGAGACAGGAAAGCGAGATGTGTCACCACATGTTCGTCGTGACGGGAGGACCCGGATCCGGGAAAAGCACGCTCATTGATGCCCTGAATGCGAAAGGGTTCCCATCCATGCCCGAGGCCGGACGGGCGATCATACGCGACCAGATGCAGATCGGCGGCCCTGCCCTGCCTTGGGCGGACAGGGCCATGTTCGCCGAGCTCATGCTGGGATGGGACCTCCGATCATGGCATGCAGCGACAGCACAGGGAGGAACAGTCTTCCTGGATAGGGGGATTGTCGATGTCGTGGGCTACCTGACGTTGTGCGGACTCCCGGTGCCGGCGCATGTCGAAACCGCAGGCAAGGCGTATCGCTACAACAAAACGGTCTTCATCGCCCCTTACTGGGACGCAATATTTACGCAGGATGACGAGCGCAAACAGGATCGCCAGGAGGCCGAAGCCACTGCGAGGGTGATGGCGGATACCTACGCGCGCTTTGGATACCAGCTGTTCGAGCTCCCGAAGGCTTCGGTTAAAGAGCGCGTCGCTTTCGTCATGCAACACGTCAACGCCCCATGACCGCTTCAGTCCAAGAAGCTGAAGTGGCCGAACCGTTGGGGCAGTTCGCTCCGACGAGCCTGAAGCTGCCGGTCGCGCGCGTCTATTGATGTGCAAACAGGCATTGGCGAGTGCTCATATGTGCGATCAACGCGTCGCACAGCGCAGCCGCGACTTGAGTGTTGCCCATGCATGCATTTTGACGGATGTGCGCGAGAGAAAACAAAACAACAGAAGTGTGACAATGCTGAACTTTGCAAAGTATGCCGCCGTCATGACTGCCCTTGGTGCCATGACGCCTCACGGCGCGCTTGCCGCCGAACCGGTGAAGGTCAAGGTCTTCATAGGCACCATGTTCGAGATCGGTGACAATACAGGCGATCGTGCGGGCGAGTATCAGCACTGGTTCGAAAAGTATTGGCAAGGTGCGGAACTCATGGATGTGCCGGGCGCCATGCGGGGGGTCCATTGCAATGATGACGGCGTATGCGGCTCGGTCCTCGGGATGGGCAAGGTCAACTCTTCGGCGTCGATGCAGGCGATCCTTTTGAATCCGCGCTTCGATTTCTCGGAGGCCTATTACGTGCTGTCCGGTGTCGCAGGCACTCCTCCTTCGCGCGGGACCATCGCGGACGTGAGCTGGGCGACGTGGCTGGTCGACTATGATCTTGGCCACCGTTGGGCACCCGAGGAGGGAGAGGCCGGCGCGCCGGTATTCATTCCCCGCAAGGGTTACGAAGCCTATCGTCTCTTCGAGATGAACCCTGCCCTGGTTGCCGCAGCCGTCAATCTCTCGAAGGATGCCCCGCTTCAGGACTCGGAGTCGGCGCAGACCTACCGCATGCGGTATCCCGACGCAGCAGCGCAGGCGGCACCTTCGGTTAAGACCGGCACGCACATGACTGGCGATACCTTCTTCCACGGACCGGGCCTATCGAACGAAGCCCAGTATATCGCGAAGCTGTATGGCGCTGACGATTATCTCATCACGGAAATGGAAGCCGCGGCCTTGGCGCTGGTCATCAACCGCACCCACGGAACAGAGCGTATCCTCAGCCTGCGCGGTGCTGTGAATTTCGATCAGGGCAATCCAAACGAGACCACGCAGCAGCATCTTGATCCCGCCCCTGGCGAAACCGCGGGTGGCTTTTCCGAAACCGTCGCCAACATCACCCTCGTCGGCGCGCCTGTCGTAGATGCAATTGTGTCGGACTGGGAAAGCTGGCGGACGGGTGTGCCAGCGCAGTTCGACAACTGACCGGAGTCCTGATCTTGTCTGCGGGCAGTATCCGAATCCATGCGGTCTGCCCGTAGGCCTCTCACTGCAGCAGGGAGTGAAGCCTTCGAACGGCCCTGCATGCAGCGAGCGTCCTGTTTGTTGCGCGGGGACGCTGCCAAGGTTGCATTGAGGCATGCGCGCGAAGAGCCCTTATCGGACGGTCAAAGCCGCGCCTCGAAAAGAAGTTCGCAAGCTGCGACAGGCTGATTGTTGGCGGGATCGAATGGTACCGTTGTGATGCCAGAGCGAACCCAGTGACGCTTAAAATCCCGATGCACCTGATCCACTGATAGAGTCGAGTTGGACGCTACGCTTCTGGACAAGGAAGCATCAACTACGTCCATGATTCCAATAACGCAAAGCGGTTCGCCCCGGCATAGATACCATGCCTCGTGCCGAACCCCTTCCAGTCGCAGCGCCTCGAACACTTCGTGCATGTGCATGAGCATGTAGTCGCTCCACCGACGCACACGCATCTCGTCGCAAGACAGAGGGATTTTGACGGCACGGTAGGGCATGTCGTGACCTTTGCCGAGGCAGACAGCGGCTGCAATATCCCGCGTTGCCGATACCGAGCTGCAGCGGCATGGAGAACCCTAAGCGGAACATGGATCAAGTAAGCTTTGGAATTAAGCCATATCCGACGGCCTCAATTTTTCCCGCTGCAGAAGAGCCTGGACGACGTAGGCAACAGAGAGCGCATCATCCAAGGCATCATGTCCTTGGAGCGGCGGATGTTCGATCTTGAAGTAGTCGGCCAGTCTGTTGCTGCGCGTCTTCTTGATATCTGCATATGGCATCCCTGCTTTCAATAAGAGGGCGCAAGCATTGCCGAACTGCGTAGCTGGAATGGGTGGCGCCAGCCCCTCTACATAGCAACTGATCGCCACCATATTGAATTCATCCTTCCCCCACGACCATAGCCGCGCGCCGGAAGCGAAATTCTTAGTGCGTTTAAGAGCTTCGTTGAGGGATAGCCCTTCCTGTTTGATGTCGTCTTCCGCAATACCGGTCAGCTTCGTGAAAAATGGGTCAAGGGTGAACTGCTGGCCACGTCGATCACGGGGAATGACGTACAGGCGTAAGGTGTCCAGCAGTGGAAAGTCTTCCTCCAGACCTATTTTTGCCGCGCCAATCTGAGCAACAACTGGATCTGGATCATATGGCCCGCACCAGAAGCGCGACGGTGAACCTTCGGCAGTCAAAAACTCGCAATCGAAAACTAGGGCATGTTTCACTCTGCTTATCTCCCTGAATTTGGGAACAGCCTATGCTCTCTGCGCCAGGTCAGGCAACGACCGCTTCGTCCCGCATAGCAGACTGTGACCCGTCGATCTCGCTGCGCCAAGCACGAATTTCCGGTTTGGGGTAGCTGCAAGGCAGCGCACGATACAGGCCGACCGGCTGCTTTGGGCCGGGAGCGCGGGTCGGAGGCCGCCCCAGCACCGCTCCTGTTGCACCTAGCCGCAGATCGACGCGAAGAGCCCTTCGCGGACAGTCTAGCGCTTTTATCTACGGGGAGATCACACGTCTAAACACATCATTCAGGTATGCTTGTTCATGGATGTGGAAGTGTGTGGTTCCAACTTTTTCAAAGCCCTGCCTCAGATAGAAGGCGATGGCGGGGGCGTTCTCGGAATTGGTTGTCAGCCAGACCGAGGGTGCACCTGTGTCTAGTGCGTAGTTCAAGCCTTGTTCCAGCAGCGCCCTTCCAAGTCCTCTGCCGTGATGGCGCGGCTGGACGTAAAGGGTCGATATCTCCATGGTGGAGCAACCTGCGACAGGAGCTGGCTTGCCGTGGCTAATGCGGATAAACCCATCAAGGCCGTCTTCGTTTTCTGATACGATTACATACTCGTTTGGATCTTCTAGCAGAGCCGCAAGCTTGGGCGATGTGAACTCGCTCAGCGCAAATTCTGCGAAGAACGCGTTCACGCCCTTCCGGATATAGGCCCCCAGCCAAACCTCGATTGAAATAGCGGCAAGGGCCAGTGCGTCAGAGGCATGCGCAAGGCGAAATTTCATACTTCAATCTCCAAAGTTATACCGACTTCAATGGTTTCGAAGGATATTGCTCACCGGCAGCTTTGTCCCGCAAAGCAGACTGTGACCCGACCATCTCGCCGCGCCAAGCGCGAATGTCCGGTCTGGGGATGCTGCAAGGCGGCGCCAGGCTGGCGCTGTCGGGCCGCTATGGGCCGGGTGCGCAGGCTCGCGGCTGCCCCGCGCCGTTCCCGACACCACGACGGGCAGATTGGGCCAGCGGCGAAGCAGTGGTCGCTTGAGCAGTCGAACTTCAGAGCGCCACACGCCCTGCGGATTGAGACGCCCAGTTCGCGGGATCGTTCCGGCTTTAGAGCTTTGGCCAAACGACATCCTGCACCATTTGAAGGTTCAAGGTCAGGTCACCAAAATCACGCTCTTGGCTCAGCCACCGCGTCAGCGCCGACAGCCGAATGCCCAGATCGTCCGCGCTCTCCCGCCGCGTCCGACCTCTGCCAGCGCCCGCCGCACTGCTTCACGCCGAATCTCCAGTGTCGGTCTGTTCCCGTTTCCCAGAAAACACCTTCTGGTTCCTCAGTTGGTGTGCTCCTCTTTCCCGGGCAAGTCCGGGTCACGGCTGGATGGCGGATGGGTCGCGTTGCAGCCCCTCCCTTCGGACACGACTTGCGCGGCGGATCATCCCTATGACCAACTGGTTTTGATCGCGCCTTAGTGCTGTCGTAGGGCCGCGCGGCCTATAAACGGAACTGGTCGATGAAAAGACGCCTCCCTCTCGTCTGTGCAGCAGCCGCGGCAGTCACCCTGATCGCAGCAGGGCTGCCTGTAGGAGGCTCGGGACAGGATGGCATTTTTGTGGCGCTTAGAGAGGCGCAAACCGGCGTTCACCCAGCGCGTGTCTTTCAGTTGGTCCGGGCAGAGGGCATAGGCAAGCAGTCCGAAATCACCTTGGAGGGGTCGGACGGCCTGCTGCCACTCAGGGTCTGGCGCCCCTCCGACGACCCCGAAACGCAATTGATCCGCCCGAGGCAGCCACTGAAGTGGGACCAAGCCTATCGGCTTTGCTTGACCGCCGAGCGGCAGCGTGTCGCGCGGCGGCTGCTTCCGATCCTACGGCATTGCGTCGGATTCCGCACAATGACACTGCCCTTGGCACAAGGGGCGGAGGACGCGGATATCCTGGTCCTGCTGGGCCGGGACGACGCCTACGGCGCGTTTTATCCCGCCATTCTGGAGGCCGAGGGTTTCCCCGACGTGGCCAGCGTGCCGGTCGAGCGGTTCCGCCCCGGAGGCCTGGCCGGGCGGGCGGTCGTCATCCTGGCCTCTGGAACGGTTCCGGACGCGTTGGCCTTGGCGCTGGAGGACTGGATGCGCGGCGGCGGTCTGTTGGTGGCCATGCGTCCCGGCGCCGATCTGCTGCCCATGTTGGGCCTGTCCACCAGCGCCGGCGCGTTCCGTGGCGGCCAGCTGGTGGCTGATGCGCGCCTTCCCCTGACGCAGCGACTGGCGCATGGCCCGATCCGCCTGCATGGCCGGATCGAGCCGTTCACGACGCGGGCTCCGCCCGATCATCGTTCAGATGCCGGCGACGCAGCCATCCTCGCGGACCCGCCTCCATGGCTGGCCCGTCTGCAGGACCGGCACGGCACGCCCCTGCCCTACCCGGCGGCGGCCATGAACCATGTCGGACAGGGCATGGCGGCGGCATTTCCCTTCAGTCTTGCCGAGACGGTCGCCGTGACGCGGCAGGGCAACCCGCAGTGGGCAGGACAGGACCGAGACGGCTTTCACCCCCTGCGCGCCAATGACCTGTTCTATCCCGACCATCTGGACATGAATGCGCTGCATGTTCCCCGAGCCGACGAACTGCAGCGCCTGCTGGCCAATGTCATCGTGGCCGGGACGTCGCGGCCCATCCCGCGGTTCTGGTATCTGCCGCAACTGCGCCGCGCCGTGATCCTGCTGACCGGCGACGACCATGCCACGCAAGGCGGCACGCAGCGCATGTTCGATCTGCTGGAAAGTTTGGATCGTCCGAACTGTCGGCTTGATCGGTGGGACTGTCTGAGAGCCAGTTCCTATCTGGACCCCGAGACGCGGTTCGAGGCGGCCACGTCCTATGCCGCACGTGGGTTCGAGATCGGCCTGCATGTCGACAGCGGCTGCCGCGATCGCGCGCCGCACGATCTGGCCGAGATCATGGACGACCAGATGGCCCAGTTTGCGCTCCGTTTCCCCGATCTGCCGCCCCAGCAGACCACACGGCTTCACTGTATCGTCTGGAGCGGATGGGTCGATGTGCCGCGCATCGAACGGGCGCAGGGCATCCGGTTGGACCTCAACCATTATACCTGGCCACCGTCATGGCTGGCGCAGCGCGCGGGCTTCATGACCGGGTCGGGCTTTCCCATGCCGTTTGTGGATGAGGATGGTCAGCCGATGCCCATCCTCCAGGCTGCGACCCATCTGGTGAACGAGAACGGCGTGCCCCATGCCTTCGGCGTGGCCAGCCTTCTGGACAGAGCTCTGGGCCGCGAGCAGTTCTTTGGCGCCTTCGGGTCGCACGTGGACTATACCGACGATTATGCGGGCGCCATCATCAAGGCGGCGACAGACCGGGGCGTCGCGCTGATCTCGGCGCGCCAGATGCTGGACTGGTTGGACGCGCGCAATGGTTCTACCCTGTCGACAGGATCATGGAATCGGTCGGCGCTGCAGATGACGCTGATGCTGCGACCGGGGGCGGATCAGGCCTCGGTCATGCTGCCGGCGGTGTTTCGCGACGAGGCGCTGACATCGGTGCGCTGCAACGGCCAAGACATGCCTATCACGCGGATCGACATCAAGGGCATCGTCTACGGCTTCTTCCCGGCCACGGCCGGGGCCTGCCGCGCCACCTATGACCGGGCAGAGGCCACCCTTCGAGAGCGCCCGGCATCTTCCGTGAGGGATGCATCATCCGACCGGGAGGGCGGACCGTGAGGGTGCTGCTGTCGGCCTATGCCTGCCAGCCCGGCATGGGATCAGAGCCTGGCAAGGGCTGGCTTCTTGCGCAGGCCCTGATGCGGCAGGGCTGCGAGGTGACCGTGCTGACCTGCGGATCGCATCATCGTGCCGCCATCGAGGCGCATCTGGACGCCTGCCCGTCCGAGCCCCGGCCGACTTTCCTGTGGCATGACGTTCCCGGCTGGCCCGGCCCCGGTTATGACCAGCCGCGCCATATCCGACAGCATTACATGCTGTGGCAGATGACGGCCCGCGCCCCGGTCCGCAGGCTGCTGCGTCAGCGGCGGTTCGATGTGATCCATCACCTGACCTGGACGGTGCTGCGCTGGCCCTCGCATCTGGGTGGTCTTGGACCGCGTTTCGTGTTCGGACCCGTGG
This sequence comes from Paracoccus sp. ME4, assembly GCF_046736325.1. GTDB lineage: Bacteria > Pseudomonadota > Alphaproteobacteria > Rhodobacterales > Rhodobacteraceae > Paracoccus. Next base: position 2,387,203 of record NZ_CP151276.1, read on the forward strand.
GCGGCGGCGAAAGCGCGCCCGTCGCCCTGCGTGCCGGCCTGTCGCCTGTGGCGCGGCGGCACGAGGCGCTGCGCGACCTCCTGAACGCCATCGGCCGGATCGATCCGCTGGTGCGTCTGTGCCTGCGCCGGGCCGATGCGATCCTGGTCACCGATGCCGCGACCCGCGCCCATGTCCCGGCCCGGCACCGGGGCAGAGCGGTCGTCGTGGCCGACATCCTGGCCCCTGACCTGCCGGTGGCGGAGGATGAGATCGGCCCGCCCTCGGGCGCGGCCTGGCGCGGCCCGCCGCGGCTGCTGTTCGCGGGGCGGTTGGAGGCGTGGAAAGGCGCGCACCTGGCGATCATGGCCCTGAGCGTGTTGCGCCGCAAGGTCAGGGATGCGCGCCTGACCATCGCCGGCACGGGCCCCGAGGCGGTCGCACTGCGCCAGCTGACCGTGCGCCTTGGAATGCCGGACGAGGCCGTCACCTTCGCCGGCCTTGTGCCACATCGACAGATGGCAGGGCTTTATGCCTGTCACGACCTGTTCGTCTTTCCCAGCCTGCACGATTCCGGCCCGCATGTCATCGGTGAGGCGCTGGCTGCGGGTCTTCCGGTCATCTGCCTGGATCTTGGCGGTCCGGGGGTGGCGGTCAATGCCTCCTGCGGGTCGGTCGTGCCGACATGCGACGCGGATCCCGCCCAATTGGCCGCGCGGATCGCGGATGCGGTGGTCGACGTGATCCGGAGCCCCGCCCACCTGGCCGCCCTGGAGCAGGGGGCCCGCGACCGCGCGGCGCTGTTCACCCCAGACATGCGGGCGCGCGACCTGATCGCGCGGTTCTATGAGCCCGCCGCCCTGTCCACGCCCGGGGTGGTGCGCCCGAACAGGACGCTGCATGTCTAGGCGCGCGCCGTGGTGGACGGTGGCGCTTCTGGCCTGCTCAGGCCCCGCCTGCGCCGATCGCGTGATCCATGTCGCCGCCGGAGCGCAGGATGGTGACGGCGGCCCGTCGTTCCCCTTTGCCACCCTGTCACAGGCTCTGGATGGGGGCCTGAAACCTGGTGATACGGTGCTTGTCGCGCCGGGCACCTATCGAGAGCAGGTCTTTCTGCGCGATGACGGCGCCCCGGGCCGCCCGATAACCCTGCGCTCGGCGGTGCCCGGCGGCGCACGGATCAGGCCGCCTCCGGGCAGCTACAGCACCCTGCATCTGCGCGGCGATCACCTGGTCGTCGACGGCTTTGACGTGGTCGGCGGGGCGGGACATGCCATCGACGCCGAGCGGGTCCACCATGTCACCGTGCGCAACACCGTCGCCCATCACAGCGGCGGCAGCGGGATCTCGTTCCATCTGACCGAATTCCAGCTGATCGAGGACAACCGCGTCTTCGGCAATGCCGCAACGAACGGCTACCAGACCAGCGGGATATCGGTCTCCTCCAACATCGACCTGACCGGGGACAGCCGCCAGTCCGGTTTCCGCACCATCGTGCGGAGGAATATCAGCCATGACAACATCACCCTGGCGGTGCCAGGCCCGCATACGGACGGCAACGGCATCATCATCGACTGGTTCCGGAACGAGGGGATCGGCCACCCGCCCTATTCCCACCCCACGCTGGTCGAGGACAACCTGACGTTCCGCAACGGCGGAAAGGGGATCCAGATCTTCATGAGCGACACCGTGACGGTCAGGAACAATACCGCCTGGCACAACAACCGCGACCTGGCAAACCCCGGAACCGAACGCGGAGAGATCACCGTCACCCGCAGCGCCGCGCGATGCGTCGTCACGAACAACATTGCCGTGGCATCCGCCGCGATCCATCCCGACAACACGGCCTTCAGCCTGGCCGGACCCTCGGTCGTCGCGCGCCACAACCTGGCCCATGGCGCACCGGTTGCGCTGTGGCACGGCGCGCGCTTTGATCGGGCGGGAGGCAATCTGGACGGGGTCGATCCCGCCTTTCGCAATCCCGATGCGGGCCTGTTCGATCTGCAGGCCGATTCGCCCGCGATCGACGCGGGCACCGGTCGGCGACTGTACTCGGCCCGCGATCTTGCCGGCGCGCCCCGTGTGAACGGACCCATCGACATGGGTGCGTTCGAACACCGCCCCGATCCGGCGATCAGTCGGGAGCGATGATCTCGATGCCGACCGCCTGAAACGACCGCATGGCATCGGGTCGCAGCGCGGTGGCTGGACCGTGCCTGTGACGCCCCGACCGTTCGTAGTCATGGGTCCAGTGATTGTCGGGACCGAAGGTCATGAACAGCGCCACCCGATCCGGACGCCGCCGCAGAATCTGACGGATGCGCGTCAGCATCATGTCGGCGTCGCGTCCGGAAAGGCGCGCGATCATCCGGGTGGCACGCCCCAGCAGGCGTGTGGCCAGATCGGGGGCCTGACCCGCATGATCGATGCGCACGTCAAAGACCACCACGTCGCCCGGATGGGTCTCCAGCCGGACGACGGGCCCTGTCGCGACATCGCCGCACCGCTGAGAACCGGGCCGCACCCGCAAGGCGGCCGGCGATCCCGCCGTCTGATCCTGCAAATAGATACCAACCTTGTAGACGGCAAAATCGTCCGCCTCGAACAGCGACGACCCAAGGTTCATGTCGGGCGTGATGTCCTTGTGCCAACCGGACGTGGTGTTCATCATGACGTCGCATTCCCCGGTCAGCAGAGGGGTGCTGTGGCCGACATGAGTCCGGATCACCTCGGCCAGGTCCGCACTGAGCGCGGTGGCGGCCAGGCCGTCGACAGCCTGCAGCGCCCGGAGCTGGATCTTGCCGCCATAGCGCATCCGCCCCGAATGGCGGAAATGTGTCGTGATCGCGACACGCAAGGCCTGCACCTGATCAGGGTCAAGCGCGTTCCTGACAATGGAAAAGCCCTGTCGCCGCATCTCGACGATCGCGGCCGAAGGGTCGGTGGATGTGAGTGTCTGCTGTGTCGTGATCGACATGATGCGTCCTTGAATCTTGTGGAATTCACGCGAGGGCGCGGCAGGGCGTCATGGCCCCGTCATGTCCGGTTGTCATTGCGGGCGCGGGGGCCCTGCATAGTGCGGACCGACAGCGGTGTGGCGGAAGTCGTCGATGGGCCGCAACAGCCTCTGGGCCGGGTCATGGTCCAGATAGGCCGGGTTGAACTCCGCGAAGCGGATCATCGCTGGCCGGTCAATAATGACGACAGTGGCGTGTCGAAAGCTGACCAGATCCATTTCGCGCAACGACCGCAGCGTCCGATTGAGATGCACCGCCGTCATCCCCAGCACGTCCGCCAGTACGTATTGCGACAGCGGGCAGACAAAGCGGTGTCGCTCTCCCAGACCGGCCCGCGTCACGCGCTCGGACAGTTCCAGCAGGAAATGAGCGGTGCGGACCTGCGGCTTGCGCCTTGCGACACCGATCAGATGCTCCATCAGCACCGCATGGTCGCGGGCCATCGAGAACAGCAGTCTTTCGCGCAGCGACGTGTTGACTTCATCGGCTGCCAGAAGGTTGTGACGAGAAAAAGGATACAGTTCGACTGGGGTGATCGCCTCGATCGCGCTTGGCGCGGCGCTCAGCATCAGATTGGACAGGCCGACGAGGTCGCCGGGAAGCCGTATGTCAAAGATCTGGTCGCAGCCGTTCATCAGATGGCGCACCGAACAGGCCCATCCCGACAGAAGCATGTATGCTTTACACGTAAGCTGGCTTTCAAACGCGATCGTCTGACCAGCCGGAACCCGGATGATCATGCGCCGCAACGCCTCGCTTTCTGCCCGAGTGGCGGGGCCTGTTCCGAGAATTGCGTCCAGCAGCGCATAGGCGTGGAGACTGTCTTTGTCGGACATGATCTGCCTCAATCGTGATCGCCCCGGCGCCCGACGGCTATGTCCGACAGGCACCGGGTGATAGCCGTCGGTGGATGCAGTTGCCACTCGACCGGGGACTGTCAGAGGAACGGTCGCAAAGAGACGCGCCGCTCCGGCGACCAGAAGCGCATAGGCCACTGGGCCCGGCAATGATCTAAATCAGTGCGGCAACTGTTTGCGGTCTCTCAAGAATCACTCGATCAATGCGCCAAATCGTCGCGACCAGATAATCCTGTTGCGAGACTGGAAAATAAATAGCGTATTCAATTTCTTGCGGTCGCACCTTGGACATCCCGGGAATATCACGGCCCTCGCGGACAGCCCCGGGCACCACACCCACCTGACCAAAAGGACAGGTCTTGTACAGAAGATGGTGTTGGGGCGCCGGCGTTGCGATTTCGGTCAGTGCGGGCGCGCATCCGAAACAGCCGCGGGTCGGCGATACGACCAAGGGTGCGATGGCACCACGCCCCTGCCGGTGTACCCTTATCAGACCAAGGGTCCAATCACGGCCCCATAGCCTGCAGGGGGAACCCGCGTGCCCATCATTGACTGCACTCTGGCCGCGGATATCCGCATACCCTGCCCCGATCTGGTCAACCTCTATGGATGCCGCATCGGCCAGCAGACCATGATCGGTCCGTTCGTCGAGATTCAGAAAGGCTGCACCATCGGGGCGCGCTGCAAGATATCGTCGCATGCCTTCCTGTGCGAGGGCGTCGTCCTGGAGGACCACGTCTTCGTCGGTCACGGGGTGATGTTCACCAACGATCTTCTGCCCACCAGCACCAATCCCGACGGGTCGTTGAAGGGGGCGGATGACTGGGTTCTGATGCCCACACGCGTCTGCCGCGGCGCCTCGATCGGATCGAATGCGACGGTCCTTTGCGGTATCACGATCGGCCCGGGCGCATTGATCGGGGCAGGGGCGGTCGTCACGCAGGACGTGCCGGAATTCGCGATCATGACGGGTGTGCCCGCCCGCATCACGGGCGATGTCAGGCGGCGCCCAGACCGCGAAGGAGCAGGCCATACAGGCTGGAAGCCGAAGGTGACATCATGATCCGCCTTGGACTTGCCGGATATGGATATTGGGGGCCGAACCTGGCGCGGGCCGTGACCGGCCTGCCGGACTGTCGGCTGGAGGTCATTGCGGACATGGCCCCGCCGGCTCTGGCGCGGGCGGCGTTGGCCCATCCGGGCGCCCGGCTGACCCCCTCGATCGCGCAGATGATCGCCGACCCGCAGGTGGACGCGGTCATGATCGCGACCCCAGTGACGACGCATTTCGAACTCTCCATGGCCGCCCTGCGCCACGGCAAGCATGTCCTGGTCGAAAAACCTATGGCCGAGACCGCCGACCGCGCCCGGTTGATGATCGACGAGGCCGCCCGCCGCAACCTGGTCCTGATGGTCGATCACACCTTCGTCTATACGGGCGCGGTTCAGGCGATCGCACGCCTGATCGAGGCCGGAGAGATCGGCGCGCTGTTCTACTACGACAGCGTGCGGGTGAACCTTGGGCTGTTCCAGCGTGACGTGAACGTCATCTGGGACCTGGCGGTTCATGACTTCTCCATCATGGAGCGGCTGATCAAGGCGCGCCCGGTCGCCATATCCGCCAGCGCGGCAGGGTTCCTGCCCGACCGCCCCGAGAACCTGGCGCATCTGTCGGTCTATTACGACGACGGCGCGATGGCGCATCTGAACGTCAACTGGCTGGCCCCGGTCAAGATCCGCCAGACGCTGATCGGCGGCAGCCGCAAGATGATCGTCTATGACGACATGCAGGCCAGCGAAAAGGTCAAGGTCTATGACCGCGGCGCGGAGGCCCCTGCCGATCCCTATGCGCAGATGATCTCGTATCGCTTGGGTGACATGCACGCCCCGGCGCTGTCCCCCAAGGAGGCGCTGGTCACCGAGGCGGAGGAGTTCCTGCGCTGCATCCGCGACAGCGCCGTCCCCTTGACGGACGGTGCCAGCGGCCTGCGCGTCGTCGAGATGCTGGAGGCCGCCAGCCGGTCCTCGGGGCTGCGCGGATTTCCCATCGACCTGACCACGTTGAAGGAGGCGTCATGATCCGGTTTCTGGACCTTCAGGCACAATATGCCCAGGTCGCCGCACCGTTGGAGGCGGCGGTCTTGGCCACCCTGCGCAGCGGCGACTATGTGCTGGGCGAACCGGTCCGACAGTTCGAACGGGCCTTTGCCCAGGTCTGCGGGGTGCGCCATGCCGTGGCGGTCAGCACCGGCACCGCTGCGCTGCATCTGGCCCTGGTCGCGGCCGGGATCGGTCCAGGGGACGAGGTGATCACCGTCCCGGCCACCTTCGTCGCGACCGTCGCGGCCATCCTTTACGCAGGGGCCACGCCCGTCCTGGTCGATGTCGACCCGCGCAGCTGGACCATGGACCCCGCCGCCATCGCGGCGGCGATCACCCCCCGGACCCGCGCCATCATGCCGGTGCATCTGCACGGCCGGCTGGCCGACATGGCCGCCATTCGCGACATCGCGCATCGCCATGGCGATCTGATCGTCATCGAGGACGCGGCCCAGGCCCATGGCGCGCGCCGCGGCCTGAGGGCGGGAGCGTTCGGACGCATGGGCTGCTTCAGCTTCTATCCCGGCAAGAACCTCGGGGCCTGCGGCGAAGGCGGGGCGGTGGTCACGGATGACGACGACCTGGCCCATCGGCTGCGATGCCTGCGCGATTGGGGGCAGGCGGGCAAGGGCCACCATGTCCTGAAGGGATTCAACTATCGCATGGACGCCGTGCAGGGCGCAGTCCTGGCCGCCAAGCTGCCCCATCTCGAGGAGTGGAACGCCACACGCCGCGCGATCGCGAACCGCTATGATCAGGGGCTGGACACCGCGATCGACCGTGCGGCGGGCCCGTTCGGCCTCGACCATGCCTGTCACGTCTTTGCCATCCGGGTGCCGGACCGCGACGCGCTGCGCGCGGTGCTGGACCGGGCGGGCGTGCCGACGGCGGTCCATTACCCGTGCCCGGTCCACCTGCAGCCCTGCCACGCCGATCTGGGCCATCGCGCCGGAGCCTTTCCCGTGGCCGAGGCGCTGGCCCGCACGACCCTGTCCCTGCCGCTGCACCCCCATATGCCGCCCGACCAGGTCCAGACCGTCATCGACGCCGTCAACACCGCCCTCCGATCCTCCGTGACCCGTTCCGTCGAAAGGCAGGCCTCATGACACAGTCCCTTGCGGGCAAGCGCATTCTTGTCACCGGCGGCGCGGGGTTCGTCGGATCGCATCTGATCGACGCGCTGCTGATGCAGGGCTGCGGACAGGTGGTGGCGGTGGACAACATGATCCGCGGCCGTGCCGCGAACCTGGCGGCGGCGATGTCGGACCCGCGGCTGCGGCTGGTCACGGGCGACATCTGCGACGGGCCCCTGATGGACCGTCTGGTGGGCGACAGCGATCTGGTGTTCCATCAGGCGGCCCTGCGGATCACCCATTGCGCCGCCGACCCGGACCTTGCGATGCGCGTCATGGTCCAGGCGACGCATGACCTGCTGCGGCACTGCGTGCGGCACCGGGTGGCGCGTGTCGTGATGGCGTCGTCGGCCTCCATCTATGGGATGGCCGCGGCCTTTCCCACGACCGAGGCCGCGCCGCCCTATCCCAACCGCACCCTCTACGGTGCCGCCAAGACCATGGGCGAGGGGCTGTTGCGCGCCTTCAACGACATGGAGGGCCTGAACTATGTCGCGCTTCGCTATTTCAACGTGCACGGTCCGCGCATGGACCTGCACGGCCGCTATACCGAGGTCATGATCCGCTGGATCGAGCGCATCGCCGCGGGTCTGCCGCCGATCATCTTCGGCGACGGGATGCAGACGATGGACATGGTGGATGTGCGCGACGTCGCCCGTGCCAATATGCTGGCGGCCACCGCGCCCGTCTCGGATGCGGTCTTCAACGTCGGATCGGGGACCGAGACCTCGTTGATGCGGCTGGCGGTGATGCTGGCGGCGGCGATGGGACGGCCCGACCTTGTCCCCATCCACGCCCCGGAACGGGCGGTCAACCCGGTGCCCCGACGACTGGCCTCGACGGCGGCGGCCCGTCGCGACTTGGGCTTTGTCGCGGAGATCCCTCTGGATCGCGGCCTGGCCGACCTGGTCGCCTGGTGGCGCGACCAGGCCGACCGGCCCGCCATGGTCGGGGTGGCGCCATGATCCCCATCGCCATGCCCCTGCTGGGTGAGGCCGAGGCCCAAGCCGCCCACGCCGCGGTGCTGTCCGGTTGGGTCTCGCAAGGGCCCCAGGTCGCCGCCTTCGAGGCGGAATTCGCCACGCTGACCGGTGCGCGCCATGCCTGCGCCGTCTCGAACTGCACCACGGCGCTGCACCTGGCCCTGCTGGCGGTCGGGGTGGGGCCAGAGGACGAGGTCATCACGGTCAGCCATTCCTTCATCGCGGGCGCCAACGCGATCCGCCAATGCGGCGCGCTGCCGGTCTTTGTGGACATCGCGGCGGGGGGCTACAACATCGACCCGGCGGCGGTGGCGGCGGCGGTGACGGCGCGGACCCGCGCGATCCTCTGCGTGCATCAGATCGGCATGCCATGCGACATGGAGGCCGTTATGGCCGTCGCCCGCGCCCATGACCTGCGCGTGGTCGAGGACGCCGCCTGTGCGGCGGGCGCTCAGATCCGCATCGGCGGCAGCTGGCAGCCCGTCGGGCGACCCTTGGGCGACGTGGTCTGTTTCTCATTCCATCCGCGCAAGGTCATCAGCACCGGCGAAGGCGGAATGCTGACCACCGACGATCCGCGGATGGATGCGCAGTTCCGCCTGTGGCGTCAGCACGGCATGTCGGTCTCGGACACCCGCCGCCATGCCAGCGACCGGGTCATCATCGAGGATTACCCTGTCGCCGGCTTCAACTATCGCATGACGGACATCCAAGCGGCAATCGGGCGCCAGCAGCTGCTGCGCCTGCCCGGCATCGTCGCCGCGCGCCGCGCGCTGGCGGCCCGCTATGCTCAGGCGCTGATGCAGATGGAGGGGGTCACAGCCCCGGCAGAACCGGGCGGGATGCGGTCGAACTGGCAAAGCTATGCTGTCGGACTGGACCCGGACCTGGATCAGCGCGCGCTGATGCAGCACATGCTGGAGATCGGGATCGCTACCCGCCGGGGCATCATGTGCATGCATCTTGAGGCGGCTTGCGCCGACATCCCGCAGCGCCACGACCTGTCACGCTCCGAAGGGGCGCGCGATCACACCGTCCTTCTGCCGATTTTCGCGCAGATGGACCACGACCAGCAGGATCAGGTCCTGGCGGCGCTGCGCGACGCGGTGGCGGCGCAGCATCCACGCCGGAGTAGGCTGACCGCCTGACAGGCCTAATGAACCACCAGCGGCCGGGCGGGGTTGCCGACCATCACCGCCCCGTCCGGGCAGTCCCGCAGGACATTGGCCGCCATGCCGATGACCGATCCCCTGCCGATGGTCACGCAGTTCCTGACCGAACAGGCGCTGCCAAGATAACTGCCGCAGCCAACCCTGCAATGCCCGGCGACGGTCGCGTTGGATCCGACCAGGACGTGATCCTCCAGAACGACGTCGTGATGGATCACGCTGTTGGGCAGGATCATGCAATGGTCTCCGATGATCGCGTTCCAGGTGATGACTGCGCCCGGAAATACGATCGTGCCCGGCCCGAGCATCGCCCGCCGCGACACGTGGGCCCGCGGGTGGATGACGGTCGCGAAACGCTGTGGCGCGAGGCCCAGCCCCGCCACGACACGCGCCCTCCCGGGCAGGCTGGATACCGATCCGAACGTCACCAGAACCTGCGCATCGGAGAAATCGGCCAAGCGAGATAACGGCAGCACGGGAACCCCGTGGCTCATCCGATCCGCTGATACCGCACCATCATCGAGGAAGGCCACGACCTCATGGAGGTCCTGCAAATGCTCCAGAATCTCCATGGCATTTCCCGAATGGCCGATCAGAATCAGTCTTGTTCTGGCCATGCTCATTCTCCGCTCCGATTAAAGGTCAAAGCCCCCCGATTTGAAACATCGCTTATGAAACAATCAACCCAAGATTGAATCTTATCCCTCAGGATTTGATTGTAGGGCTCTTAATCAGCATTAATGCTGATCGTGATCATGCATGCCGCGTTATTTTGTAAGTCATATTCAATCCAGAATTGCCCGGGCTATTCATCATCAGTCTTGCGAGCATGGGTGAGGGTGCCGACACAATTCCCAAGACGTCCCCGGACCCCTGCGCGGCCCCGGGACCGGTTTCCGTCGCGACCCGCGCCAAGGGCATCTGCAGGCGATACAATGAGGGTGAACAATGCCGCATCATGACATCAACTCCGACAAACTTGACCTTGCCAACATCCCGCTGACAGGGGCCGGCGGCGCAGTCTGGCCTGCCGCGCCACAGCCTCATGTGGCGGTCATCGACACCCGTCCTCTGTCCCGGGAATGCTTCGTCCGCTGTCTCGAGGCCTTTCGCGCCGCATCCGTCATCGAAAGCCATGCCAGCATTGCCGCCTGGCGACAGCACGCGCGCGACGACGACGTTCAGATCGTGTTGCACAACCTTGCTGCCTGTTCGGAGCAGGACGGTCAGGACGTCACGGCGATCGTGGCGGCCGCAGGTGCCAACCGGGTGATCATCCTGTCGGATTCAACCGATCTTGAGACGATGCTTCTGGCTGTGTCCAGCGGCGCGGCAGGTTTCGTGCCTCCGGATGCCAGCTTGGCGGATGTGGTCGAGGCGATCCGGATCGCCCATTCGGGCGGCACCTATCTTCCGCGCCACAGCCTGCTGCTGCTGAGCCAGGCATTGGCCGCGAATCACCATGACGCCGATGGGCCGGGCGATCAGTTCACGCATCGCCAGATGGCCGTGGCCCGGGCCCTGCAGCGCGGTGCCGCGAACAAGACGATCGCCTATGAGCTGAATCTGTGCGAAAGCACCGTGAAGGTCCATATCCGTACCATCATGCGCAAGGTGAAGGCCACGAACCGGACGCAGGCCGCCCTGCGGCTGGACGGGCTGATCGGCAAGGTCGAGGATGGCGATCAGCGCTGACCCGGCCTAGCGCAGCGATGACGCCTGACGCCACCGCTGCCACTGGCGCGGCACCAACCGGGCCAGCCGCGCCCGGATCGGGTGGCCCGTGGCGGTCACCCCCACCAGCCAGCCCGCCAGTCCCGCGATGCAGGCCAGCGCCGCCGGGCCGACGCCCACAGGCTGGGTTCCGGCGGTCCAGTGCAGGACCGCCGCCGCCGGCGCGGCCGTCATGCCCGCCAGCAGCGCGCCATGCAGCACCACCTGCCCCAGCTGCCGCCATTCGAAAGCGATGCAGCGATGTGTGACCGCCAGCATCACCACCGCCTGTATCGGCGCTGTGATGAACAGGCTGAATGCGACCTGTTCGATGCCGAACTGAGCCGCGCTGACCAGCACCAACCCCGTGAGGGGCAAGGTGACGGCGCTGGCCAGCGCCATCAACCGGACCCGCCCTGCCGCGACCAGAACCGGAAAGGCCAGATACTGCGGAAACAGGAACAGCGACGACAGTGCCACGACCGGCAGCAGCGCGATTACCGGTTGCCATTGCTCCCCCAACAGCAGATGCACCAGCGGTTCGGCCAACAGCGCGATGATCACCAGCATCGGCCATTGCAGCGCGATGATCCAGGCGGTGCCCAGCAGATAGGGACCCGCCACGGGCTGCCCGCGCCGCCACCGGTCAGCCAAGGCCGGCAGGACCACCGGCTGAACCGCCCCCAGAAACAGGCGCTCGGGCAATTGGCTAAGCGCGACCGAGCGGGCGAACATTCCGGCCATCTCAAACCCCAGCATGCGTCCCAGGATCAGCCGAGGCAAGCTCTCGACCAGCATTCCCAGCAGCGTGATGATGCTGGACCAGGCGCCGAATGGCATCATCACCCGCCATTCCGCCAAGGACGGACGGAATGACGGCAGCGGTCCACTGGCCAGGACGGCGCCCAGTGCCGCAACGGCTGCCGCCGAGACCGACCCCCAGGCCAGGCTGAACATGCCCTGCCCCGCCAATGCCAGGCCCACGGACACGACCGCATTTGTCGCAGCCGCCGCCATCCCGATCAGCGCGACGCGACCGAAGGCCATCCGCCGGCGCAGCAGCGCCAGCAGCGGATTGCCGATCGGCGCGGCCAGAAAGGCCAGCAGGGCGACATGGATCACCTGCGCCAGCTCGTCGCTTCCATAGAACCGGGCCAATGGTGCCGACAGGGCCCAGATCGCCGCTGCCAGGCCAGCGGACATCAGGCCCATGATGGTGACGGCCGTCCGGAACAGCGGCGGGGTCATCTGCCGCGCCTGAATGAGATAGGTCGCCACACCGAAGTCGCGAAAGGCCTCGATCAGCACGATGATGCCGCTGGCGACCAGAAAGACCCCGATCTGCGCCGGAGTCAGGATCCGCGAGACGATGGCCATGGTGGTGATCGACAGGATCAGCCCGGATGCCTTCTCTGCGGCCGTGAGGACCAGCGAACGGGACACGGACCGCCCCTGGACGGGATCGGAAAATGCGGTCATCGCAGGCCGTCGGCGGTCTTGTCGCGCGATGTGGTCTGGAACCGCCTTTCGCGCAGATAGATCACCGCAGATCGCGCCGCGTCCTGGATCGAGGGCACCGTGCCCTGGGTGATCGCGGCGTGGCACAGCACCGCAAGCCGATCGGTCAGCGCGTCCAGATCGTGATGCCGTCGCACGTGATCGCGGCCGAACTGTCCCAGGCTATCGCGCAGCGCGGGCATGCTGGCCAGCCGCCTGACCGCGCTTACCATCGCCGGCACGGCCAGCCCATCATCCGCTGCGGTCCCGATGCCGTGGATGCCGCCGTCGGCGAACCAGTCGACTGAATCGGCATCGAACAGGCGGGCGAACCCACGATCACCGGTCACGATCACCGGCCGACCGAACGCCATGCCCCTGAGGGCCGATCCGCCCATGCCCAGCACGATGTCCGCCGCGGCATAGGCCGGCCGGGGATCGGTCATCGCCCCGTGCAGGATGATCGCCTTGCGTCCCAGATCGCGATTGGCGCGGTTGGCCAGCGCCTGCAGCGTGCCGCGTGCCGTGCCGTCCCCGACGATCGCCAGCTGCAGCGGCAGCACCCGGCCCAGCTGGCGGACGCAATCGATGGTGCGGGCCAGGCTGTCGGCCTTCATCGTGTGCGACAGCCGCGAGACCGTGACCAGCGCGATGTCGCGATCCGACAGGCCCATCGCCGAGCGACACGCGGCCCGGTCCAGAAGGTCGGGCGCGTTCGCGGCCAGATCGACCGGCGGCGGAAGATAGGCGCAGCTTCTCCAGCCCTGCTGGGCGGCCTGCCGCTGAACCGCCAGCACACCGAAGGTGGTGGAGATCTGACGGGGCAGCACATGCGTCAGGGTCATCATCATGTCACTGATGATCAGGGGCACCCGCATCGTCAGATGGACCGCGCCATAGGCCTCCAGCCCCTGCCACCAGTCCCAGGCATGGATCAGATCGGGCCGTTCGCGCCGGACCAGATCGCGCAGCAGCCGCATCCGCGCCAGTGACGGGTGCAGCCGCGCATCCGGCGCGGGCACCAAGTCCAGGCCCTTGCGGTGCAGCAGGTCCACAGCGGGGCCCGGCGTGGCGTGAAAGACCACGTCGAAACCGTGACGGTCGCGCAGGCCCGCCGCCAGCTCGATCGCGTTGGTCTGCGTGCCGCCCAGTTCCAGCCGGTGCGCAAAGACCAGGATCTTCACGCCAGGCCTCCATTCGCATGGACCGGCTGCGGGCGATGGGATGCATCGGGCAGGGCGCGGGCAGGAATCCGACGCATCGGCGCGCCCTGCGACAGGCGGTCCTCGAAATAGTCGATCGTACGGCGCAGCCCCTCGGTCAGGCCGATCATCGGCTGCCAGTCCAGATGCTGCCGTGCCCGCGTGATGTCGGGACGGCGCTGCGCCGGATCGTCGCGCGGCAGCGGATGGTGGGAAATGATCGACCGTGATCCGGTCATCTGGATCACCAGGTCCGCCAGCTGCCTGATGGTGAATTCCGACGGGTTGCCCAGATTGATCGGCATCGGCACCGATTCGGGCGCATCCATCAGCGCGCGGAAGCCCCGCACCAGATCGTCGACGAAACAGAACGATCGCGTCTGCCGCCCGTCGCCATAGATCGACAGCGGATCGCCGCGCAGCGCCTGGACGATGAAGTTCGACACCACCCGACCGTCATCGGGCAGCATCCGCGGCCCATAGGTGTTGAAGATCCGCGCCACGCGGATCTCCAGCCCGTACTGGCGGTGGAAATCGAAGAACAGCGTCTCGGCGCAGCGCTTGCCCTCGTCATAGCAGGCGCGATGGCCGATCGGATTGACGTTGCCGGCATAGGATTCGACCTGCGGATGGACCAGCGGGTTGCCATAGACCTCGCTGGTCGACGCCTGGAACACCCGCGCCTTGAGGCGTCGCGCCAGGTCCAGCACATTGATCGCGCCATGCACGTTCGTCTTGACCGTCTGGACCGGGTCGGTCTGGTAATGCACCGGCGACGCGGGACAAGCCAAGTTGAAGATCTCGTCGACCTCGGCATGGATCGGCATGGTCACGTCGTGACGCATGATCTCGAAGCGTGGTTCGTCGCACAGATGGTGGACGTTCAGCCGCGATCCGGTGTGGAAATTGTCCAGGCAGATCACCTCGTGCCCGTCCGCGATCAGCGAGTCGCACAGGAACGAGCCCAGAAACCCCGCGCCCCCGGTGACCAGTATCCGTTTGGTTCGAAACATGAGATGACCTTTCACGCGCTATGTCGGTGTTTCACGGGCGCTGCCTCAGCAGGCCCCTCGGCCCAGAACCACGGCCGGGACGGTCCGCAGCAGGATCGACAGGTCCAGCCAGAACGTCCGGTTGTCGATGTAGAAATCATCCAACTGCTGCTGCCGGGCGACATCCGCCCCGGCGCGTTCGGACACCTGCCACAGCCCGGTGATGCCGGGCGGGACGGAACAGCGCTTTCGCCGGAATTCGGGGGACATCGCGGCCAGATGATAATCGGGAAAGGGTCGGGGGCCGACCAGGCTCATCCCGCCGGTGATCACGGTCAGCAGCTGGGGCAGTTCATCGCAGCTGGAGCGCCGCAGCAGGCGGCCGATGCCCGGCAGGATGCGCGGATCGTCGCGCAGCTTGAAATGGCTGTTCCATTCGGCCGCCGCTTCCGCATTCGTCAGCAGCAGCTGGCGCAGCATCGCATCCGCGTCACGATACATGCTGCGCAGCTTCGGCACCCGCAGGATGCGGCCATCGCGGCCCTCGCGCGGCTGCATGTAGAAGACCGGGCCGGGATCCGCGACCCAGATGCAGGCCGCCGCCAGACCGATCAGGGGCAACACCAGAACCAACATCGGCACCGCCACCCCAAGATCCAGCGCCCGCTTGAGCCGCGTGCCCGCGTCCTTGCGGATGACCCGCATGCCGATGGCACCGCCGATGCGGGCCGGGGCCAGTCCCGACAGGCGCAGCACCGGAAGATCAGCCAGCAGGATGACCTGACGATGGCGCGCCACCACCTGCGCGTCGGACGCCGACGCAGCATCGGTCACCAGCGCCAGATCCGCCACGCCGGTGCCGTCCGGGTCAAGGCCATAACATCGGTTGCGGCGCAGGAAGGCCTCGATGGGTTGCCGCAGGGGCGCGGGCGCGATGACATGCACGGGCACCGACCAGAGCCGCGCCGCCAGCAGCAGCCGCACCGCGCCTGCCCGTGCCAGTCCTTGGGCGGGCAGCGCGATCAGCCCAAAGGCCGCGACCCACAGGGCCAGCATGACGTGCCCCAGCACCGCAGTGATGACCGCGGCCATCGCTGCGACCAGCCAGGCCAGCAGGCCCCGCTGAAGGATAGCCTCCGGGTGCAGACCGTGGCCCGGATAAAGACCGGCCAGCCCGCGTGCTCCGATCAGCGCCAGTGCCGTTCCCGCCAGCGGGTCGACCAAGGTGCCGGGCGCCTGCCCCGACAGGCGCGTCACGGCGGCGGCGGCAAGGGCCAGGGCGGCCGCCTCGGACGCGATCAGCACGGTGATGCGGATCGCACGCGCCGGGTCCGCCGCCGTGATGCCTTGGGTGTCGTCGGATGCCGCGGGTGAGGTTGGGGCCTGCGGCGCGATCATCGTACAGTCTCCCTGACCGGCGTATCCTCGGCCGCGCGGTCCGGTACCGGAACTGTCACGATGGGAAACCGGCGCATCCCGGTCTGCTGCAGCACCCGCAGCGCAAGGTAGGCGGGGACGATGCGCAGATAGCGCCGCCACAACCGCCTTGGCTCGGTGATCAGGCGGAACAGCCATTCAAGGCCTGCCCGCTGCATCGCCTCAGGTGCCTGACGCTTACCGCCGGCGTGGAAATCGAAGGCCGCCCCGACGCCGATCAGCATGGGGGCCTGCAAGCGCCCGCGCATCCGGTCCATCCACTGTTCCTGACGCGGCGTGCCCAGCCCGACCCATACGATTCCCGCGCCCGACGCGTCGATCAGCCGCGCCACGCGGTCCTCCTCGGCGGTTGTCAGCGCACGGAAGGGGGGAGCATGGCTGCCGACGATCCGCGCGCCGGGAAAGCGCTTGCGCAGGCGGGCCTGCAGCGCCTCCAGAACCTCGGGAGTGGTGCCATAGAGGAAATGGCCGATGCCCGTGCCTTGGCTTGCCTCGATCACGGCCAGCATCAGGTCGGGGCCATAGATGCGTTCGGCCCAGGGGAACCCTGCGGCCTGCAGGGCCCAGACCAGCGGCATTCCGTCGGCGACCGTCAGCGTCGCACGGTTGTGGATTGCGCCAAGCTGCGGATCGGCCCGGCTTTCGATCACGCCATGGACGCCCGAGACGCAGACATAACCGCGATGGTCCGCCCGCACGGCTTCCAGAATCTGCGCGACGGCTGCCCTTCGGGTCAGCGCGGCGACCCGCAGCCCCAGGACGTTGACGCTGGCCAAAGGCGGCGCAAGAGGGGCAGGCAGGGTCATGGGATGTCCTTCGCTAAGGATGGCCGGGACAAGCCTAGGGGCGGTCGGCCGCAGGGGGCATCTGGACCTTCGATAGGCCCTGCCCCGTCCAAAGCGCCGTTGCCGAACACTGGGCCCTGTCCGTTTGGCGCCTGCGCTGCCCCAAAGGCGTAGCCCTTGCGGCCTCGGATTACCGGCGCGGCGCATGCAGCGCGGCCATGGTGACCACCGTTGCCGTCAGGATCCATTGCAGGTCGTTCTGGAACAGCAGCGCGCTTTCCGACAGGTTGAGGATCAGGCTGTGCCCCAACAGCGCATTGGGCCAGAGCCAGCCCATCGCCGGGCGGGCCAGATGCAGCCGCATGGCACGCATCAGTGCCTGGACCAGCACCACCGCCAGCAGCGCGGCCCCGGTGATGCCAAGACTCAGCAGGGTATCGCGATAGCCGTTATGGGCATGGGGCGAGGTCCATCCGATCGCGGTCCAGATGCCCCAGGCATCGACGCTGCCCTGTGTCCAGAAAGCCTGATACCCGTAGCCCAGCCAGGGACGCGCAGCGATGCGCGCATCGACCAGCGCCCAGAGCGGCACCCGGCCCGTCAGCGTCGCGTCCTTTCCCAAAGCCTGCAGCAGCGGCACCAGAAGCGTGCCCAGAAACAGCAGCAACAGCAGCGCGAGGACCAGGAACCCGCTCAGCATAAGGACGCGCCCCAGCCCCTGCGCACGCGCCAGCAGCACATGCGCCAAGGCCAGCATCAGCGCCATAACCGCCGCCAGCAGGCTGGAGGACGATTGCGACATCAGCACGCAGACGACGCCCAGTCCCAGGACCACCAGCCCGGTCCGGCGATGGCGGGTCCAAGGGTCAAGGAAGGTCACGGCCCCTGACACCGTGGCCAGGGCGGCAATCCAACCCAGCACGTTCTTGTTCAGATAGACGCCGCGCAGGGCGGTCTCTCCGGGCATGAAGGCCAGATCTGGATCGGCAAGCGCCATGATCAGGCTGCCCGCCAGGCACAGGCCGGTGACGCGGGCGACGGTCACGGTCAGCTGCCGGGGCGTGAACATCACCGCCAGCACCTGCGACAGCAGCAGCGTCAGGATCAGCGCGATCGCCCGACGAAGACTCAGCGCCGGAGCGATCGACCACAGCACCGACATCAGCGTCAGCGCCACCAGCGCCACCAGCGGCAGGCTGCGCCGTGCCGCGATCAGCATCGGGCGGGCGTAGCGCGCGGCCAGGATCAGCGTGATCGCGTATACGGGCAGGACAGACAGGCGCAGCAGGCCGCGCGCGCCCTCCGTCAGCTCTCCATCGGTCGCGGCCATCAGCGGCAGCAGCGCCCCCGACTGCATCGCCAGCACCAGCCAGACCGCGCCCTGCTCCAGCCGGGACGGGGCCGCCTCCCTCGCCGAGGGCACGGATGCGCTTGCCCGTGACGTGGGCCATCCCGCAAAGGCGGGGTGATGGATCTGCGGCATCCGCGGCCTCCGATGCTGGGCAGCTCATCCTAGGGCGGGTCCGGCCTTACCCGCATCGGTCCTCATCGGTCCGGGACATGGCCAAAGGTGCATGTCCGCGCGCCCTGCCCCCCTTTCGGAGGAGGGTTCCTCCGATCGGAGCGGTTACGCCCGCCGGTCGCCCTTTCTAGGCTAACGGGCAGCCACCGCGTCACAGACAGGAGACGCCGATGCCCCCACCGCTGGTCAGCGTCTTGGTCAACAACTTTAACTATGGCCGGTTTCTGGGCCGCGCCCTGGACAGTGCCCTGGAACAGGACGGTCCGTCTGCCGAGATCATCGTCGTGGATGACGGATCGCAAGACGATTCGCGCGACGTGATCGCCGGTTACGGCGATGCGGTGCGCGCCATATTTCAGCCCAACCAAGGACAGGCCGCGGCAATGAACGCCGCGATCAAGGCCAGTCGCGGCGCCGTCCTATGCTTTCTCGACGCCGATGACTGGTGGCACCCGGGCAAGCTGGACGCGGTCATGCGCGCCTTTGACGCCAGGCCTGCGGCGGGGCTGGTCTATCACCGCCTCCAGCCTGTCCGCACCGGCAGCACGGTCATCGACCGGCCCATCCCGCGCACCCTGTGCCAGGGCGATCTGGCCCCCCGCATGCTGCGCAGCGCGGGGGTCTGGCCGTTTCCGATGACATCGGCAATCGCGGTGCGGCGGGCGGCGATGCAGCAGGTCGGGCCGATCCCGGAGGGCTTCCGCATCTCGGCCGATGCCTGGCTTGTGGGCGCGATCCCGCTTTTGTGGCGGGTCTGCGCCCTGCCGCAGGTGCTGGGCAGCTATCGCATCCATCAGAACACCTGGCATCGAGCGCAGGACGATGATGCGATGCTGCGCCGCCGGATGGCCCATTGGGCGCTGACGGTCAGCCAGCTGAACGCCTTTCTGGCGACCAGAGCGACGGATCGCAGGCTGGACCTGCGCGACCATTTCCCCCATCGGGTCGCCGCCGCGCGTCTGCGGCCGCCGGATCTTCGCGGGCGTGTCGGCCTGTTCCTGTCAGGCCTGCGCTTTGGCGGAGAACCGCATCCGCTGCGACGGGGGCGTGATGCCCTGCGCGTCCTGCGCCGCCACGGGACAGGGGCCGCACCATGAAGGTTCTCCTGATAGCGCCTGGACCCGTCGATCACGCCCTGGCCTGCGCCGAGGGTCTGGCCGACCATGCCAAGGTCGTGCTGGCGGCGCCCGCACGCCTGTATCGCGACATCCGGCCCGCGCCGGACCCGCGGATCGACCTGCGCCTGCTGGACTGGCCCCGGACGCGGTCCCTGCGCAACGCCATGCTGCTGGCACGCCTGGTCAGGCTGGCACGCGCCTGTCGTCCGGATGTGATTCACGTGCTGGGCAACGCGACGCTATGGCTGAACGCCATCGCCCCGGCCCTGGCGCGGATCGCGCCGCTGGTCACCACGGTGCATGACATATCCGTGCATCCCGGTGATCGCGAAACCCGCCGCCTGCCCGATTGGGCAGCCCGCCTGATGGCACGCCGGTCCGATCACCTTGTGGTTCATGGCGAGGGTCTGAAGGTCGCCGCCGTCGCGCATTTCGGGATGGATGCCAGCCGCGTCCACGTGGTTCCGCATCCGGCGATCACGCGCTATGCACGCCTTGGGCCGGTTCCTGCGACGACATACCCACGCCGGGTGGGCATGCTGCATGCCCTGATGTTCGGACGCCTGTTCGCCTACAAGGGCGTCGACGACCTGATCCGCGCCGAGGCGTTGCTGGTCGACCGGCTGCCGGGTCTGACGCTGACGCTGGCCGGGCGCGGCGACAACCCGTCCCTGCTGCGCGGACTGATGGGCGATCCGGCGCGATACGACATCCGGCACGGCCATGTGGCCGACGGGGATGTCGCGGCGCTGTTCCATGCGGCGGACGTGGTCGTCCTGCCTTATGTCGAAGCCTCGCAAAGCGGCGTGCTGACCATTGCCGCCAGCTTCGGCAAGCCGGTCATCGCCACCGATGTCGGAGAGCTGGGGCCGACGGTGCGTCGACACGGGCTTGGCCTGGTCGTGCCGCCCCACGATCCTGCCGCGCTGGCCGAGGCGCTCCTGACGCTTGGGCGTGACCCGGTCCTGCGCGGCCGTCTGGCTCTGCAGGCAGCGGACTGGGCCCGGGGACCGATCCGACCCGACCTGGTGGGTGCGCGGATGGCGCGCCTTTACCGCGACATCCGTGACATGCCTCCGGGACCCATCTCCGCCGACATGGCGGAGCCGGGCCGCCTTTCCTGAGCCTGCGCCCCGGTGCCCGCCACCGTCGCCGCCCCAAGCCTGCAACAGGACCGTGCCATGACCCAGATCGACCGACGGACGCCGGACCGCCCCCGCCCAGAGACGGTCGTGCGTCATTACCTGCCCGGCGGGCTGGAACAGGGCGGCGGCATCGGCAGGCTGGTGGGCCATATCGTGACCGCACCGGACCAGGTCGGACGGCACCGCGTCCGCGACACGCGCGGCCCGCGCTGGAGGCCCGTGCGATCCGGCGTGGCCTTGGCCGGGGCGATGGCGGTGCTGATCTGGGACCGCCTGACCTGCCCGGCGCGGGTGCAGCACATCCATGTGGCCGGGCGGGGCAGCACCGCGCGCAAGCTGCTGCTGACCGGTCTGGCCCGGGCGATTGGGCAGCCCTATCTGCTGCATCTGCATGATTTCGACTATGCGGCGGATTTCCTCCGCAGACCCGTCTGGCAGAGACGGGCGGTGCAGCGCATGTTTCGCGCGGCTGAACGGGTCATCGTCCTGGGCGCGCGCGACAGGACGACCGCCTTGGACCTGCTGGGCGTACGGCCTGACCGCGCGGTCATCCTGCGCAATGCCATCCCCGACCCCGGCCCGCCCGGCGTGCGCGACGACCAGACCTGCCGCATCGTCTTTCTCGGCCAGCTTGGCGCGCGCAAGGGTGTGCCCGAACTGCTGGCGGCACTGGCCGACCCGGCGATGGCGCGGCTGCCCTGGATGGCGACGCTGGCGGGGGACGGCCCGGTCGCGGCCTTTCGCACCGATGCGGCAGGTCTGGGCCTTCAGACCCGCGTGACAATTCCTGGCTGGATTTCGGGGCCTCAGTCGCGACAGCTTTGCGCGGCGGGTCACATCCTGGTGCTGCCATCCCATGGCGAAGGCATGGCGATGGCGGTGATCGAGGGGCTGGCGCATGGCATGGCTGTCGTGACCACGCCCGTCGGGGCCCATCCCGAAGTGCTGTCGGATGGGCAGACCTGCCTGTTCGTTCCCGCAGGCGATGCCGCCGCCCTGGCCGGAGCGCTCGGTCGGCTGATCACTGACCATGAATTGCGCCTGCAGGTGTCGCGGGCAGGCCGCGCACTGTATCTGTCGCAGATGGAGATGGGCCGCTATGTCCGCGCATTGAACGCGCTGTATCACGCGCTGTCCACTCAGTCCGCCCAGCAGCAGGTGGCGGCATGACCGATCGGTTCAACCCCCTGGCGCAACCTGCTCCGGCCGCCGCCCGGCCCGCCATGCCGGCAGCCGATACCGCAGGATCGCAGGACATCGAATGGACGGCTCTTTTCGGCCTGATCCGGCGGCGCCTGCCCTCCATTCTGGTAATGACGATGTTGCTGGGGGCAGCCGTGGTGCCGCTGGTCATGCTGATGCCTCAGAACTATGTGGCGCAGACGCGTCTTATCCTGTCCGAGCCCGGCTATGGCCCCTCCGGACCCGAGCCACGCGCCGCACTGAACCTGGACACCGAACTGGAGCGGATGGGCGCCCGCACCACCCTGGCCGAGGCCGCGGCCACCTTGGATCTTGCCCGCTTCCCCGAGCTGGACCCGACCCGGCGGTCGCTCAGGACGCAGGCGCTGGACTGGTTGCGGTTCGTCATCGGCGGCAGGCCCGCGCCTGCCGCCGCCGTGGCAAATGCCCCGCAGCGTGTGCTGGATGCGATCCTCTCCCGGCTGGACCTGCGCCGGGACGGCGCGTCGGGCATCATCGTGCTGTCCTTCAGGGCCGAGGATCCGCAGCGGGCGGCCCTAGTCGCCAACCAGATCGTCCAATCCTATGTCGCGTCGCGAAACAGGCTGCGCCAGGACCAGCTGGCCACTGCCATCGCCTGGCTGACGCCACGCATCTCCGAACAGCAAGGCCGCCACAGAGCGGTGCAAGACCAGGCGCGCCGGTTTCAGTCCGACTACCGGCTGACGGCCACGCCCACCGCCTCGCCCGACGGTCAGGCGGTGGCCGATCTGGCGCTGCGCCGCAGCCAGCTGGAACAGGCGCAGTCCACACTGACGGCCACGCTGACCATGATCCCGCAGACAGCCGCCCGACCGCTGATGCCGCTGACGGACGAACCGGCCGCGCTGACCGCCCTGCGCACGCGATTGCAGGCCCAGCAGCAGGACCTGCAGGACAATCAGGCGCAATTCGGTGCCGACTATGGCGGTGCAGCGCTGGCGCGTGAACGCATCGAGCGCACGCATGATCAGCTTCTGCGCGAGGCCGAAATCTTCGGCGCCTCGGTCCGCACCCGCCTCCAGGCCACTCAGGACTCCCTATCCGCTGTTGCCGCGCAATTGCAGCAGGCGCAGGGCGGCCTGTCGCGGCAGAACCTGGCCGAGCTGCAGTTGGCCGACCTGCTGCGCTCCGTCGAGGCCGAGGCCGCGACCCTTTCTGCCCTGCAGCGCCAGCGGCGCGAGTTGCAGGCGCTGCAGGAGATCCCGGCCCTTGACCTTGAGATCCTGTCACCCGCCACCCCCCCCACGGCCCCCGAGGGGCATGGCCGCAAGGTCACCCTTGCCGTGGCGCTGCTGGTGGTGGCGGCCGCAGCGGTGATGATCGCCGGATTGCGCGAGCTGATGGACCGCACCCTGCGCAGTCATGACCAGATCAGGCAGATGCCGGGCGCCGTGCCGGTGGGCCTGGTGCCCGCGCCCGACCGCAGGCAGCGACGCGATCTGATCCGGTTGGCGGGGCTGGATCCGGGTTCGGCCCATGCGCAGGCCATCGCGACGATGATCGCGATGATCCAGGCCGCGTCGCGCGGCGTCCTGCCCGCCAGCCTGCTGGTCTGCCCTGCGGGCGATGCGGCGGATGCGACGCTGCTGACATCGGGCTTGGCCCTTGGACTGGTGGCGGACGGGAAACGGGTGCTGATCGTGGACTGCCACGAGGGTCGCCCGCGCCGAGGACGCCCGCAGGGCCCTGACGTCGAATTGGCGGCGCCCGCAAACCCATGCGTCATCGGCCTCAGCGACAGCTCTGCCCTGAGGCCCTGTTCGTTCGTGCAGGAAATTCGGTGGATCCTGAACCGGGCCGCCTTGACCGACAGCACGGTGATCTTTGATGCGCCCGCCGTGCTGGCCTCGGCCACCACGCTGCAGCTGACCGGCCTTGTCGGGCGCACGGTCCTTGCGGCGCGATGGGGTGTGACCTCCCGGAAGCTGGTCGCCCTGGCCGTGGACCGTCTTGCCGTTTCATCCGACGGACCGGTTCTGGTCGCGATCGAGGGCGTGAACCTGCGCCGCCATGCGCGCAGCCGCTTTGGCGATGCCCTTTCGGCTGAACAGCAGATGCGGGCGGCCGGGCGAACCTTTCCGGTGCAGGCGTGACGCCGGGCATGCCCGTTTGGATGAGCGCGCCACCCGAAGGAGCGGATGCCCTGCAGGCCTCTCCCGCGCTTACGCTGATCCCACACGGCAGGCGGCACCATCACGGGATCGTCGCCGCTGCCAACGTCAGACAGAGAAGGAACGGTCATGCGGAAGACAGCATTGGTTCTGGGCGCGGGAGGCTTCATCGGCAGTCATCTGGTCGAGCGGCTGAAGACCGAGGGCATGGTCGTCCATGCGGCCGATCTCAAGCATCCCGATTTCGCCGCCTCGCCCGCCGACCGGTTCGTCCTGGGTGATCTGCGTGACCCGCATGTCGTCCGCGACGTGCTGGACCGACGCTTTGACGAAGTCTATCAGCTCGCCGCCGACATGGGAGGCGCGGGCTACATCTTCACCGGAGAGCATGACGCGCAGATCATGCACAATTCGGCGACGATCAATCTGAACGTCCTTGATGCCTGTCACCGGATCGGGGTCGGGCGGCTGTTCTACTCCTCATCGGCCTGCATCTATCCGGCCTATAACCAGCAGGATCCCGACAACCCGACCTGCTCCGAAGCCAGCGCCTATCCTGCCGATCCGGACAGTGAATATGGCTGGGAAAAGCTGTTCTCGGAGCGGCTGTATATGGCCTATCGCCGCAATTTCGCCATCGACTGTCATATTGCGCGCTATCACAACATCTTCGGGCCGATGGGCACATGGCGGGGCGGTAAGGAAAAGGCGCCGGCCGCGCTGTGCCGCAAGGTCGCCGAGGCTGAGGACGGTGGCACCATCGAGGTCTGGGGGGATGGTCTTCAGACGCGGTCGTTCCTGTTCATCGACGAATGCCTGGAGGGAACGCTGCGGCTGATGCGCTCCGGCGTCTCGGGACCGCTGAACATCGGCTCGGACGAGATGGTCTCGATCAACGGGCTGGCACGGCTGATCATCGACATCTCGGGCAAGTCGCTGTCGCTGCGCAACATTCCCGGTCCGGTCGGAGTTCGGGGCCGAACCTCGGACAACACCTTGCTGCGGGCCAGCCTTGACTGGGCGCCGGATGCGCGGCTGGCGGTAGGGCTGGCCAAGACCTACGCCTGGATCAGCCGACAGACCGCCGCCTTGCAGGCAGCCGCCGGTTCCACGACCGCAACCACGACCATCGCGATGCAGGATCACGTCCAAAGGATGCCGCACCCAGCGATGCGATGACTGCGATCGACAGCCGCAGCCTGTTTCAGCGCCGTGAATGGGGCCTGCGGCAGCCTGAATGCGCTGTGTGCTGATCTAGGTCAGCGCCTCCGGTGCGGGGCATGCGATCCTGTCCGTGTGGCTTTGCCGATAGAATGGCGACGACCCGGCACCCATGGAGGCTGCAATGACCGTGCGCTCAACCAGCTACAGCGTCAACTTCAGGAACGACTTCCACTTGCCCGGTCATGCGGACAGGTTCCCACCGGGCCATTACGACATCCTGGTCGAAGAGGAATTGCTGGATGGCCTCAGCTTTCCGGCTTTCCGGGAAACAGCGGCCTACCTGCTTGTTCCCGGACGACGTCCAGGGACCGGACCGGCCGAAATGCGGCAGATACACTCGGTAGATCTGCGCCAGGCTCTGGACCGTGACGCCCAGACCATCCCCGCGCAGCAACCGTCGGATGGCGGGCCCGACAGCACGACTCCAGCACAGGGC
Source organism: Paracoccus sp. ME4 (assembly GCF_046736325.1). GTDB lineage: Bacteria > Pseudomonadota > Alphaproteobacteria > Rhodobacterales > Rhodobacteraceae > Paracoccus. The sequence continues at coordinate 2,412,847 of NZ_CP151276.1, forward strand.
AGGAACGACGAGGGGCGTTGGTTGCGGTGGAAAAGGTGGACATCGACGCTTGCGTCGCTGTTGCCCCGATAGGCCAACTCGGCGCAGTCAGGTGCATCAGCAATGCGTTCGCCGGCGCTTCAGCGCAGCAAGGGCTCAGCCTGGTCAAGATATGTAGCGTCGAAGCCTGCGATATCAGCCAATGCAATCGGGTCGTGAATCGACACGAAGCCATGACGAAAGGTTACCAGACCGGCCTCGCGCAGATGCCGAAGAACGCGGTTCACATGCACCGCGCTTAGCCCTAGGGCATCTGCAAGGTGATACTGTGTCAGCGGACAGCGAAAACACCGTCGATTCGACAGGCCGATCAGGGCCAGTCGCGTTTCCAACTCCAACAGGAAATGCGCGACCCTGCTGTCCGCCCCGCGTCGCCCCACCCCGACCAGATGCTCGACGACCATCGCCTCGTCCCGTGAGACCGCCCAGAAGATCGCCGCAGACAGGCGCGGGGCGCATTCGAAAGCTGCGATGAGATCTGCTGTCTGAACCTCCGAAACCTGGATGTCGGTGACCGATTCAAAGCTGTGATCCGACGTTCGCAGCAGCACGCTGCGAAGGCCAAGAAAGTCTCCGGGAACCTGAAAGTCGATGATCTGCCGTGACCCGTCTTCCTGCAGCTTGTACGAACAGGCCCAGCCCGACTGCAGAATATAGGCCGAATGCCGCGTCTGACCTTGAACAACCAGGTCATGTCCCGCCCTGATCAGGCGAGGGTGCCGGCACAGCCCATCCACCACCGACTGCTCCTCCTGCGTGAGCACCACAAAGGCTGAAAGCTTTCGCACGATTGCCGAGACGCCCTGTTCGTTCATCGCAACCCTCGACTGACAAATCAAATGTCCACGCTGTCCTGCCACTGCTTCAGATCAGCGCAACTGCTCCGCAGGCAGGGCAAGGTGGGCAGCAATGCTCAGACATCCTACCAGAGGTTCACAAGGGTGTCGCCGTAAAGGACGGAAACGATGGCACCCCATGACGACCCATCAGGTTTGGCCGCGCTTGCCATCTGCGAATCTCTGCTTCTGGCGCTGAATGACGGCGAGCTGCTATCGGAGGCAGACATCATGGCGCTGTTGGAGGATGCAGCGGAAACCCTCGTGGCCGCATCACAGGCGACCATTGTCGGCCCCGAAGCGACACAGAGAAGAGGTGCGGCAGCGTTGATCCAGCGCATCATCTCGGGTGGAAATTCGGTCCGACGCCGCTGAGGCTGCAATACGATGGTTGGGTCGATACGCCGCCAATCCATGCCTTTTGGGGTCTCCGCCACAACTGATTGATCGGTTGTCTTGCGCGCCCCGAATACGGCCGGCAGTAACCGCCCTGCATGTGCACACCGGCGCGGCGATGCAAAGATGCTGATCATGGTCCGGGATCGTCTGAAAACCGCCCTTCTGGTCATCGCCGCGCTTGGCTTGGCAGTCGGCCTGGCCCTGTGGGCGGCGCGGCGGGGCGATCTGGCGACGCTGGCCTGGTCGGCGGGCGTCATTCCCGTGCTGGCCGCGCTTGTGGCCGAGATCATCCGCGGCCTCGTGCGACAGGAGGTCGGCCTGGATATCGTGGCTGCGCTGTCGATGTCGGCGGCGCTGGTCTTTGGCGAAACGCTGGCGGCGGCGGTGGTCGCGCTGATGTATTCGGGCGGGACGTTTCTGGAAAGTTTCGCCCAAGGCCGCGCCCAACGCGAGATGTCGGACCTGCTGTCGCGCGTGGCCCGCACCACCACCCTGTACCGCGACGACCGGTTGATCCAGGTACCGCTGGATGACGTCGCCCCCGGCGATCTGCTGCTGATCAGGCAGGGAGAGGTGGCGCCCGTGGATGGCGTCTTGGTCTCGGGCAATGCCATGCTGGACCAGTCCGCCCTGACGGGCGAATCCCTGCCCGTGCGCCTGTCCCAAGGCGCCGATGTCATGAGCGGCGCGACAAACGCGGGCGAGGCATTCGATCTGCGTGCGACCCGCCGCGCGGCTGACAGCACATATGCCGGGATCGTGCGCCTGGTTCGCGCGGCGCAGAATTCGCGCGCACCGATGGCGCGGCTGGCGGACCGGTATTCGCTGGTGTTTCTGGCGGTGACGGTCGTCCTGGCGACGGCCGCGTGGTGGTTCACGGGCGATCCGATCCGCGCGGTTGCCGTGCTGGTCGTGGCCACGCCCTGCCCGCTGATCCTGGCGGTGCCGGTGGCACTGGTGGCGGGCCTGTCGCGCGCGGCACGCTTTGGCGTGCTGATCAAGGGGGCGAAACCGCTGGAGGCGATGGCCCGCATCAGAACGCTGATCGTGGACAAGACCGGCACCCTGACGGACGGGCGGCCAAGGATCGTTTCGGTCCATACGATCGGCGGGATGACCACCGATCGGATCCTTTATCTCGCGGCGGCGCTGGATCAACTGTCCCAGCATCCGGTGGCCCAGGCCGTTGTGACCGCCGCCCGCGAGAACGGGGCCACGTTGCCCGTCCCGACCGACGTGGTCGAAACCCCGGGCGAGGGCGTGACCGGCACCGTCGATGGCCGCGCCGTCGTGGTCGGCGGCATGGGGTTCGTGGCCGCGCGGTCGGGTATCGCGGCATGGGACATGGCCGCACAGGAACCCGGTGCGGTGCTGGTCGCGGTGGCCGTGGACGGACAACCGGCGGGCTGGCTGGTCATGGCCGACAGCCTGCGCGCGGGCATCGGCGATCTGCTGGCGGGCCTGCGCAAACAGGGCATCGCGCGCATTGTCCTGGCCACGGGCGACCGGCACGCGGTCGCGATGGCCGTCAGCCGCGGCCTGTCGCTGGACGCGGTCCATGCCGATCTGACGCCCGATCAGAAGGTGCTCCTGGTGCTGTCCGAACGCAAGAACGGTCCGGTGATGATGGTGGGTGACGGCGTGAACGACGCGCCCGCGCTGGCGGCTGCCGATGTCGGCGTGGCGATGGGTGCGCGCGGCGCCGCCGCCAGCGCCGAGGCTGCGGATGTCGTCCTGCTGGTCGACCATCTGGATCGGCTGCTGCCTGGCCTTGTGGTCGCACGCGGCGCGCGCCGCATCGCGGTGCAAAGCGTCGTAGCCGGAATCGGGTTGTCGATCATGGGCATGATCGCGGCCGCGCTTGGATATCTGACCCCCGTCCAAGGGGCGCTGCTGCAGGAGGCGATCGACATTGCGGTCATCCTGAACGCATTGCGGGCACTGACGCTTGATCCCGGAACCTACGCCGAAACGACCTGAGGGCGGCCAATTCCGGGCCAAAACTGCTTTGCATCAGTCCAAGGGCCACGGGATTCTGCCACCATGACCGCAAGCCTCAAGACCGGGCCCATTTTTTCAGGGACCCCTGCACCGGTCATGATTGAGGACCGGCGACCTGCATCGTCGGGAACGGCGCATCGCGCACAGCGGACCGACGGTCGGCTGTGCGTTTGGGCGTCACAACGGATTCGGCGCGATCCCCAAACCGCCAGGACAGAGCCATGTTTGAACGTGCCTTCGCCCTCCGCCGTGGCAGAGGCATGATCGTTTCGCTCATGCGAAAAGCACGAAACCCGCCGTGGTCGGACACCGCCCCCGTCCGGGCGGAACTGTTCGGGATAGAGCGCCTGGAACAGCATGCGATGACGCTGGCCGCGGACCAAACGACGACCGATCGCCCGCTCAGGGTCATGTCGTTGCACAAGCGCCTGCAGGACAACGCGCGCGCCCTGCGCACTGCCTATCACGACAACGCCCGCGAGGCCGCGGCCGGTCGTCCTACCGTACCCGCCGCCGACTGGCTGCTGGACAACTATCCCCTGGTCGAGGCCCAGATTCGAGAAATCCGCATTGATCTGCCGCCGCGGTATTACCAGCTGCTGCCGAAACTGGATTGCGGTCCGTTCGCCGGCTATCCACGCGTCTTCGGTCTGGCCTGGGCCTTTGTCGCCCATACGGACAGCCATTTCGACGCCGCGGTGCTGCGCCGTTTCTTGGTCGCCTATCAGACCGTCCAACCCCTGACCATCGGCGAGCTGTGGGCCGTGGCCATCACCCTGCGCATCGTCCTGATCGAAAACCTGCGCCGCCTCACGGATCAGATGGCCGGCGGTCGCGAACAGCGGCGGAAGGCCGATCTGCTGGCCGACCGGATTCTGCAGCCGGCCCAACGCCACCTGCACCTGTCTTCGGGTCGTCCCGACACCGGGCCGTTGAATGAGCTTTTTGCCGCCCAGCTGGCCGAGAGGCTGCGCAACCTCGATCCAATGACCACCCCCGCCATCCCTTGGCTTCAAGACAGGCTGACCGCGCAGGGCGCGTCGATCGACAGCGTCGTTCGCCACGCACAGGAACGGTTGGGCGCGTCGAACGTGACCCTGCGCAATGTGATCACCGCGTTTCGCACCCTGTCGGACACGGATTGGAAGGATCTGTTCGAGGATGTCAGCCTGGTCGAAGCCAGTCTGCGTCGCCACCCGGGCCATGCGGTGATGGATTTCCTCAGCCGGAACCTCTATCGCAGCGCGATCGAGGAATTGTCGCGCGGCAGCGGCCGCGATGAGACGCGGCTGGCCGACATGGCGGTGGAACTGGCGTCCAAGGCCGCGCCCGCCACGGCGGCCTCTGACCCCGGATGGCATCTGATGGACCGCGGCAGGCCGGCACTGGAACGGGCCATCGGATTCCGGCCCCCGCCGCGGCTGTGGTTGCGCAGGCTGGGGAAATCTGCGGGGCTGGGCGGTTATCTGGCGCTGATCGCAGGGGGTACGGTCGCCCTGCTGGCAGTCGCGGCAGGATTGATGGGACCCGGTGTAGCCTGGCCGTGGCTGATGGCGATGGCGCTGCCGCTTTCCGGACTGGCCATCGCCCTGGTGGACCTGATGGTGGCGCATTCGGTCGGTCCGGCGCTGTTGCCGGGGCTGGACCTGCGCAACGGCATCCCAAGCGATTTGCGCACGCTGGTCATCGTGCCTGTCATCATGACGGACCAAGATGATCTTCACCGCCACCTGGACAACCTTGAGATCCACCACCTGTCCGGCACGGGCGGCGATCTGACATTCGCCCTGCTGACGGATGGGGCGGATGCACCGCATTGCCTAATGCCCGTCGATGCGGAGCTTCTGGCGCTGGCCGCAGACCGGATCGCCGCCCTCAACGACCGCCATGCCCCAAGCCCCGCCGGACCGCGTTTCGTCCATCTGCACCGTCACCGCCGGTGGAACCCGCATGAAGGGGTCTGGATGGGCTGGGAACGCAAGCGCGGCAAACTGGTCGAGCTGAACCGCCTGCTACGGGGCGCGACCGATACCAGTTTCACTCCCCATCCGGCCGTACCCCAGAACGTCCGCTATGTCATCACGCTGGATGCTGACACCCGTTTGCCCCGCGATGCCGCCGCCCGGCTGATCGGCAAGATGGCGCATCCCCTGAACCGGCCGCGGCTGGACCCTGACCAAGGGGTCGTGATCGCAGGCCATGGCATCCTGCAACCGCGCGTGACGCCGGCCCTTGGGGCGGGCACGACCGCCTATCTACGGGCGACGTCGGGGCCGGGGGGGATGGACCCCTATGCCGCGGCGGCCTCGGACGTATTTCAGGACCTGTTCGGCCAGGGCTCGTTCACGGGCAAGGGGATCTATGACGTGGATGCTTTCCAGGCCGCGATGCAGGGCCGGATCGAACCTGACAGCGTCCTCAGCCACGACCTGCTGGAGGGCATCTTTGCCCGCGCGGGCCTTGTCTCGGATATCGAGGTGGTCGAGGCATTCCCCCCCCGCCACGACCTGGCGGCCGCCCGCCAGCATCGCTGGACGCGGGGCGACTGGCAGCTGGCGGGGCGCATGGTCGACCCTGCGACTCCGATCCTTGGGCGCGTCAAGATCGCCGACAACCTGCGCCGATCGCTGATGGCGCCCTTCGTTCTGGCGTCGCTGCTGGCGGGCTGGCTGTCGCCGCATGCGGGCATGGCGACGCTGCTGCTGCTGTCGGCCCTGGCCTTGCCCGTGTTTCTACCGACCCTGCTGGGCATGATCCCGCGCGGTCCGGCGCTCGATACGGCCGGCCACCTGCAGCAATGTCTCGGCGACTTGCGTGCCGCCCTGATCCAGGTCGTCCTGATGATCAGCCTTCTGCCCGACACGGCATGGCGGATGGGCGACGCGATCCTGCGTACCCAATGGCGGTTGCGCATCTCGCGGCGGCATCTTCTGGAATGGACCACGGCCGCGCAGGATCAGGTCGGTCCCAAGCCGGACCTTGGCAGTCTGGCGCGCCGTATGGCGGGCGGGCTGGTGCTGAGCCTGGGGATCGCGGCTGCGGTGGCCCTTCTGGCGCCCTCCTCGGTTCTGCTGGTACTGCCGTTCCTGCTGCTGTGGCTGTCGGCACCGCTGATCTCCTACGTTACGGGGCGCGCATTGCCCCCCGCCACGCGGCCCCTGACGTCCGATGCCGCCGATCATCTGCGGCTGACCGCGCGCCGCACCTGGCACTACTTTGACACCTTCGTCACCCCGAAACATCGTCACCTGCCCCCAGACAACCACCAGGAAACGCCGGCGCCCCTGACGGCGGCGCGGACCTCGCCGACGAATATCGGCCTTTACCTGCTGGCCTGTGTCGCGGCGCGGGATTTCGGATGGATCGGCCTTTCAGATGCCGTCACGCGCCTGCAGCTGACCCTGCAGACCGTGGCGGGGCTGGAAAAGCTGAACGGGCATCTGTTCAACTGGTACGACACGACCGACGGCAGCGTCCTGGCGCCCCGCTATGTCTCGACGGTGGACAGCGGCAACCTCGCCGGACATCTGATCGCCCTGGCCCATGCCTGCGAGGAATGGGCCGCCGATCCCGCGCAGGACGACCGGCAGGGGCTGTTGGATACGTTGGACCTGGCCCGTGGGTTTGCCGATGCAGCCCTGCTGGACCAGATTCGGACCGCGATCCGCGCCCCCCGCCTGGAATGGGCCGCGATCAGGCGCCTGACCGGCAAGGCCGGGCGCGGTTGTGTCTGGCTGGCCGCGCTGCACGACCGGTCGGCGGCGCATCTGGCCGATCCCGCGCCGCACTTGGCCGGACCCCTGCGGGCGCTTGCCGCGCAGGCTCGGGCATTGGCGTGGGACATGGATTTCGGCTTCCTGCTGGATCCCGAGCGAAAACTTCTGTCGATCGGCTTCACCCAGTCCGACAACAGTCGCGATGGCAGCTGTTACGACCTGCTGGCCTCCGAAGCGCGTCTTGCCAGCATGCTGGCCATTGCCAAGGGCGACATTCCCTCGACCCACTGGTTTCGCCTCGGCAGGCCCGTGGTTCCCCTTCGCGGCGGTGCGGCGCTGCGCTCGTGGTCGGGATCGATGTTCGAATACCTGATGCCGATCCTGGTGATGGATGAACCCCCCGGCAGCCTGCTGGACCAGTCGAACCGTCAATCGGTCGTTGCCCAGCAACGCTATGGCCTGCTCCGGGGCGTGCCCTGGGGGCTGTCCGAATCCGGCTTCAATGCCCGGGATATGCAGATGAACTATCAGTATTCCAGCTTTGGCGTGCCTGAGCTGGGTCTCAAGCGCGGGCTCGAGGCAAGCCTGGTTGTCGCACCCTATGCCACCGCGCTTGCGGCGATGGTGGACCCGCAGGCCGCGGCGGAGAACCTTGACCGGCTGTCGGGCCTTGGTGCGATGGGTCCTTATGGCTTTTACGAGGCGCTGGACTTCACCCCTCTGCATCGGTCTGCGGACGAACCCGTCGCCTTGGTCCGCAGCCATATGGCGCATCATCAGGGCATGACCATCGTCGCCATCGCCAATGTGCTGCAGGGGGGGCGGATGCGCCGCCGCTTTCACGCCGAACCTGCGATCCGCGCCGCCGAGCTGCTGCTGCAGGAACGCATTCCGCGCAACATCCCCGCCGTGTCCGCGCGGGTGGAAACCCGAGACACGCGCACCGATGCCTCCTCCGAGGATCTGCAGCGCATGACCGTGATCGAAGGAAGGACATCGGGCCCGACCAGGACGCATATCCTGTCGAATGGCCGGTATTCCGTGACCCTGACCGCGACGGGCGGCGGGGTCAGCCAGTGGGGTTCGATGGCCATCACCCGCTGGCAGGGCGATCCGGGGCGGTCCGACGGCGGCACCCGCCTGTGGATGCGCGATCTGGACAGGCAGCGACTGACGCGCATCGGCGGCGCCGACGTCGCCGATCACCACCGCGTCGAACTGTACGAGGATCGCGCGCTGTTCCTGCGCAGAGACGGCCATCTGTCGTCCAGGCTGGAGGTTCTGGTGTCGGGCGAGGATGACGCCGAGGTGCGGATGCTGACGCTGACCTCGATGGCGCGGGCGCCTGTGAGGCTGGACCTGACGTCTTATGCCGAACTGGTCCTGACCACGCCGCAGGCCGATGCCGCCCATCCCGCCTTTTCCAAGCTCTTCGTGCAGACCGAGTACATGCCCGAATATGGCGCGTTGATCGCCACCAGGCGCCTCCGGTCCCCCGACGAACCAGGCATCTGGGCCGCCCATTTCGCCGTGGTCGAGGCTACCCAGCAGACCCCGATGCAGTATGAAACAGACCGCGCCGCCTTCCTGGGCCGCGACAATGATTTGCGCCACGCCGCGGCTTTGCAACCTGGCGCAGAGCTGAAGGGCGGTATCGGTACCGTTCTGGACCCGGCCTTCGCACTGCGCCACCGGATTGTGATCGCACCGGGCGACACGGCCCGGCTGGCCTTCTGGACCGTTGTCGCCGAAACGCGGGCCAGGCTGATCGACCTGATCGACCGCCATCACGACCGCAACGCGGTCGACCGAGCGCGGACGCTGGCCTGGACGCAGGCCCAGGTCCAGCTGCGCCATCTTGGCATCACCGCCGCAGAGGCCGCGGCATTCCAGGCGATGACCGCACCGATCCTGCATCCCGATGCAAGGTTCCGCGTCCCCCCCGACGTTGCCGCCACAGGCAAGCAATCGCTCCTGTGGTCGCAAGGCATTTCGGGTGACCTTCCGATCGTCGTGCTGTGCATCGGCGACGAAGCCGACATGGCGCAGGTGCATCAGTTGCTGCTGGCACAGGAATACTGGCGGATGAAGCGGCTGCTTGTCGACGTGGTGATCCTGAACGAGCACCCGTCATCCTATGTGCAGGACCTGCAGTCGGGGATCGAATCCGCTGTGCGCGGCGCCCGCCCGCGTGCCTTGGCCGATGCGCCGGGCGGACAGGTACTTGCCCTGCGCCGCGACCTGCTGCCGTCCGAGGTGACGGCCCTGCTGCTGGCCACCGCCCGGGTGGTGCTGGTTGCCCGCAAGGGCGCCCTTGCCGATCAGGTCGCCGGTTTGGCGGCGCGTCCAACCTTGCGGATGCCTGCGACGCGGCCGATGCCGCAGCCCCCACCAACGGGCGACGCGGCCTCGGGCTTGGCTGAAACGCTTGAATTCTTCAACGGGATCGGCGGCTTTGCAAGGGACGGTCGTGAATATGTCACCATTCTGGGTGCCGGATGTCCCACCCCTGCGCCTTGGATCAATGTCATCGCCAATGACGGTTTCGGGTTTCACGTCTCGGCCACCGGCGCGGGATGCACTTGGGCCGAAAACAGTCGCGAGAACCGACTGACCCCCTGGTCCAACGATCCGGTCACCGATCCCGCGACGGAAGCCTTCCTGATCCGCGATGACGAAAGCGGTGCGCTTTATTCCCCCACCGCGCGCCCGTTGCGTGCCACAGGCCGCCATGTCGCGCGTCATGGCATGGGCTACAGCCGGTTCGAACATCATGCGGGCGGTCTGGCGATGGATCTGGTGCAATTCGTGCCGCTTGACGCTCCCGTCCGTCTGTCGCAGCTGACGTTGCGCAACTTGGGCACGCAGGTGCGGCAACTGACGGTCATCACCTATGCTCGGCCCGTCATGGGCGTCACCGAAGGCGCCTCGACGCCCTTCGTGGTGACGGCGCGCGATGATGAAACGGGTGCCCTGCTGGCGCACAACCCGTGGAACGTGGCCTTTCCCGACCGTGTGGCCTTCGCGGATCTGATGGGGGCGCAGACGGCCGTCAGCGGCGACGGGGCGGCATTTCTGGGCGCCGGTGGCGATCTTTCATCTCCGGCCGCGCGAATGTCGGGCCGCGTCGGCGCAGGGCTGGAAGCGTGCATGGCGCTGGAATGCCCCGTGGTGCTGGCACCCGGCGCATCGGTGCAGGTCGGCCATATGCTGGGGCAGGCCGCATCCGTCTCCGAAGCCCGCGCCCTGATCCATCGCCTGCGCGCCATCGACCCGGCCCGCATTCTGGAACAGGTTCAGGCGCATTGGCAAACCATCACCGACACGATCCAGATTCGGACCCCGGACCGCGCGCTGGACATCATGGTCAATGGCTGGCTGCCCTATCAGACGCTGGCCTGCCGCATCCAGGCCCGTGCAGCCTTCTATCAGGCCAGCGGGGCCTATGGCTTTCGCGACCAGCTGCAGGACGGCATGGCGATGACGCTGGCGCAGCCCGGCCGGGTGCGCGACCATCTGCTGCGCGCCGCCGCCCGACAGTTCCCCCAAGGCGACGTGCAGCATTGGTGGCTGCCGCATTCAGGCGCCGGCGTGCGAACGCGCATCTCGGATGATTGCGTGTGGCTGGCCCATGCGGCGGCCGATTATGTCGAGGTGACAGGTGATACGGCCGTCTTGGATCAGCACCTTCCCTTTCTGGAAGGTCCGCTTCTGAAACCGGGGGTTCACGACGCCTTTTTCCAGCCCGACATCACAGCGTCGCACGCGACGCTGTTTTCGCATGTCGCCTTGGGGCTGGACCGGGCGATCGCCCTCAGCGGCACCTTGGGTCTGCCGCTGATCGGCACCGGTGACTGGAATGACGGCATGAACCGCGTGGGACAGGAGGGACGGGGCGAAAGTGTCTGGCTGGGTTGGCTTCTTCTGCACGCCCTCCGACGGATGGCGCATCTGGCCGATATGCGCGACCCTGCGGCGGCGAACCGCTGGCGTGCCCATGCCGATGCCCTGAAACAGGCGCAGGAGCGTCACAGCTGGGACGGCGCATGGTATCGCCGCGCCACCTTCGACGATGGCACCTGGCTGGGGGCATCGTCTTCGCCTGCCTGCCGAATCGATTCCATCGCGCAAAGCTGGGCGGTGCTGTCGGACGCCGCGGATCCGTTGCGCGCAATCGTCGCCATGCAGTCGCTGCAGGATCAGCTGGTCATGCCCGATCCAGGTCTGGTCCTGCTGTTCACACCGCCCTTCGACGGGACGGATACGGCAGGCGATCCGGGTTACATCGCGGCCTACCCCCCTGGCCTGCGGGAAAATGGCGGGCAATACAGCCATGCGGCGATGTGGGCGATCATGGCGCACGCGCGGGCGGGAAACGGCACTGAGGCAGCGCGGTTGCTGGCCATGGTCAATCCGATCAACCATGCGCTGACCGCCGATGATGCCGCTCGCTATCGGGTCGAGCCTTACGTGGTCGCCGCCGATGTCTACTCGGTGGCACCCCATCTGGGGCGGGGCGGCTGGACCTGGTACACGGGGTCATCGGCTTGGATGTATCGCGCCGCGACCGAAGGTCTCCTGGGGCTCCGACGTCGCGGCGGGCATTTGATGATTGCGCCCTGCCTGCCCGACGACTGGCCGGGGTTTTCAGCCCGCCTGCGTATCCGCGACACCGATATCTCGATCACCCTGCGTCGTGATGCCATGCCGAACGCCCCAGACCAGAGGATATGCACCTTTGTCCTGCTCGATGGGGGGCATCATTACGTTACCCTGACCCTGGCGTCACCGTGCAAGTGACCGCATGACACCATTGCAGGCATAGATACCAAGGGCGTTTGAACCGCTCCTGGTTTGCCGGAGGCTGATTTTCGTTAGTTACGCGGCCATGGCTTCAGTTTCCAGAGCTGCATGGAAGTTGGCCTCGGCTTCAGCGGGCGGGATGTTCCCGATGGGCTCGGGAAGACGGCGGTGGTTGAACCGGTCCACCCATTCGAGCGTCGCGTATTCCACGGCTTCCAAGCTTCGCCATGGGCCGCGGCGGTGGATGACCTCAGCCTTGAACAGGCCATTGATCGTTTCGGCCAAGGCGTTGTCGCAACTGTCACCGACGCTGCCCACCGAGGGTTCGATACCGGCTTCCGCCAAGCGCTCAGTGTAGCGAATAGACAGGTATTGCGAGCCCCTGTCGCTGTGGTGAACCAGCCCCATGCCCTTTCCGGGGCGGCGATCATGCACCGCCTGTTCCAGGGCATCGAGAACGAACCCCGCATGCGCCGAGCTGCTGACGCGCCAGCCAACGATCTTGCGAGCATAGGCATCGATGGATGAGCAGGGTCAGAAAACAGTCCAGTGGACTGTTTTCCCGACGAATGGCGACACAGACGAACCTCTTCCAGGTGGCGACATAGGTAAAATCCGACACTCACAGCATGTTCGGTGCCGGAACGCGGAACTGGCGGTTCACCTTGTCCAACGGGCATGGCAGCTTCTTGTCCGGGATCGTCGTCTTCTGCGGCTTACCGCGGATGATGCCCTGAATCCCCATGCTCTTCATCAGCCGGGCCACTGTGCAGCAGGCCACGTCAAAGCCCTCACGGCGTAACTGCCGCCAGACCTTGCGCACGCCATAGACCTGCCAATTCGCGTCGAAAACGCGCTGGATTTCGGGCCGAAACACCTCATCCCTCTTGGCGCGATCCGACCGCCGGGCGGGATCAGCCCGCCTGGCCAGGTGATCGTAATAGGTGGAGGGGGCGATCGGCAGCATCTCGCAGATCGGTTCGACCCCATGCGCACCGCGATGGTCATAGATGAACTTGACCATCACTTCGACCGGCGGTCGAACTCCGCCATCGCAAAATACGCTGACGTCTTGCGGAGGATCTCGTTCGCTTGGCGCAGTTCGCGGTTCTCGCGTTCCAGCACCTTCATTCTCTCGGCCATCTCGCTTGAGACGCCCGGGCGCTTGCCGCTGTCGAACTCGGCCTTCTTGAACCAGCCATTCAGGGTCTGCGGCGCGCAGCGGATCTCCGCCGAAATCGACATGACCGCCTGCCACCGCGATCCATGCTGACCCTCATTGTCCAGACCCAACCGCACCGCGCCATTCACGCACTTCCGGAGAAAATTTGTTCGTTGTCTTGCTCATGATGCTCCACCTTACTCAGGAGGCGGAGCCTCAGGCAAACCAAGAGCAGTTCAGTGGTGCCCTTGGCTACGAGGAATTCCTCACAGCCCTCGCCGATCCGGACCACGAGCAGCACGACGATATGGTCCGCAGGTCAGGTGGTTCTTTTGATCCCGAAGATGCCCGTAGCGACAGTATCGCCGAACGCTTCGACCGGCTCGCGAAGAGATGGGCTCCCCGGCCCGCCAAACCCAAAGCGCCTAGGCTCCAGACTCATTGAGTTTCACAGCCAGAACAAGACGGTTGCGGCGAGCATAATAGCTGAGAAGAACGTTTCCGGGCAGCGGTCATAACGGGTTGCGACGCGCCTCCAGTCCTTCAGACGCCCGAACATGATTTCGATGCGGTTACGCCTTTTGTAACGCCGCTTGTCGTATTTGACGACCTTCTTGCGGGACTTCCGTCCGGGGATGCAAACCTTTATCCCCTTGTCTTTCAACGCGTCTCTGAACCAATCAGCGTCGTAGCCCCTGTCGGCCAGAAGCCACCCAGCCTTCGGCAGGCTGCCCAGCAGCGCCGCCGCGCCGGTGTAATCGCTGACCTGGCCGGCCGACATGAAGAACCCGATCGGCCGCCCGTTGGCATCGGCGACAGCGTGCAACTTGGTGTTCATACCGCCTTTGGTGCGCCCGATCTGGCGCCCGCGCCCCCCTTTTTCACCCCAGGGCTTGAGGCCGTGCGGTGTGCCTTGAGATAGGTCGCGTCGATCATGATCGTCTTGTGCTCGGCGCTCTCGGCGGCAAGGCCGACCATGATCCGGGCAAAAACCCCGTTGTCGCTCCAGCGCTTCCAGCGGTTGTAGAGGGTTTTGGCCGGGCCGTATTCCTTCGGCGCGTCACACCACCGCAACCCATTGCGATTGATGAAAATTATGCCGCTGAGGACACGGCGATCATCGACGCGGGGCTTGCCATGGCTTTTGGGAAAGAACGGTTTCAGACGCTCCATCTGGGCGTCGCTCAGCCAGTAAAGATTACTCATCGATCAGGTCTCCTTGAGGAGCCTGAATCACGCGAAAAGCATGAAATCAATGGGTCTGGAGCCTAAGGGTGCCACCTGAGCATCGCAGCCGCGGCTTACGCCGGATGGTTACACCCATCCAAGGCCCTTATGGTGGACGAACAGGCCACCCGCGCCCTTATTGACCAGCAACTGCGAGATCGGGGCTGGGAAGCCCACAGTGTTGATTTGCGCTATGGCAAAGATACGAGGCCCGCAAAAGGTCGCCACATGGCGATCGCGGAATGGCCTACACAGTCCGGCCCAGCTGACTACGCGCTCTTCGTCGGAGAAACTTGTGTCGGCATCGTTGAGGCCAAACGGTATCGGAAAAACGTTTCTGCGGCAGTAGATCAGGCTGAGCGCTATTCGAAGGGTTTTTCGTGGCCAGCTAATTCAGAGCTTTGGGGTGACGGCTTTGTTGTTCCGTTTGTCTTTGCCACGAATGGACGCCCCTATCTGAAACAGGTGGAGACTGAGAGCGGCATCTGGTTCCGAGACGTGCGGCTGCCCAACAATTTGCGTCGCGCCCTCACAGGGTGGTTCAGGCCGGAAGAACTTATCTCCATGCTCGAAGTGGAGAAGGAAAAGGCGCAAGCCGCTTTGCAAGCCCGATCCTTTGACTTCGGGTTCGACCTGCGCCCTTATCAGGAAGCGGCGATCCGGGAGGTCGAGAAGACACTCGCCACTGAAAAGCGCGAAATGCTTGTGGCGATGGCTACAGGAACGGGCAAGACCAAGCTGGCCATCGCGATGCTGTATCGCCTGCTCGCCACCAAGCGTTTCCGGCGCATTTGCTTCGTGGTTGACCGTTCCGCCCTGGGGACGCAGACCACCGACGAATTCATGAGCACGGCCATCGAAGGGCCAAAGACCTTTGGCCAGTTGTTCGGCATTAAGGGGCTTGAGGACATCAAGCCTGACCCTGAGACCCGCGTTCACATCTGCACGATCCAAGGGCTTGTGAAGCGGGTGCTTTACAACGCCGAACCCTCAGATGTCCCGCCCATCGGCCAGTATGACCTGATGGTGATCGACGAATGTCACCGTGGCTATTTGCTAGACCGCGAGATGTCGGACGCTGAGCTGAGCTTCCGGGGGCAGGAAGATTACGTCTCGAAATATCGCCGTGTTCTGGAACACTTCGACGCGGTCAAGATCGGCCTCACAGCCACCCCCGCACTGCACACAGCCCAGATTTTCGGCGACCCCATCTATACTTACACCTACCGCGAGGCTGTGGTTGACGGTTGGCTGATCGACCACGAACCCCCGATCCGCTTCCAGACTGCACTTGCCAAGGCCGGTATCACATTTGAGGCGGGTGAAGACGTCGAGCTTCTGGATGGTCAGACAGGCGAGGTGCAGAACGCAACCGCCCCGGATGAGCTCAGCTTTCAGGTCGAAGCCTTCAACCGCAAGGTCATCACCCAACCCTTCAATCAGGTCATCGCGGAAGAACTGGCCAAGCACATCGACCCCAGCCTTGAAGGGAAAACCCTCGTTTTTGCCGCGACAGATGCGCATGCCGACATCGTCGTGAACGAACTGAAAAAGGCCTTCGCCGCGCAATATGGGTCGATTGAAGATGCCGCCATCCGCAAGATCACTGGCAGCGTGGACAAGGTCGGCACGGCGTGCATGCTGTCTTCGTGGTGCGAGATCGGGATCAGGTTCGGCCCCGAGCCGTCCGGGTTCCAGTCGAGGATCTTGCCAAGGCCCGCGTATTTTTTTGCATGGGCGGCGGCGTCGCTCGGTGATCCTTGGCGCAGCCGATCACGGAGTTGTTCGACCGTTTCGCCGGTCAGGTCTTCGACCATCTGTGCGACCTTGCTGGGCAGTTTGCGCAGCTTACGGTGCAGCTTGGCCAGGACCTGATCGCGGACGAGTTCACGCTGGACTTCCTCGGTCACGGTGGCCAGTTCATCGAACAGCTGTTCGAAGGTCAGCTTCGGATTGCTGGCAACCGGCTTCATCTGTGTAAGGTCTTGAAGGGTAGCGTAGAGGTCGACGGCATCGAAGATACGGAAGACCTCTTTGCCGATATCATCGCAGCGGCGGGTGGCCCGGCCTAGCATCTGTTCATAGAGGATGCGGCTGTTCACGCGGCGGATGAAGACGAGGTTCGTGATCTTCGGCACATCGATGCCCGTGGTCAGCAGGTCCACCGTCACGGCGATCTGCGGAAAGGCATCATTGCGGAAGGACCGGATCAGGGTCACCACTGGCTATGGTCAGTATGAAAAGCCCGAAGACTTCCTCGACACATTCCGGTCCTTCGTGAAGAACCAGCCGCTGATCATCCGCTCGGCCTATCGCAGCCCGGAGCACAACCGCGCTGTCGGCGGCGCCCCGGCCTCGAAGCATATGCAGGGCACGGCTTTCGACATCGCCATGGCCAACCACAATCCGGTGGCCTTCGAGGCGGCGGCGCGGGCAGTCGGCTTTCTGGGGTTCGGCTATTACCCCCGGTCGGGCTTCATGCACATCGACCTCGGTCCCGCTCGCTCCTGGGGCGATCCCTTCCCGGTGCGGCCCGTGCCCTTCGCCCCGAAGCTGCCGCCTGCACGCGAAGTCCTGTCAGAAAGCCGCACCCTGCGCGGTGGCGGTGCTGCGGGTGCCGCCACGGTCGGCGCCGCAGGGGTGGAGGTCCTGCAGGACGTACTTGCGGAAACCCAGTCCACGATCCAGCCGCTGGTGCCCTACCTCGACACGCTGCGCTGGGTGCTGATCGGCATCGCCGTCACCATCCACGCCCGGCTCGACGACTGGAAACGGGGCCAGCGGTGATCGGCTGGCTTCTGACCCATGGCCCGGCGCGAAGAGCGCTGGGCCTCATCCTCACCGCAGCAGCGATCCTGTTGTTCCTGCTGAACCTCCGCCGCGCAGGCGAGCGCGCCGGGCGTGCCGCCGAACTGCTTGATGCCAGAGAGAGAAACGATGCCGTCCACCGCCAGATGCTCGACGCCGCCGCCCGTCGCCCTGCTGATCGTGACGCTCTGGCTGACCGGTTGCGCGATGGGCGGTTCTGACGCCCGCGCGCCATGTCCGCCCGTGGTCGAGTACACCGCAGCAGATCAAGCGCGGGCCGCCGATGAGGTTGAGGCGCTGCCGGAAGGGGCCGTCGTCGTTCAGATGCTGAGCGACTACGCTGTCTTGCGTGATCAAGCGCGAGCGTGCCAATGATGACACGGCGTGGACCTCGGCACCAATTTCTCAGCCGAGGCGCGCTGTTCTCGATCAGCGGTATTGTCTCATGATTGAATGGCCCTTTGAGTTCCAGCGTGTTCAAGACGCCCTCGAAAGGCGGACCATGACGGGCCAAGAAGCTGCGCGCGAAATCTTCGTCGCCAGGCGGAAGCATGGCCCGCCCTGGCACTGGAAGAACTGGAAGCGCACCAGGGTTCAATTCCTTGGTTCGGAATGCGCAACATGCGGCGCCGACCATGAAGCTGTGCTCGTCCTTCAGCACACGGTGAGAATACCCCGCGTTCAGCCCTATTTGGACAAGGCAAAAGCCGAATATGAGGCACGGGAACCTGCCCACGACTATCGCGCTGAGTTGCGGGAGGAATGCTATGCGATCCGTGACGCCGTCGTCCCGGAAATGCGCGACTGCTGCCCTCTGTGCTCGAGCCTGTCGATTCAGTTTCGCAAGAAGGCGGGAACGTGGATCTGCAACAGTCCAGTCGGGCGGGGCTATTGCGGTCACGTCTTCGAGGTTCCAGCGAAAAAGGAAGCCCTGACCGCGGCCCAGAAGCGCGGGATCCGCGCGCGAAAATATATGGCCTGGCGCGAGAAGGCGACGAATTGGGACGGCGATTGGAAGCGCGGAGCGATTCTCGCTTGGCTTGCTGATTTCAGGGAGTATCTGTCGCTGAAGCACACAAAGACGCTGTGCAAGCGTTGCGCTTTCCTGGAGGACATGACGGATCTGAAGCCATGCCTCGAGTGCGGGTTTGCGTTTGCAAGGACAGAGACTGCGTGTCCCGACTGCGGCCGTGAGGTCGCCGAGGCTCAAGCTGACAGCGCAGAGGGAGAGAGGGATGACGGCCCGACCCAAAACGATGACGATTGAGATCGATGAGGAGCTGCACGCGTTCCTGGCGTCCATGGTGAGCGACGCAGGGCCCTACCATTCCGTCAGCGCCTATGTTGAAGACCTGATCCGGCGTGACATGGCAAGTCAGGAAGTGGCGGCCTTTGCGTAGCTGCAGGTGGAACTTGTCGCTGGGTTCACCGCGCCGGAATCCAGCTACCATCCTTCCTCCGCCGCGGAGGTGATCGCGCGCAACCGCATTTGACGGATCAGCCGTTTCTCGTGATCCGGGTGCCATCCGTTCCAAGGTTCATCGAACGGCAAAATCCGCCTATGGAACAGTCGTGCGGAGAATAGCGGGTCTAATCTCCGCAAAATCTGCGGTGATTAAACATGATGACGCCGTTGGGTGCGGGTCTGCGTAGATTGCTTGAAGCTGAGCCGTATGTTACAAAACCTAGGACAATATGCACTTTCGTCCGAGGTTTTGTAACGATGCTTACTACGGATCAGGGCCAGCGCGCCCGCATGGTCGACTATATGGAAGCCCATGCGCTTGCCCGTTCGAGGGATCTGGCATCCATCGGCGTGAGCAGGACCACTATCGCAAGGGCAGTGGCAGAGGGCGTGGTGGTACGGATCGGACGGGGACTGTACCAGCTTCCCGACAGCGAACCAGACCTGCATGCGGGCCTGATCGACATCGCCAAACTCGCTCCAAAGGCCGTCATCTGCCTGACTTCGGCACTGTCCTTTCATCAGCTGACCGACCAACTCCCAAGGCGGGTGTGGATCGCCATCGGTGCCAAGGACTGGGCGCCGAAGATCGAATACCCTCGCATCCGCATCGTGCGTTTCCGTGAGCCCTACCTGACCAATGGCGCCGAGGTCCATCGGATCGGGGAGGTTGAGGTGCGGGTATATTCCATCGCCAAGACGATTGCAGACGCATTCCGGAACCCGAAGCTGGTGGACCGATCAGTTGCCGTTGAAGCAATGAAGGCCGCGCTGAACGCCCGGAAGGCAACGGCAGGCCAGCTTGCTACAGCCGCTCGCGAGAACGGCGCGTGGAACCAGATGCGCCCCTATCTGGAGGCCCTGACATCCAATGGCTAAGCAGCCCAAAGATATTGCGGCATCTGTGCGTCAGCGTCTGCTTAACCTCGCCCGTGCGGAAAGTCAGCCGTTCGATGTCGTCCTCGTGGCTTTCGGTCTCGAACGACTGGTGTACCGGCTATCGGTCTCCGAGTATCGCAACCGCTTCGTCCTGAAGGGGGGCATGCTCGTTACCTTGTGGACAGCCGACACCGGGCGTTTCACCCGGGACATCGACTTCCTGGCGTTCGGCTCGGATGAGGAGGCCGAACTCAAGACTGCGTTCTCTCAGATCCTCGCCATCGATGGAGGCGATGGGCTGGTCTATGACGTTGCCAGCCTGACGGCCGTCGCCATTCGGGAAGACCAGATCTATGGCGGGATGCGGCTCCGGACTGATGCATATCTCGGGAGCACGCGCATTCCGATCACCGTGGACCTGGGCTTCGGCGATGCCTTGGCCGATCCAAAGTTCGAGATCGAATATGGCTCGCTGCTGGACTTTCCTGCCGCATCGATCCGCGCCTATTCACCGGCCACCGTCATCGCCGAGAAGTTCCAGGCCGTGGTCGCGCTGGGCTTGGCGAACAGCCGGATGAAGGATCTCTATGATCTCTGGACGCTGCCGAAGTCCGTCGACATCGACATGGGCGACCTCGCTGTTGCGATCCGAGGAACCTTCGCTCGACGCGACACGATTGTTCCAGCCGCCTGCCCTGTCGGGCTGTCCGCGGAGTTTTCGGCCGATCCGGCGAAGATGACACAGTGGCTGGCCTACTCGGAGGGGACGGCTCTCGAAGGACGGCCACTTGCGCAAGTCACTGCGGAGATCTGGTCTTGGCTTGAACCGGCATGCAGAGCGGCCGCGTGATGGTCGTCTTCTGCACGATTGTCTGCACCCTTGATGGGGGCCTCGTAAAACGTTGACCATGTGTTGACAAGAATTTGGAACGCCGAAGGCCGAGCGTTACGCCCGGCTTTGAAGTCTTTGATAGTATTAGCATTTTTGGTTGCGGGGGCAGGATTTGAACCTGCGGCCTTCAGGTTATGAGCCTGACGAGCTACCGGGCTGCTCTACCCCGCGCCATATGTGTCCTGATCGGGTTTGTTATCGTTTCGGAGAGATATGCGTTTCTTTCCAGGTCTGGCGGTGACCTACTCTCCCACGTCTTGAGACGCAGTACCATCGGCGCAGCGGCACTTAACGGCCGAGTTCGGGATGGGATCGGGTGTTTTGCTCGCGCTAGGGCCACCAGACCAGGAAAGAAACGCTCAGCGTCGGACCCCTTGCGGGATCTGATATTGTCCAAGGATGCTTTGGAGGAAGCGGGGGTAATCCTGCTTCTTCCGGATCAAATCAAGCCTATCGAGCCATTAGTACCGGTCAACTGAATGCATTGCTGCACTTACATCTCCGGCCTATCGACGTGGTGGTCTTCCACGGCTCTCAAGGGAGACCTTGTTTTGAGGGGGGCTTCACGCTTAGATGCCTTCAGCGTTTATCCTGTCCGTTCATAGCTACCCAGCACTGCCGTTGGCACGACAACTGGTCCACCAGTGGAACGTTCACCCCGGTCCTCTCGTACTAGGGGCAACTCCTCTCAAGTCTCCAACACCCACGGCAGATAGGGACCGAACTGTCTCACGACGTTCTAAACCCAGCTCACGTACCTCTTTAAATGGCGAACAGCCATACCCTTGGGACCTGCTCCAGCCCCAGGATGAGATGAGCCGACATCGAGGTGCCAAACGATGCCGTCGATATGGACTCTTGGGCATCATCAGCCTGTTATCCCCAGCGTACCTTTTATCCGTTGAGCGATGGCCCTTCCACTCGGGACCACCGGATCACTATGGCCGACTTTCGTCTCTGCTCGACTTGTCAGTCTTGCAGTCAGGCTGGCTTCTGCCATTGCACTCAACGACCGATTTCCGACCGGTCTGAGCCAACCTTCGCGCGCCTCCGTTACTGTTTGGGAGGCGACCGCCCCAGTCAAACTACCCACCACGCAGGGTCCCGGACCCGGATAACGGGCCGCGGTTAGACATCAAGAGTGCGAAGGGCGGTATCTCAAGGATGGCTCCACGAGGACTAGCGTCCCCGCTTCAAAGCCTACCGCCTATCCTGCACATCGCAATCCTGATGCCAGTGCGAAGTTGTAGTAAAGGTGCATGGGGTCTTTCCGTCTAACCGCGGGAAGTCTGCATCTTCACAGACAATTCAATTTCGCTGAGTCCACATTTGAGACAGCGGGGAAGTCGTTACGCCATTCGTGCAGGTCGGAACTTACCCGACAAGGAATTTCGCTACCTTAGGACCGTTATAGTTACGGCCGCCGTTTACCGGGGCTTCAATTCAATGCTTGCACATCTCCTTTTAACCTTCCGGCACCGGGCAGGCGTCAGACCCTATACGTCGTCTTACGACTTCGCAGAGCCCTGTGTTTTTAGTAAACAGTCGCCACCCCCTGGTTTGTGCCCCCGGCCTCTGCTTGCGCAAAAACCGGGCCTCCTTCTCGCGAACTTACGGAGGTATTTTGCCGAGTTCCTTAAATGTGGTTCTCTCAAGCGCCTTGGTATTCTCTACCAGTCCACCTGTGTCGGTTTCGGGTACGGTCTTGTGGAGGGCTATTTCCAGGGACCCCTGAGCAGCCCGATCAATCCGTTAAGATCGAACTACCTTTGGGATCCGTCACCATCTCCTGGCCCAGGAATATTAACCTGGTTCCCATCGACTACGCCTTTCGGCCTCGCCTTAGGGGCCGGCTTACCCTGCTCAGATTAGCTTTAAGCAGGAACCCTTGGACTTTCGGCGACAGGGTCTCTCACCCTGTTTGTCG